>NZ_KV797645.1:33021-69720 GCF_001809415.1 Rothia sp. HMSC058E10 | reverse complement strand
GCATGATGAGCACAGGAATAATAATTAGAACATTCCTGATGGCCTGTGCTATGAGAAGAGGCTCACGGGTGTTGGGGTCTATATCGAACTGTTTTGGTACGCGCTCATGAGATTCTTCCTTTTTCTTGGTCCCCTGAGGTTCCGAGCCAGCCTGAGGCTCCAAGGACATCTTACCCTCAATACCTTCTAAGCCGTATAGCTGTGTATATTTGGGATCTTGATGGGCATTCTCCGGATTATTGCCCGATGCACTTTGCTTTTCCACGGGAGGCTGCGGATCATTATTATCAGTGGCTGAAAAATTCTTATCGGTGCTCATTGCTGTTCACCCTAATCTTTCTTCTGCGACCTAACGTTAACGCGCTGCCAAGGAATTTCTACAATCGGATCTTCATGGTGCTTCTTCAGGGTTTTTAAATCATCCGTTTCGTATATTGCATTCTTGAAACCAGATAAAGTATTATCTGGCGTTGGGCGTTTATCAGTATCCATATTTTTATTATGAGAGGATAGTTTTTTATTTTTCCAGTTATATATACTCACTACAATAATCGTGAAGATACTCATGATCGCTTCAAGGACGCAGGCACCTAGCATCCACTGTAATGGTCGGATATCGACATTTGAAGCCGTCACCTCTATAACGAACGATGTATAAAAAGTAGCAAGGGGCGCAACGATGAGCAGACTATAGATGTTTGTCCCCAAAACCCATGCGGTTTTGGTTCCCCGAATCATCTTTATACATGCCACAGTTTGCAGCAGAATATATACGATAAAGGGCGAAAAAAGGATGAGCATAAGAAGAAGTACTCGAAAATCAACATAACCAGAATCATTGGGAAGGGCGGAAATCATCACACCCTGGAGAAGCGTGGTTTCGAGCATTAGCCTAATAATCTGCACAGTTATAAAGATAGAAAGAAACAAGTTCCGCTTCTCAGTCGAATCTGCCTCAGATTCTTTCTCTATTTCATGAACGTTTTGAGCCCGGCCTATAGCAAACTCATCATTAACTATCGGAAAATTCTTATCGGTGCTCATAGTGCTCACCCTAATCTTTCTTCTGCGACCTAACGTTAACGTGCTGCCGGGGATTTTCAACGCTTAAATCTTTACGATGTTCCTTCAAAGGTGTTGAATCATCAACCAACTCGTACACCCTTCCCTGAGAACCGTGTAGAGTATCGGCATATATTCGAGGTTTAGCGACAGTAATCCTTTTGCCTTGAAAATCACGAAGATCATTCCTCTTGATTACATTCATCACGACGATCATGACGATGCTGATAACAGCTTCAAGAACGCAGGCACCTAGAAACCACCATAATAGTCCAATATCAACACCTGTTATGTCTGGAGCTGCCACCTGCAGCTTCATCATGAACCACGTATAGAAAGCACCAATAGGCGCAACAATCATCAGGCTATAAATGTTGATTCCTACAATCCAAGCGATCCGAGTTTCTTTCTTTGCCCGTGACCATGCCACAGCTTGCAAAATAAAATGCAAACCAAAAGGCAGGAAGAGAAGGAAACCTCCAAGACCAATAGTGAGCAAAGGGAGTAATGGCATTACTAACATGAACTCAAGAGCAGTCCTTATGGTCTGCACAGCTATAAGAGCAGGAGGAAACGAATTCTGCTTCTCAGCCGAATCCGTTTCAGATTCTTTCTCTATCTCATGAACATCTTGAGCCTGGATCGTTCCATGCTCAGGTTTTGGAAAGTTCTCATCAATAGTCATGGATTCACCCTAAGCTTATAGCCTGGGTATTCTGTGGAAGCTCCCTGAATATTCTCAAAAAACATTTTTGAATTTATCTAACAAGAAAAATAATCTTTATCTAAAAGCATTAGGATTCTAACGCCTTGTTGAGGGTTATTCATTAGGGGTGCCTCTTTAGGTGATAGTAAATCAGGAGCGCAGATTTTCTTTGGGAGAGGGGTCCATACTCCTGCTGTAAGTTTTTACTCCTGCTCTGTATGTTTGTCCTTTATGGTGTTCTGTCTTAATGAGCCCTCGCGTCAGTCATTGACAACCAGTTGTCATATGTGTAAACTGGTTGTCATAATTGCCGCTGGAGGAAAAATGGATGCTTCATTACTGAGTGAACTCGTGGTGCAGATCTTCCGTGTGAACGGAACACTCACCGCATGGGGAGACCGGTTCGCCGCCGAAAGCGGTCTCACAACTGCACGCTGGCAAGTATTAGGTGCAATCTCGATGGCGAAAGAACCGAGTACTTCTCCTCAAATCGCCGAACGTATGGGAATAACCCGGCAGGGTGTGCAAAAGCAGCTCAACCTCCTGCGGGATGAGGGGCTGGTTATGTCCGTCGAAAATCCCGCGCATAAACGTTCCCCGCGGTATTCCTTGACCGAACACGGCGAGCAGAAATTAGCGGAAATCCGAAAACGTTGGCGCCAACAGGTTCAGCAATGGAGCGGGGTACATCAGTATGAATCTGTTATTGCCGCTCTTGAAGTTCTCGATGTTTTATCTGAACAAATTAAGGAATAAAACAAATACGAAAAGCTACCGACGGAGACTTAGATATGAATCCCGTTTTGCTAACTATAAATACTATTTCTGCACTCGTAACAATCGCCAGTGCGGTATTGGCTCTGTGCCGCCCCGGGCTTATGGTTCACGCTTCTTCCGTTGACGCTAATACTCGTTTCTACGTATACATGTATGCTGTGCGCGCCATACCGGCTGGAATAGCTGTTCTTATTGCACCCTTCTATTTTCGAGGCGGTGCCGTCGCCCTGCTTCTTGTGACTTTTGCGGTCGTACAGGCGGGTGATGCATTTATCGGCTGGACCCGCAAAGAATGGGGCATGGTGTTCTTCCCCTCGCTCAGCGCGGCAGTCCACACGGTCGTTGCGCTTTCGATTCCGGGCGTATAGGGATAGACCTCAATGAAGGGAAGGATTGCCCGCAGGATATGCGCCCCCATGTGCACCGGCTCAGCCAGCGGTACTGGGACGCGGAGCTGTGCATCACAGAGGAAACCTGCTCCGAATGTACTCTGACCACTCGGTCCTTCTAAACAAAACTCTAGGTATTTCTGTCCTCAATCTGTAGTGTTAAAAAGAGCGTTGTACTCCCAAATACTTCGTGAATCTAGTCATCGAGTGAACATAAAAACGAGGAGGAAACCCATGAAACGCTTTGAAAACAAGACCATTCTGATTACCGGCGCGAGCAGCGGTATTGGTTTGGCGGGCGCAAAACGTCTGATCGAAGAGGGTGCACACGTTATTTTTACGGGCCGCACCGAAAGCCATGTGCAGGCTGCAGCAGCCGAGCTGGGCGATCACGCTACCGCCGTTCTGGATGATGTTTCAGATGGCAACACTTTGGAGCGCATCGTGCCTGTGGTGGAGCGAGCCGGTGCGTTGGATGGTTTGTGGCTCAACGCCGCATACGCAGCCGGAGGTCCTTTGGAAGAGATGGATCAGGCGACTCTCGACCAGATATTTAAGGTGAACGTGGTGGCACCGATGATCCAAATGGGCGCGCTTTCTCCATATGTGAAGGAAGGTGGTTCGGTGCTAGTGACGTCTTCGACGGCGGCCTATGAGGGAGCGCCTATAGTCTCTGCCTATGCCGCAACAAAAGCTGCTATTCTGGCGGCGGCGCGTGGATGGGCCTCCGAGCTTGCACCGCGCAATATTCGGGTGAATAGCCTGGTTCCCGGGCCGATTACGAGCAACCTGCGGTCGGTTCTTCCCGATGAGATGCGCGCCCAATTCGAGGAACGGCTTGCCGAGGCCGTTCTCCTCAAACGTGTGGGCGATGCGCGTGAAGCCGCCGCGGTCGCGCTATTCCTGCTCTCTGATGAGGCCAGCTACGTGACCGGCAGCTCGTATACGGTAGACGGCGGTCTGATCATGCAGTAGTGTTTTGCTGCTAGGCGGTGCGTGAATACGTGCATAGCTGTTTAGCCCTCGGTAAGCGCTAAAAAGTGCCTTTATGTGAATAAAACATTTTCTAACGCATCATTCACATAAAGGCATTTTTTGATCGAAAAGTGTGACGAAGATTTTTAGCTATATGAATATCTATATTTTTACTCAATTATGCGTGATGTACAAGGTTTCACAATACCTTGATGCCTAGAGTCGTATTCCCATTCCCAATCACACATGAGTTGTAGCACCGGTAGAAATGTTTGCCCTTCCGCGCTTAGTGTGTATTCCACTCTTGGTGGTACTTCCGCATATACAGTGCGTTCGATGAGCCCATCTTCTTCGAGCTGACGGAGCTGCTCAGTTAGCACTTTTGAACTGATCCCTTCAAGTAGCAGAAGTAGATCGCGGGTGCGTTTTGCCCCACCGCTCAAGTGGTAGAGAATGAGGCACTTATATTTGCCTCCCACCAGATTCATTGCCATCTCTATTGCAGAAATTTTTTTCATTAAAAACCTACCGTAAATACTTAAAACTTACCTAAAAGTATGTATAGAACCTATAAGTAAGTTATGTTTTAATGCATTTTTTGTACATTATACTGAATTTTGTAATCACCCGAAGAGAAAATGTTACCCATGACTTTGCAAGACCTTATACGTGACCGTCGCTCTACTCGATATTTTGACCCGGCCTGCCTGATAAGCCACGAGGAAATATACCGTCTTATTGATCTTGCTAACCAGGCTCCCAGCAGTAATAATTCGCAGCCGTGGCGGGTTGTGATCGTAACCGAGCAGCATTCACGCGAAAAGCTGTTGCCTATTGCGTATAACCAGCAGCAGATTATGACTGCATCGGCCGTGTTGATTCTGCTGGGTGATCGACAAGCATACTGCGCGGATAATTTGAGTCGAATACATCACGAAGAATATATTGCTGGATGCTTCTCCCAAGAAATCTGTGAGAGGCTGACCCGCGCCGCTATTGAATTTTATGAGCCGCGTAGCGAGCAGGAAATACAGAAATTTTTAGGTTTAGACTGCGGGCTCTGGGCGATGACTTTTATGTTGGCGGCGCAGGAAGCCGGGTGGAATACGGTACCTATGACGGGGTATCAGCGTGCAGAATTGCGTGAGATGCTGCGCCTGCCAAGCCGATATCTTGACATTATGATGATTGCTGTAGGCTCCGGAACACGAGAAGGACATCGTACTTTACGGCATGAGGCGGAGCGCGTAACGGTGTGGAATGCCCCTCCCTCAGAGCAACCTTAAGATCTCCGATTTGCCGCCCCGTATATGGTGGGATGCCGCTTTTCTATTCAGAAGTATCTTGCACATTCTATATGCATTTTGAATGCAAAACCTTCTCTATAGACGGGGTTACAGGGCTCACCCTACAATGAGGAATACCCGCCAGAAGACAATAAAAGGAGCGTGCACCGTGAAAACTCTAGGCATTATCGGCGGCATGAGCCCTGAGAGCACCACCCTGTACTATCGGATCATTAACCGTGAGGTCAACCGCTGCCTCGGAGGCAACCACAGCGCCGACATCGTGATGCACAGTGTAGATTTTGAGGAAGTCGTGCGCCTGCAAAAAAGCGGTGACTGGGAAGCCGCTGGGGCTCTGCTGGCGGCAAGCGCCACAAAACTTGAGGGTGCGGGTGCGCAGCTGTTGCTGGTGGCCACGAACACCATGCACAAGGTTGCCCCCGCGATAGAGCGTGCCACCACCGTACCGCTACTGCACGTAGTTGATGCCACCGCCACCGCCATCCAAAGGCAGGGGCTGCAGAGGGTGGGGCTGCTGGGCACAACCTTCACCATGAGCGACGGGTTCTACACCGAGCGCATGGCGGCGCAAGGAATCCAGACGATCGTGCCGGCTGAACCAGAACAGGCAGAGACTAACCGCATCATCTTTGAGCAGCTGTGCCTGGGCCATGTGGAGCCTGAAGCCGTGCAGTATCTTCAGCAGGTCATTACAGGGCTGAAGGAGCAGGGCGCCCAAGGCGTGATCCTGGGGTGCACCGAACTCTGCCTGGCAGTAGAAGCGGACAAGACCCCGCTGCCGGTCTTTGACAGCACCACCATTCACGCGCTCGCGGCAGTAGAGGCAGTGTTAACGCCGCCGCCTCCCGCATAAACCCCGCTTCTTGACCGAAATAAATAACTTGCTCCCCATGAAAAGACTAGCTGCAGCCCTTGAATATAAAGTTCCACCGCCACTTATTGGGGCACTGTGCGCCTTACTGATGTGGCTCATCTGCGGGGTGCCGCCGCTGACAGGAAGACCACCGCTGCTGCTGGTTCCCGCCCTTGCACTGGTTGTACTCGGCCTAACGGTGGACGCGGTGGGGGTGCTGTCATTTAGACGTGCCCGCACCACAGTGAACCCGTTCGCCCCCGAACGCACCGTAAACATTGTCTCCTCCGGAATATACCGTTTAAGCCGCAACCCCATGTACTTGGGTATGGCCTGCATACTTACCGGGTGGGCGGTGTGGCTGTGGCAGGTGCAGGCTGTGCTCGGGGTGGTGCTTTTCGTCGTCTGGATAACGCGTTTTCAGATTATTCCCGAAGAGCGGGTTCTCACCCAGAAATTCGGTACAGAATACCGGCAGTACCGCCAGCGGGTGCGGCGCTGGGTATAGCCCAGCACCTGCCAAAACTGTGTATGGCTGGCTTACGTACATACATCCTGCCAACCGAAACTCTGAATGGTTTGGGGACTCACTATCGTATGTGTGCCTTTTCAGGACCCCGGCGTCAAAGTCGTTGATGTGAAGCAGGCAGCCGCTTCTATGCCGAATACACGGGTCGAAATTTTTGAGCATCATAAACATTGGGTTCAGAAAGAGAGCCCCGAACGGTTTGTGGATATAGTGCGCGACTTCGTCGAAACATAACTCTTGTCATACTGAACGAACAGCATAAAAATGAACCCCGAGAAGCGCTTTGAGAACAAGACTTTCTGGTGATCGGTGGGAGTAGCAGTATCGGCCGGGCAGGCAAAAAACATCTCTGATTAGGGAAGACGCCCAGGTACTTTTACAGGTTGTACCAAAAACCACGTGTATGTTACTGCCGCAGCGGCGCTATTCTGGCTCTCTGGCGAGGCCAGCTACGTGACGGGAAGCTCATAGACGGTGGACGGTGGACTGATCATGCAGTAGCGTTTTGCTGCTAAACCGGTGTGCAAGTATACGCGGGCGGCTTAGGGCTGAGGAGGAGAGAGAGGTGAGCGATAAAAAGCTACTTAACACGGTCGCCCCGTTCACCAACTTCTGTATGCACATCCGAAAATGGAAGAGAGCAGCGCAGGTGTAAATCCCAAGTTCATAAAACGGTACCTTCGTCTGGAAATAGAGGAAACCGGGATTTTATCTGTAAAAAATGCAAAATATTGCAGATATTATAGATACCTTATAATCTGGGGTAACGGTCGTAAAGAGTTCAGGAGGTGCGCCGTGACTATTACAGACACGCTTGCCCAGCCCTTTGCAGAGGTCAGGCAAGATGCTGAGGAGCTCCGTGACGTCAAAATTTTGGCTGCGGAACTTGCTACAGCTGATGCAGAACATATTTCTGTTCAGGTGAGTATTGAGGGAGATAAAGCGAAGGAGCTTGGGCCTAAGCTGAATTCACTGATCGCAGAGATGATTACGATGCTTGCTAATGACCAGGAGCCTAGCCTGGTGAGCGTTCCACAAGAGTTAACGACGACAGTGGCCGCAAAGCGCCTTGGGATTTCCCGTCCAACTTTAATGAAGCTTATCCGTGAAGGGAAAATTCCAGCCCACAAAGTGCGCTCACACGTGCGTCTCTTAACGGCAGATGTTGATGCATTCCGTCAGAAGCAGCTTCAAAAGCAAATTGATGCCTTTAATAAACTTCGTGACTTCGAGCATGAAATGGGTCTCTAGGGTGAAAGAACGGGGCTAGCGTGGAGACGTACCGTGTTTTGCTTGATGCAAATATATTAATGTCCAAAACTTTACGAGATTGGATTCTAAAGTCTGCATTCTATTCGCAAGGTAGATTTCAAGTCCTAATTTCACAAGGAATATTAGACGAATGGGGAAACCATACACGGAACAACAACCCCACTCTCGATGAAGGAGTTATCGAAAAATGGCGTCGGCAGATCATTGAATCCTGTGGCGGCAATGATTGCATACTTCGAGGTTTTCCTGTACCTGAGGTGCCCAACTATCCCGACCCGGAGGATTTGCATGTTCATGCTGCTGCAATTGCAGGAAATGTTGATGCCTTAGCAACGAATGATAAAGCTCTTATCGCATACGGGCTTTCGGAGGCAGGCGAGAACTTAGGATACGACATTATGAGCGCTGATAATATCCTGATGCAGCTCGTGGATTTTACAACACCTGATTTTTGGGTTCAGTTATACCTCTCGGAGGTAAGGTATTGGTTAGACCGCCAGGGAAACGTTGATTTAATATCTCAGCTTCGCCAATCGCAGGCAGAAAAATTTGCTGATTATCTTTTGAAAAATATCGTCAATATGCCGCGTGTGCATATAACTGTTGACCGAATGATCGCAAAACGGTATAGATAAATCTGTGCGTTGTACCCTTAATCTATAGAAATGCTCTCCACACTTAGCAGAGAGCATTTCTATAGGAGAAGAACCAGAAGAACCTACTTCACGATGCGGTAGACCTTCGCTTCGTAGGGGCGCAGGGTGGTGCCCGCATCGGTCAGCGCGCCGGTATCATCCCGGTAGTTGGAGTGCACCAGTTCGACGGACGCCCCGGCTGCACGCGCATCATCCAGCAGCGAGAAGGTGCGCTCCACCGAATCAGACGTGAAGTTAGAAACCACGAGCAGAGACTGGTTCGCGTCGGTGCCGTCCGGGCCGCCGGTACGGGTGTAGGCGTACACCTGCTCATCCTCGGCATGAGGAACCTCAACCGAATCTACGGGTGCGAACGACCCGTATACCATCAGATCTTTGAGCTCACCGCGGCGCAGTTTCGCCAATTCCTGATAGTGGTAGAACACCGAATCCTGATCGTCCAGGGCAGCCTGCGCATTAATTTGCGGGTAGTTTGGGTTCACCTTCAGCCACGGTTCGACTCCCGCGTTCGTGAACCCACCGTTTGCCGAGTCGTCCCATTGCATTGGAGTGCGGGCGTTATCACGACCCTTAATGTAGATAGCGCGCATCGCATCCTCGTGGCTGAGCCGTTGATGATCCACGTGCATATCCTCGTAGAAACGAATCGAATCGCCGTCGCGGTAGTCCTCGATCGACTCGAATCGCACATTGGTCATGCCCAGTTCTTCACCCTGGTAAATATAGGGGGTTCCCTGCATAAAATGTAAGGTGGTTGCCAACTGCTTCGCTGAAAGTACCCGAAATTCGGGGGAATCGTTGCCGAACCGCGAGACCACGCGCGGCTGATCGTGGTTATTCCAGTACAGCGAACCCCACGCCTTGCCCTCAAGTTTCGTCTGCCACTCGTTCAGAATGCGCTTAAGCTCGGTTAGCTTATACGGCGCATACGACCACTTGCCGCCCAGCGAACCTTCGGGGTCGTTATCGACGCCCATGTGGTCGAAGTGGAAGAGCATCTGCAGTTCGCCCGCATCGTAGCCTGCCCACAGCTTCGCGTCCTCGGGGCTGGTCGCGCTCGTTTCGCCCACGGTCATCACATCGTACTTCGAGAACGCCTCACGGTTGAGCTCTTTCATCCACGGATGCACCATCGTGCCGTTCGCAATCACAAACGGGATCGACGACGTATGCTTCTCAAAATCGGTGGAAGGATCATCCGGGAAACCTTCGGGCTTAGAAATAATGTTGATGGCGTCCAGCCGGAAACCATCCACGCCCTTATCGAGCCACCAGCGCACCATCGCATACAGGTCTTCGCGCACCTTCGGGTTCGCCCAGTTCAGATCGGGCTGTTCCTTGAAGAAAATGTGCAGGTAGAACTGTTGCGTGGCTTCATCCCACTCCCAGGCGGAGCCACCGAATTCGGAAGCCCAGTTATTCGGAGGAATCGGGGCGCCATTCTCATCAAACCCGTTGGGGTCTTTCCAAATGTAGTAGTCGCGGTACGGGTTATCCTTTGAGGAACGAGACTGCACAAACCACGGATGCTGATCCGAAGTATGGTTCGCCACCAAATCCATCAGAATTTTAATGCCGTGCTCATGTGCGGTCGCCAGCAGCTCATCGAAATCTTCCATTGTTCCGAAATCGCTCATAATGTCGAAGTAGTCGGAAATATCGTAACCGTTATCAACGTTCGGCGAATCAAACACGGGGGAGAGCCAGATAACATTAATGCCCAGTTTCGCCAGGTACGGGATTTTTTCGGTAATACCGGGCAGGTCGCCGATACCGTCGCCATTAGAGTCGTTGAAGGAACGCGGGTACACCTGGTAGACCACCGCTTCCTTCCACCACTGCCGCCCGGCGTAGGAAGGAACCGCACGCTCTTCAGTCGTGGTTTCACTACTCATCAGAAGCCTTTCGTTAAGGGTTGCGTCGTGTGGCTTAGTGGGGAACCCCGTAAGCCGCATTGCCGCAGGTATGTCTGTAAAATTTTTAGTCAGGATGCGCCAGCGCGCCACTCGCCGCGCACTCTACGCCCTACCGGTACAGATACACTTTTGCCTCATAGGGTCGCAGAGTGGTGCCTTCGTCCGTGAACTCGCCGTGCTCATTTCGGTAGTTTGAGCTGATCAGTTCGGGCGCTTCTCCCATGGCCGCAAGCTCCTCAATTTTCAGCACACCCGGGTTCTTGAGCGCCAAGGAAGCGAGCTGACCGTCTGCATAGGGCAAAGACAGTGTTTCTTGGGTGAAATTAGCAACCACCAGCAGGGCGCGCTCGCCGGATACGGCGGCATCCTCCGCTGAATTCACACGCAGGTAAGCGTACACCTGCTCATCCTCGAGGTTGAGCACACGGTATTCGCCAGTGAGCACGATGGGGTGCTCTTTGCGCAGGTGAATGAGGTCGCTGTAGTGATAGAAAATAGAATCATCGTTCGCCAATTCTTCGGCGGCGTTAATGTCGGTATACCGCGGGTTCACCTTCAGCCACGGGGTGCCGGTCGTAAAGCCCGCGTTTTCGCTCGCATCCCACTGCATGGGTGTTCGCGCATTATCTCGACCCGAAGCACTGATGTACCGCAGCATATCCTCGGGGCTAACCCGCTGGGACTCCACCACGTATTTACGCCAGGAATCATGGATTTCTAGGTCATTGTAGTCATCTACCGAGTCGAAGAAAACATTGGTCATCCCCAGCTCTTCACCCTGATAGATGTATGGAGTTCCCTGCATCATGTGCAGAACCGTGCCGAGCATCTTACCGCTGACCTCACGGAACTCGGGGGAGTCATTGCCGAAACGTGAAACCGTTCGCGGCTGGTCATGGTTATTCCAGTACAGCGAATTCCATCCGCGACCGTGCAGCCCCGTCTGCCAGTGGCTGAGAACCTTCTTCAAATCCACCAGGTTAAAACGAGTATCCGACCATTTGCCGGTAGCGCCGCCTGCGCTGGCATCCACATCCATATGCTCGAACTGGAACACCATCTGCAGTTCGTGGCGGTCAAAACCTGTGTACAGGGCGGCATCTTCCACGCTCACGCAGGGAGTCTCACCCACGGTCATCACCGGGTACTTGCTGAGTACCTCGCGGTTCATTTCGCGCAGGAACTCGTGCACACGCGGACCGTTCGCGGCCACCGCCAGAGAATTATCTAGCCCTCCTGCGGTGACGGCGGGGTCATCCGGGAAGGAAAGATCCTTAGAAATCAGGTTGATAACATCCATGCGGAAACCGTCGACGCCCTTATCAAGCCAGAACCGCATAATGTCGTAGACCTCTTCACGTACTTTCGGGTTTTCCCAGTTGAGGTCGGGCTGCTTCACCGAAAAATAGTGCAGATAGAACTGCTGAGTGCCCTCGTCCCATTCCCAGACCGACGGTGAGAAACAGGAAATCCAGTTATTCGGCGGAATCGGGGTGCCGTCTTCAGAAAACCCGGCAGGGTCACGCCACACATAGTAGTCGCGGTACGGGTTATCCTTCGCAGAACGTGCCTGACGGAACCATTCGTGCTCATCCGAAGTGTGGTTCACCACCAAATCCATCATGAGCTTGATGCCGTGCTCATGTGCGGTCGCCAGCAGCTCGTCGAAGTCAGCCATTGTGCCGAACTCGGTCATAATCGCCCGATAATCCGAAATATCGTAGCCATTATCGTCATTCGGCGAAGCATAGATTGGGGAAAGCCAGATAACATCTATACCCAGCTTCGCCAGATACGGAATTTTTTCGGTAATACCGGGCAGATCGCCGATGCCGTCGCCATTGGAGTCGTTGAAGGAACGCGGGTAAATCTGGTACACAACGGGCTGTTGCCACCACTGAATTTCGGTTTTCATGAGCTGTCCTTCCACGGAATACGTATCTTAAAATCTGAAGGCGGAAACGCGCTAAGCTGCGAAACCCCTAAGGTCGCCGCACTATCCGGGCTGTACCTGCGGCGGCGGCACGGGGTGCATCCTGGCAGTGGGCTCGAAACTCGACTCGTCAAGCTCCACCAACACGCCACTGTGATCGGAAATCGCCTTAGGAGAATTATCGCGGAATACCACCGCATGCGAAAGTACCTTCACCGCGCGGTCGGCAAACACGAAGTCAATTCGCTTGGCTTCCTCTTGCCCTTCCCACCCGGCAATACCGCGATGTACGGTGAACTCACCATCGGTACGCTCGGCAATCTCACGGGTATCCACCAGGTTAGAAGAAAGTACAAGGTCGTACCCTTCGCCACGCGCCTGCGCCGCCGTGTTGAAATCGCCGCCCAGCAGAACGGGCGCATCCTGACCGCACTCGGTGAGAGCCTGCGAAAGCCGCGCAAACTCCTGTGCGAAAAGTGGTTCGCCCTGAAAATCCCACCACGACATATGGGTGCTTGCACACCACACGGAACCCGCATCAGTACCAACCCGAACCGCTAGAGAAGACCTGCGCTCCACCTGATCGTAGTCATACTGCGGGCTCATCACAATAGGCTCGATGCGCTCGATAGGCATACGAGAGAGTACAGCTACGCATTCGTCATACCGTTCCCATCCAATATGGGTTTCGGTTAGCGCCCATTCGTACTGAACCCCTAAATCAGCCAGGAACCGCACGAGCAGAAGTGCGTAATTATCCTCGCGGATAGGAATACTGGCCCCGCCTTGGTACCCCAGTGGCGTATCCACAATAGGGGAGTGCAGGTACTGATTCACCTCCTGCAACGCAATAACATCAACCCGATGGTGGGCAATGAAACGGGCAAGCTCGTGAATTTTAACGATCTGGTGAGGCTCGCACCAGCTGTGAGTGTTAAGAGTAAGAAAACGCATCGTCTCTAGAAATATAAAGGTGAGGGGACAACACGCGGTTCTCGCCCTCTGCACTTCGTGAAAATGTCGGTGGAAAGCTACTTTTATATGCTAACCATTTGCATGGTCAATAACGCAGCAAAATACTCACCGGAAACACCAATACTTTTACCCGGTACTGGGACATGTTTCGGGTTCTGAAAAACTATGCCAAAAAACCCGATCAAGGAGGTTTTAGTCCGTAAAAGATGACATGATATTGCTATTAAATAAAACATTGCACCACACGCGCGGGCGCATCGCGCGGTAATTCCTGGCCAACACACGGCAGACACCTAGGCGCCCGCTCACTCTCAACCAGAAAGGGCGTCAGCCTTATGATGGAAAAATTCAGAGGTTCGGGTCCGCCATGTTGGCGCCCGTGCTTCTTTTCGCCTTCGCTGGCCTAGCGGTCGGTATCGGCACCGTTGCCACCCTCCCAAATATTGTTGGCGATCTCGCGAACGAAGATACCTTCTGGTACCAAGCGTGGACTGTTTGGCTTGACGGCGCATGGACCGTTTTCCGGCAAATAGAGCTCCTTTTCGTGCTGGGTCTGCCGATTGCGCTCGCAAAGACCGCAAACGCTCGTGCCGTCCTCGAAGCCGGAATGGTCTATCTGACCTTCAACTATTTGGTGGCCGGTATGCTGAATTTCTGGGGCCAAGGCGGTTCGGGATTCTTCCAGCTGGATTACAACACCTCTATTTCGCTAGATAACTCGGATTCTTACGGTACCGGTCTGAAAATTATCGCCGGTATTAAGACGATTGATACCGGTATTTTCGGCGCTATCATCATTTCCGCGATCGTGGTGTGGGTCCATAACCGATACTTCGATAAGAAGCTGCCCGACTTCCTCGGTATTTTCCAGGGCACCCAGTTCGTCTACGCGATCTGCTTCTTCCTGATGATGCCCATCGCCTTTATCTTCGCGTGGCTGTGGCCTTACGCTCAGCATGGTATCGCAAGCATGCAGGGCTTCTTCATCGCCTCCGGCGCGTTAGGCGTGTGGATCTACACTTTCTTGGAGCGCATCCTGATTCCAACCGGCCTGCACCACTTCATCTACTCGCCGTTCATGTTCGGTAACGCTGTGACCCCGAACGGCATCGTGAAGGATTGGCCGACCCACATCAGCGAATTTGCCAAGAGCGACAAGCCTCTGCGCGAGCTCTTCCCCGGCGGCGGTTTCGCACTGCACGGTAACTCGAAGATCTTCGCGCCCCTCGGTATCTCGGCCGCCTTCTACACCACGGCACGCCGTGAGAAGCGTAAAGAAGTTCTCGCCCTGCTGATCCCGGTGACCCTCACCGCAATGCTGATCGGTATTACCGAGCCGCTGGAGTTTACCTTCCTGTTCGTGGCACCCCCGCTGTTCGCTGTTCACGCGGTGCTGGCGGCTTCGATGGCGTCGATCATGTACATGCTTGGCCTCTCAGGCAACATGGGTGGTGGCTTGCTTGATAACTTCCTCTTCCTCAACTGGGTTCCGCTGTGGCAGAACCACTGGCCTACCTACCTTATGCAGATCGGCGTGGGTCTGTCCTTCACCGTCATCTACTTCTTGCTCTTCCGATTCCTCATTCTGAAGTTCGATTTCAAGACCCCGGGTCGCGAGGCTGAGGGTGGCGAAACGAAGCTGTACTCGAAAGCCGAATACAAGGCCGCGAAGGCAGCCGAGAAGAAGGGTGCCGCATCCGCAGATGACGCTGGCGATGCAGATCTGTATGCCCCGCGAGCGGCAGGATTCCTCGAACTGCTTGGCGGTGCCGATAACATCACCACGGTGAACAACTGTGCTACTCGCCTGCGTGTCTCGGTGGCGGATGAATCCCTGGTTGATACTTCGGATGCTGCCTTCAAGGATGCCGGAGCCCTCGGTATTGTGCGCAAGGGCAAGGCATTCCAGGTGATTGTGGGTATGGACGTTCCGCAGGTTCGCGAGCGTTTTGAAACCATGGTGAACACCAAAGAGTAAGGTTATATTCACCTTCTAGGGAAACCTACCGAGCTCCTGAATCGAAGACGTTGTAATATTTATGTATTGCGCGTTTTCGATTCAGGAGCTTTTGAGTGGATTTACAAGATGTGGTGAACGCGAACCAACACAGGTTCAGCGATACCGAACGCGATATTTTGGCGTTCATGCTTGAAAACGAAGAATTTGTTGCGGAGGCGACTATCAACTCCCTCGCGCACAAGACCTATACTTCAACCAGCTCCATTATTAGGCTCACCAAGAAGCTCAATTTTTCGGGTTTTGCCGAGCTGAAATACTTCATCAAATCTTCCCTGACGAAGTCGGAACCCTATAACCCGCGTTTTATCGAAAGCGGCCGCGAAGATATTTTGCGCACCTACGATTACCTGGAACATATGGAGCTTTCCGGGCTTTTGAGGAAACTTCATACGGCGCGCACAATCTACTGTTTCGGAACTGGGTACGCGCAACGAAACGCGGTACAAGAATTTGCTAAGTCTATGCAGGTCTGCGGCAAATTCTGCCATGTGATTCCTGCACGCAATGAATTTGAAAGCACCATGAGCGCTATGAATCAGGACGATGTCGTGATTCTTGTCTCCTTCTCAGGACAGACTGAAAATATGCGCGAACACGTCAAAATGCTGGCACTGCGGAAAATCCCCATGATCGCAATTACCGCTATTGGCGTGAACTTTATGTCCTCCTACGCCGAGTACTCACTGCACTACCAAACCACCCCCACCCAGTTGAGTACCCAGCGCAAGCCTTACCACTCGTTCGTGGCGCTCTCAGTGCTTTTGGACTATATTGTGCGCCGGTATATCGACCATGTTGAAACCCAACAGCGCGGCAACTCCACCAAAACAGCGCAGGTTCTTGAAAGTTCTGAATTTAGCGCCGAAACCGGGGCACTCGACGTCGCCGATATACGTGCCCAAGCTGGTGCAGCAGCTATCGATCGGCAGCACACAGACCCATCGGAGACCTAGCCCGTGATCGCAATCCTCGAACTTATCAATAATCCGCAGAAAATGCGTCGATACCTTTTCTGGTATCTCATCATCATGCCCCTGGCGCTCTTTGCGTGGATTCTGTTGGGCGCCGCCAACTCCGGCTTGGATTTCAAAGCTGCGATCAATATTCCGTTTTATGCTGTAGCATTTTTGAACGGGTGCCTGTCGATTCTATTCGCGGGACTACTCAAATTTGCTGCGAGCGAGAATGAACACACCGAACGCATGATTGCCTTCTATACCCTGGTGATGCTGGTGTTTGCAGGGAACCTGCCCGGTGCCCTGCTTGCGTTCTTCCTTTGGTGGGCACTGCGCGAGGCTCCTGAGGAACCCTTCGCCCCCAATTATCGATGGGTTTTTATCGCCTCAATGATTTTCCTCGGGCTGGTAACCCTTCTCGTACTTTTCGCAAATATACGCCTCTGGTCGGCATGATAACGGTACGTGAGGAACGCCCGTTCCCCGGCCTGATCCGTGGAAAAGCACACCGGATACACGGGAATTAGCTAGAGCCACCGTATGATGTTATGTAAGATTATCCCCACACTCACCACGAATCATCCAAGGACGAGCACACTGTGAACGAAACCCCGGATACACTGGAGAACACCGCTGCTAAGGAACCCCGCAGCGCCGAATTCCAGCCGGAATACCTGGATCCCAGCTCTCCCGCCTTCGACCCCTCGGGGGGTCTTGAACGCTGGGCGCAGCAGATGGACGTGTATACCGGGCCGGATGCGATGCTCGACTTCAACCAGGTCGATTACGTACACATCAATCTCAGTGACGCTAACCCTTCCGGGCTTGCGCAGCTGTTGGCCGGACGCAAAACACGTCTTTCCACCCTGATTCGCGATAAGTCTCTGCTGGGACATGAGATGCGTGCCGCGCGTACCCTGCGCACCAAAATTTATGAGCTCTCGACCGGGCACGGGCTCGATGCCGGGTATTTTGTGGCGGGCACCGCATCATGGTTATCGCATGCGATGCGCGATGATGCCAAAGCCTCTGAAAAACGGTTTATCGCGCCAATTCTGATGGCGCCGCTGAACCTGACACCGCATCCGACAAGCGATGATTTTGAGCTGCAGCTAGCTGGTTCTGCACGCCTGAACCCCGCTATGGTGCGCCAAATCAAACAGGAATATGAGATCGACCTGGGCACTATGGATGTTGCGCAGCTCGCCAACTCAATGTCACGCCTGGACCCTGAACCCGTGATCGAGCGGATGCGTGCCTCCGCCGGGCGTATTCCAGGGATGACCATAGAATCAAAGTATTTTATCTCAACCTTTGCAGATCTGAAGGAAAGCATGGGGGAGCTGCCGCACACTGCGCATACCCCGCTCGTGCGCGATCTTGCGGCGCTCAAAGTTCCCGGTGCGCAGCCGCGCGAGATGAACGCGCACAACCTGCAGCAGCCCCTCAACCAGCGCGATCCCGCCCAAGAAACGCTGCTGTTCGACGCAGACCCCGTGGCGCAGAATATTATTGATACCGCCGCCAGCGGATTTTCGATGACTGTGACAGCCGCACCCGGAACAGAACCGTTACGCACCGCCGTAAATATCGCCTCAACCCTGATGGGGCGTGGAAAATCGGTTCTGGTCGTGGGAGAAAAACGTTCGACCCTCGCATCCTTTAGCGAGCTTCTGGGACGCACCGGGCTTAACGATCTGCGCTACGATCTGCTGGCAGAACACACTGCCGAAGATCAGCGAACCGAGTTTATTCGCGCTATCGTGCGTAACGAGAATACCGCAGAGCCTAATTCCACAAATCTTAATCGTGAGCTGATCGAAACCCGCACGGCGCTCACAGATCACACTCACGCACTGACGGCGCGCGACCCGCTGTGGCATATTTCTATCAGTGAAGCCTTGCAGCGAGTGGCCGAACTCGCCTCTGAGGAGAGCGCGCCGCAGACCCAGGTGCGTTTTAGCCGTCAGTTACTTGATACCCTGCAAGACCGCGAAGCCATTACCGCCGATATTGTGCGTTTTGCGGAACTGAACGGGTTTACACGCGCAACCCGCACCTCGCCCTGGCACCGTGCCCGCCTGCTCAACGAAGACGAGGCGGCGGACGCCTACGCCCTCGTTATTACCCTGCGTTCCTCGCTTCTTTCCCTGCGCGAGGCGATGAACGCCATGAACGCGGATCTGCATCTGCGCCGGGCACGTACTATCGCCGATTGGGATGCGCAGCTTGCTATTCTGATTCGCATTCGGGAAACTCTTAAACGCTTCCGGGCAGAGGTGTACGACCGCCCGGTGACCGACCTGATTGCGGCCACCGCATCCGGCTCATGGCGACGGGAAAACCGTATCGACATGAGCAGTATGCAGCGTTCGCGCCTGCGTCGAGCGGCAAAAGAGTATATTTTGCCGGGAGTGCATATTGGCGATCTGCATGAACATCTCAAAGTTGTGCAGACCGAGCGTGCTGAGTGGATTCGGCTTCTTGATTCGCCCAGCACCCCGAAGATTCCCGATAACCTGGATGCTTTGGCGAACGCCCTGCACTCGCTGGGCTCAGAGCTTTCGGGGCTTGAGATCATACTCCCTGATACCGCCGAAGGCGTCGACTTTGTGCATACGGATCTTGACCAGCTCGAAGCCCGCCTGGATGCTCTGCTCAACGACCGCGAAGTGCTCATGAGTCTGCCCGAACGTGACGTACTCTTAGGGCGGCTCACGAATGCGGGTCTGAGCGATTTTCTGGACGAGCTGGGTGAGCGTGAGGCAAACGCATCCGAGGTGACATCGGAACTCGAACTCGCCTGGTGGCAGTCTGCGCTTGAAGAGCTTCTGGAGCAGCACGCCGAAAAAATTCTTGACGGCGACGAGCTGCGCGATATTGAGGCTCGTTTCCGCCGCGCGGACTACGCCCATATGTCGAGCGCCCAGGCGCGTTTACTGGCGCATACGGCACGGTTGTGGACGGAACGTATCGAAGAATTCCCCGAGCAGGCTTCGTATCTGAAGAGTCAGCTGCGCGGCCGTGAGTTTGATCTTGAGTCGCTTCTGGTGAATGCTCCGGTCATGGCGCGTACTTTGCTGCCGCTGTGGACTGCCAGTCCGTTTTCGCTGGCGCGCCGGGTTCCCATGTCGATGCGTTTTGATGCGGTTATCCTGCTGGATGCTGAGTCCACCCCGCTGGCGGCTAACCTTCCAGCGATTACGCGCGCGGATCAGGTAATCGCCGTGGGCGATCCTCATGCCGGGTTCCCTGCGCCGTTTATTGTTTCGGCGCCAACTTCGGGTGCACCAGCATCGGATTCTCACCGGTTGGAGAGCACTTTTGGGGCGCTTTCACGTCTGCTTCCGAACCGCACGCTCTCGCTCGTGCATCGTCCCTTTGACCGCGTGCTTTTCGACTACCTGAATCGGGAATTCTATGGGTCTCACCTGCGCGAAATTCCGGTGAGCCCGGCATCCCGCAAGCCCGTGAGCACGCTGAGTATTGAGTATATTGATACGCGCGGGAAGGTGAGCGATAACGCGAACCTGGAATCCCCGAGCGTTGAAGTGGACCGTGTAACCCGTTTGGTGCTTGAGCACGCCTACCGTCGTCCCGAACGTTCTTTGGCGGTGGTGACGGCGAGCCCGAAGCATGCCCAGCGGATTGCCGGGGCGGTGCGCCAAGCCTTGAATACGTACCCGCAGCTTGCCGAGTTTTTCAAGCCCGGTACCGAGTCTTTCCGGGTGGTGGATGTGAACCGCGCGGGGTCGCTGGAACGCGATACCGTTATTTTCTCGCTGGGTGTGGGGCGTGCCCGGCTGGGGCAGAGCTCCCATAATCTGGGGCTGCTGTCGGGCCCGCACGGTCGTGAAGGCTTCGTAGTGGGGCTCACTCGCGCACGGCGCGCCACGCATATTGTCAGCTGCGTGAGCCCAGCCGATATGAACGCGCAGAAACTTCACGAGGGTGCGCTGGATCTGTACCGGTTGATGCTCGCATATGAGGAGAACCAGCAGCAGATTGCGGCGCAGACTCCGCGTGAGGACGTTCTCGCCTCTAACGCCTGGTTAGAGACTGAGGACGAGCCAACCGATCCGGTAACTCAGGACTGGCTGCTTAACGATGCGGTAGCACGCCTGCGCGAACGCGGCGTTCGGGTACGTCCCGGCGAAGACGAGATCGCCTTTATCGCGCTGGCACCGCAACAGCTCATTCATACCAAATCTGAACAGGAGAGCGCACAGCGGATGCCGCTCATGGTGGGGTCGGATGTGCTGTTTGATTACACGACCGAGAGCGTGCGTGAGCATACTCGCCTGGTTCCTGAAAGGTTGAGCCGCACGGGCTGGAACTACGTAACCCTTAACACCTTGGAGGTTTTCGCCGATCCCGAGGCAGTGGTGGCGCGTATCCTACGGTATTTGGGTATATATGCAGACTAGGCGCTTCTGCACCCTCCCGGCAGCGCAGAGCTGAAAGGACGAACCTATGGGTGAGTATTCTCCAACACCGAAACCGCGCAGAGGCCATCGTCGTGCCAGCGGGGGAGGCACATTAGCAGGGGACGAGCCGCGCATCGCGGGCGTGAACGCACCGCTTCATGCGAATACGCCAACGCCTGCACGCAAAGAGACCTCCGGGAAGTCAGCCGCGAATCGAGGAAACCTGCGGCATACCCGCGGCTCGGCGCAGGAACATTTAACCCCCGAAGAACGTGCCCGTCTAGAGTGGATGCGCGAACAAAAACCCCCGCACTGGGGCTAGTGCCGCAGTACAGGGAGGGAACGATTCTTCGTGTGACTACTCTGCTTGAGATGAGCTTGAGCTGGAACCTTTATCGGTGCTGTAGAACCCGGATCCTTTGAAGACGACGCCCACGGTGTTGAAGCGTTTGCGAAGTGTGTCTTCACCGCATTGCGGGCAGGTGCGCAGGGCGTCCTCGCTGAACGACTGGCGTTTCTCGAAAGCGTGCCCACAGTTTTTGCACTGGTAAACGTAGACCGGCATGGTTCTCCTGAATGACAGATCCTAGGGCAGCCGCGAGCGCGGCGGCTGCCGTGTGTTGCGTATAGAGTGTACCGCGAACCTCACCCGGTTTCGACTTGGGTGGCGTGCCGCGCGGGGCTTAGCGCAGGCAGAATGTTCTTAAGTTCTCGGTCTAGAGCGCGGAATCGCCGAGGGGCTCTATGCCGTTCTCGGTCAGCACGCGGGGGAGCACGGCATCCCATTCATCGTAGGGAATGCTTTCGAGCACTTCGTGGGAAAACACCACGCCTACGGTGCTCTCACGCAGTTTATCTGCCGAAAGGGTAGGGATGATGCGGTCATAGTAGCCTCCGCCCTGCCCTAGACGGCGGCCGTTGCGTGCATAGGCGAGCGCCGGAACTAGCCGCAGGTCGGCGGCAACAAAAGCCTGGGTGTCATACTCTTCGCCTTCGGGCTCGGCAATGCCCAAGCCATTGAGCGGATGCTCCACCTGCGGATCCCAGACAACCCAGGCGAGGGTGCGTGCCGGGCGTACTACGGGCACCAGGATGCGGTGCCCGCGCGCGTGCAGGTCGTGAAGCGCTGCGGTGATAGGCGGTTCGGAGGCGGTGGGCAGGTACGCCGCGATAGTTTGCGCCTGCGCATCCTTGGGGATCAGTGAAAGAATATGGTCGCGGTACTGCTGCGCCATCTGCTCGTGTTCCGCCGCTGTGCGGGCGTTTTTGGCGATCAGGCGCTGCGGGCGAATTTGGGAGCGCAGTATCTGCTTGTCGAGGGCGATATCTTCGGAAGTTTTGCTGTGGGGTGCATCGTTGCTCTCATGCGGGGTGGATAAGGTGCTGGGCTCGGGTTTCATGGTTCTCCTGGGTGAGTGTTTTCACCATTGCGATAATGTTGTGCGGCGAGTGCGATGCTCGGCGGGGTCTTATGGTGCCTAACCTGCAAAGGTGCAGCCGGGTATTTTTAAATTCTTGCACGAAGGTACGTGTCAAATTGTAGTATTACAGGCTGTGAAAGAGGGTGCATGAGTTATGCTTATTGGTATGACTAAAGTATCTAAGTCTGTCACTAAGGCTGTTATTCCGGCGGCTGGTCTGGGGACCAGGTTCTTGCCCGCAACGAAGGCGACTCCTAAGGAAATGCTTCCGGTCGTTGATCGCCCCGCAATTCAGTACGTGGTAGAAGAGGCAATCCGCGCCGGCCTGAACGATGTTCTTATGATTACCGGCCGTAACAAGCGTGCGCTTGAAGACCATTTTGACCGTGTTCCGGTCCTAGAAAGTCAGCTGGCCGAGCAGGGTAAAGACGCCCTTCTGAAAGCTGTTGAAGCAACGAATGAGTTGGGTGAACTGCACTATGTGCGCCAGGGCGACCCTAAAGGTCTGGGCCATGCAGTTTTGCGCGGCAAGGTACATGTAGGGGAAGAACCCTTCGCGGTTCTGCTGGGCGATGACCTGATCGACGAAAAAGAGGATTTGCTCTCGCAGATGGTCGAGGTTCAGCAGGCTACCGGCGGTTCCGTGATCGCTCTTATGGAGGTTCCCCGCGAGTCTATCTCAGCCTACGGTGCTGCCGCTATCGAGGCGGTTGAAGGCCAGGATGGCTACGTGAAGGTCACCGGTCTTGTTGAGAAACCCGCCCCCGAGGAAGCACCCTCCAACTATGCGGTGATTGGTCGCTACGTGCTCAGCTCGAAGGTATTCGAGGTGCTGGAAAACACGGCTCCGGGCCGCGGCAACGAAATTCAGTTGACCGATGCACTGCAGACTTTGGCAGTCGGCACCGGCGAAGGTGAGGGCGTATACGGTGTGGTCTTCAAGGGGCGCCGCTTCGATACGGGGGATAAGCTCTCGTATCTGAAGGCAAACGTTATTCTTGCTTCCGAACGCGAAGATCTCGGCCCTGAACTTCGTGAATGGCTGAAAGAATTTGCTGATAAGAACTGCTAATCACTCTTTGCATAATCTCTAGTCCTATCAGGGGCGATAGTTCGGTTTTATGACCTGCTGTCGCCCCTGATTCATTTACGTAATGTTCGACTGTGTTCGATAGTATTTATACATGCACGGGAAATGTGCTGAGCGCATATTTTCTAGAAGAGCCCTGAATAATCCAGGTTTCTTTGGTATATTTTCGCACGGTATACGTAGATGAATGCGAACACTGTCCTGTACTAGGTAAGATGAAAAGTCCTAGGTTTTATAAATGTTAGCTTGAAGGGATAGATACACATGACGATTTTGAGCACGTCGGGTGTTCTCGTAGTTTTAGCGGTCGTCATGCTGTTGTGGTTTATACCGCGGAATATGCGTCGTGCATCCGCCGCAGACACCCCCGAACAGACGGTTGTAAACCCGCATTCCATGACTGATGATGTTCTGACTTCGCATTCCATTCTTTTTTCTGAGGAGTCCGCAGTGCCCGGTTCTGACCCCAAGAAATCTAACGCCGCGAGCGGAAACGTACCCCCGCTCAGCGAAGAAGAGACGAGCGCCGCGCTCTCCGATCTGCGCGAAGCCTCGCCGGTCGAACCTTTTACCAGCCCTGTGCCCGTTTTAGAACAGAAACCTTGGTTGCCGGAACGCCTGCATCGCCTAGGAACCCTGCGCCTGACCCTGCTCGGTATCGGCGCGCTGGTGGCACTTATTCTGATTTTCTCGCTGATTCTCTCCCTCATGGGGTGGCTGCCGTGGAGCGCTCCCGCGGTTTCCTTCGTGGCGCTCGCGGGGATCGGCGGTGCCCTCTACTACCTGGGGCAGCCCAAGGATGGGCACGAAGAACCTGGTGCGGTGTATCCCGAAACCTCCGGGCATAATGCGCTGCCCATCGAGGGTGAGGCTGCCGAAGAGGAATTCGCCCAGGATGAGGCACACGAGCTAGACGCCGAGGAACCTGAAGAAACCTCACCGAGTCGTTCTTCCAAGGCCAGCAGGTGGGGTTCGCTGCGCTGGAACTCGGGGCGTGCATCCCGCAAATCTACGCTGGAGGAAGAGTCTTCAGAACAGGGTGTTTCCGCAGACCATGCGCCACAGATCGGTGCCGATGAATTCGCAGCAGAGCCTCACGAGCTGAGTGAAGAGTCGGTGCATGAGGAATACGTCGAATACGCTGAATTGTACTCAGCTGAGGATGCGCAGCAGCACTTTTCCGGTACTTCGCACGCCCGCAGGCTTCCGGCGCAGTTGCACCCTAAGTACCCTCCGCAGCAGGCTCCCGAACCCGTCCTGTACGACGATGACCAGGGTGCAGTCCACGAAGCTTCATACGAGCAAGCTCCTTCCGCGCACGCGTTTTCAGTATCGGCAGAGGAGGCTCCCGCACAGGATGTTTTTGCGCAGCCGAAGAACCTGCACCGCGCGCCCGCACCCCAGCCCGAGGCGCAGCGGCACGAAACCCGTTTTGTCGGGTCTTCATCTGTTCAGGGTCAGACCCCGCGCCGCCCGGCACGCATTCCGGGAACGCATCTGCGCCCGCTGGAACGCACGAGTGAACTTTTCGATCAGGAAGTTCAGACCACTCCAACCGGGCAAATCCCGGTGACTCCCGCACCCGGAAATACTGCGGATGCTCCGCAACGCGAAGGTGCTGTGCCTAGGAACGGATTCTTAGGATCAGCTCCCGCGAATACAAACCAGACTCAGGGTCATTCCGCGCCCTCCGGTATGAGCAATACTTCTGCTCAGGATGCGGCGTTCGGCCCCGGCATGCAGGATCGTGCGGACAACTCTGCACATTCCGCGCCGTATCGTGGTGCCGTGCATAATCCATACTTCACACAGCCGCAGAATACCGCGCAAAATCCGTATGCTGCGCCAGCTCAGGGCTACGGTACGCACCAGGGCCAAGGTGTGGGGCAGCATCAGGGTATGCGGCAAAACCAAAACGCAGGCCAGACCCGGCAGGCGGCTCAGACAGGCTTAGGACAGCAGAGTCTCGGCGAGCAGCAGGGATACGGTCAGCGCAACTTTGCACCACAAAACCAGAAGCACCAGACCTCCACGGCTCAGCATACGAGCGCTCAGAATTCCGGGCCTGGATTTGCGCCTTCGCGCTCTGTAGCAGAGGAGAAGAATCTTCCTCCTGCAGGGTTCACCCCGCAGGGAGCCATCCGCCCCATGAACCAGGAACCTCCGCGCTCGCAGCGTCCGATGGGAACCACCACAGGCTCAGGTGCGCAGAGTTCACGCTTCCAGCAGGGACCGGCGACCGGTTCTGTTCCGGTAGGAGGCGGGTCTGGGTTTACGAATACGAGCCAATTCGATGTTCCGGTTCCGCTTGATCTCGACGATTCTGAGTTCGAGCCTCTCGATATTATTCCGGTCGTGGACGAACCCAGCGAGCGCTCGGGCTCCTCCTCGAACGCATCCGCGTCCTATAAGCGGGGGAACATGCCGGGGACGGGAGCATCTTTCACCGGGGTATCACAGAAAACATGGACCCCCACGCAGCTTCCGAAGCCGCTGAGCTCTTTGCATCAGAAGAAGCCCAATGGAAGCGATAGCAGCCCAAAGAACGGAGAGCAGAAGTAACGGTTCGCTGGATCTCTAGATTAAATTTCTGCACCAGAGTAAAAAGGCTCCCCATACATCTGGGGAGCCTTTTTACGTGCCTTGGGAAAAGAATGAAGCGAGTAATTCAGTAAGGATGCGCGTATAGGGAAAGGAGGAGGTTCCATCTGGAACCTCCTCCTTCGCATCACACACAGGAAGAAAAGTCTTCAAAACCGTATCTAGGAGGCCTTCCCACAAGGCGTATCCTATTTGGTAATAAAAATATAACCTAATTTTGAGGTGTCTGCCAACTGTAAATCCCGGAAAAATAGCGACATTCTGTCAGTATATTTAGGGTTACCTAACCGAAAACCCTGTGTTTACGGGGATAGGCTCCAATAATAAGGTGCAGAAAAAAATTTAAAATTTTTTTTGATTGCGGGATCATGTGCACTACGCAGAACCTCAGAGCAACATATGTACACCCTCAGCTGATGAGTACCGTACCCAAAACATGAGAGAATGAGGGGGTGAAAGAATGGTTTGCGGCTCTGCCTCTCGAACTTGCCGTCGTCATCATGTGGGGCATCGGTATTTTGCGCACCAGCATCGTCTACGCCCTGGGATACCTTGCCGCCACGGGAAGCGCGCGCCTAGAGCGCATCCGTAACGCCATGCAGACCCCGCTCTACACACGAGCCACCGCCATGATCAACCGGTGGGGAGCCTACGCCGTGCCGCTCTGTTTTCTGACGGTCGGGCTACAGACCGCCGTCATCATTACCACAGGGTTCACAAAAATGCCGATGCGCCGCTGGCTGCCCGGTATGCTTCTGGGCACCCTGATGTGGGCGATTATCTACGTCACTATCGGGTTTGCTCTCCTTGCCGCCTTCGGATTTGAGCCGTGGATGGTGCCGCTCATCTTTGTCTTGCTTATTCTGATCAGCGTGACAGCCTCAAAGATTCGCACCTATATTGCTGATAAGCGGCAGTCTTAGCTCGTTTTTACCGTATATTCCACGGATACACCCCGCGTATCCCGCCCGCTGTGCTAGCGTGGTGGCATGAGTGAAAACAACACCAACGCACGGGCAGAGGAAGAAGCAAGAGCCGACGAGCTTCCCCACCATATCGCAAATCTTCTCTACGCTCCGCAGGCCCTACCCGCCCAGGTGCTTGAACGCTCTGAGCTGCGCATTGCCTATGTGCCGGGAATTATGCCCGGAAAATGGTTCACCCGCTGGCATGAGCGCTACGGCGACCGCGCGCCCCTAGCTGAAATTCCGGTGGGAGAGGGTCTGGGAATTCAGGCCCTTACCACAGAGCTTTCCACCTCCCAAAGTGCAGAACCGTTTGCACACATGGCGATTGTGCGCCCCAACCACGAACCGCGCAGCAGAGACACAGACGAGTACCACAGCATCAGGCTGTATGAGGAAGTACCCGTGCTAATCATGCCCAGCGACCACGTGCTCACAGTGCTTGATGAGGTGAGCTTTGAAGACCTCGACGAAGAATTTCTGCTTCACGACCCCGACGATTACCCCGCCTGGGCTGAAGCCTCCAGCACATGGCGGACCGAAAACCCAAGGTTCCTGCCCGAATTTACCGGCGATCGTGAGGCTCTTGAGCTCGTTGCCGCAGGAATTGGCCTGTACATTGCCCCCATGTCCGTTGCGCGATTCTACCATCGTAAAGACCTCACCTATCGCCCGATGTGCGGCCTTGAACCCTGCCCGGTGACCCTCACCTGGAGGCGGGCACCGGTGGCGCATCCGCGCCCCGAAAGAGAAGAAACCCTGATCCAGGACTTTATCGGTATTGTGCGCGGGCGAACCGCATCCAGTGAGCGAGGAAGTGAGACGAAACAGAGCCGCGCTAAGCGCATTGCTGATGAGAAAGCAAAGACGAAAGCGAAAAACCGTGCCGCCAATGCCCGCCGTGAGGCTCGTGATCGGAAGAAATCGAACGCCAAAAAGAGCGGAAATCTCCGAGAATATGCCCGTCACAACGCTCAAGCCGCCCGTGCGCGGCGTGCCGGAAAGAAACG
This sequence comes from Rothia sp. HMSC058E10, assembly GCF_001809415.1. Lineage (NCBI taxonomy): Bacteria > Bacillati > Actinomycetota > Actinomycetes > Micrococcales > Micrococcaceae > Rothia > Rothia sp. HMSC058E10. The sequence continues at coordinate 41,880 of NZ_KV797645.1, read as the reverse complement.
CTAAAGCGGTAAACTTAACATCATGGCATTGGTAATGGAAACCCGTCCCGCAGCCTACGCGGTCATTATCGAGCAGGGCAAACTGCTCATGACCCGCTGGGTGCCCGAGGACCGCGCCCAAAGTCCGCTCTGGTCGCTGCCCGGCGGAGGCATGGAACCGGGCGAGCAGGCCGATGAAACCGCCCTGCGAGAAACCCTCGAAGAAACCGGGTACAGCGTTGCCATCGAAGATATTTTGGGAGTGCACGCCGGGCATTTTCCCGCACGTAACGGGCTCTCCGACAGCACGCTGCCGTTCTGCGCCCTGCGCATCGTCTACCGCGCCCACGTGGTCACCGGCGAGCTGCGCGCCGAAGAGAACGGTTCTTCCGACAGCGCCTGCTGGGTGCCTATCGCCGAACTCGATACCCTGCGCTACGGCACCCTCATCGACGAGGTCGCATCCATGATGGGCTTTCAAAATGCCGCCGCTTGGTCGCGTGAATACCAAGAATTTCTTGCCGATGAGAACGCGAGGAAAATCTAGTGCATTACCCAAACCGCCCCGCACCTACCCGCCGCACCATGATAAGCGCCTTAGCCCTAGCTCCGCTTCTTGCCGCCTGCTCGTCAGAGGACGATAAACCGAAAGTTGATCCTTCAGCATCAAGCTACGGAACCCTGCGCGTGGGCATCGGTGCCCTGCGCGAGATGCGGGCGGTCGCATACCTGTACGCTCAGGCGCTTCGCAACGTGGGATATAACGTTGAGGTTGTCACCAACGAAGACAGCCGCAGCAAATTTCTGGATGCGCTCAAACAGACCGAAGCGAACACCCCCGAACCAGACACGCTGGACCTTGTCATCGATTACAGCGGCGATTTGCTTCTGCATCTTACGAACGACGGCAAACTTAGCCCCGCACAAATTCAGGCGGAACGCCAGGCCGCCAGTGCCAGCGCATCCGCGGCGAGCGCCGGGGTCACACTACCGCCCACCCCCACCAACACACCTTCGCATGATGCGTCTGCCTCCGAAGGCGCAACCGCAAGCCCCAGCGGAGCCATTAACGCGCGCGCACTGAATATTACCGATACCGTTGCCGCTATTAACCGTGTGCTCCCTGAACACCTGGAACTTCTAGACGTTGCTAATGCCCAAAACCGCGATGTTCTCGTGACCACTCGCCAAAATGAAGTGCAGCATAAACTTCGCAGCCTCGCCAATCTTGCGGATGTAAAAGCTACCCTAAGTTTTGCTCTCACCAGCGGATACACCAGCAGCAACTACGGCGTTGCAAGCCTCAAAACCGTCTACAAATACACGGTCGAAAACCCTATTCTCAACGAAAATTCGGCAGAACGGGTGAGTATGCTCAGCAAAGACACCGCGCAGGTGGTTCTTTTGCACAGCGCAGACCCGGCGATTGAGGATAACCGCTTCACAACTCTCGAAGACCCACAGACTACGCAGCTGAACCAACAACTTCTTCCGATTGCACGTCGTAACCTGCCAGATAGTGCACGCGAAGCTATAAACCGCGTATCATCTACATTAGATACGGGAAACCTATCGTTCTTGCTTCGTCTTACGAGCGGTACTAACCCCATCGCTGACGACGAGGCCGCGAAATTCTTATTAGAGCATCCAAGGAAGTAATGTAACTATGACGAAGTACCGTCAGTCCTCAAAGCTGAACAACGTCCTCTACGATATTCGCGGACCTATTCTCGAAGAAGCCAACCGCATGGAAGCGCTTGGCCACCGCATCCTCAAACTCAATATTGGTAACCCCGCTCCCTTCGGATTTGAAGCGCCGGATGCGATCATGATGGATATCATCCGCCACCTGCCCGTCACACAGGGTTATTCCGACTCTCACGGGCTGTACTCTGCGCGCACCGCCATTGTGCAGTACTACCAGAATCGCGGGATTCTCGACCTTGATACCAATGACATATATCTGGGCAACGGCGTTTCGGAACTGATTCCTATGACCTTGCAGGCGCTATGCGAACCGGGCGATGAAATTCTGGTTCCGATGCCCGACTACCCGCTGTGGACCGCCTCCACCACGCTCGCAGGCGGCAACCCCGTGCATTACCTGTGCGACGAAGAGAACAACTGGTACCCGGATATTGAAGACATCAAGTCGAAGATTACCGAGCGCACTAGGGGCATTGTGATTATTAACCCCAACAACCCCACCGGTGCCGTGTACTCCCGCGAGATTCTGCAGCAGATTGCTGATGTGGCGCGCGAACATGAGCTCGTGGTCTTTGCCGACGAAATCTACGAGAAGATCACCTACGAAGGCGCCGAGGCTATCAACATGGCCACCATCACCGGTGATGATGTGCTCTGCATGACCTTCTCGGGGCTTTCCAAAGCATACCGCGTCTGCGGTTACCGCGCCGGATGGCTCGCCATTACCGGGCCAAAAGAGGACGCTAAAAACTATATCGAGGGCATTACCCTGCTTGCGTCGATGCGCTTGTGTTCCAACGTGCCCGCCCAGCATGCAATTCAGACCGCACTCGGCGGCTACCAGTCTATTGACGAACTCGTTGCCCCCGGCGGGCGTCTCTACGAGCAGCGCACCCTGGCGTATCGTATGCTCAACGAAATCGACGGCATTACCTGTGAACAGGCCGACGGCGCGCTCTACCTGTTCCCCAAAATTGATACCGAAAAGTTCAACATTAAGAGCGACGAACAGTTCATGCTTGACCTGCTCAAAGATCAGAAGATTCTCTTCAGCCACGGCAGCGCCTTCAACTGGCACAAGCCCGACCACTTCCGCCTGGTTTTCTTGCCGGATGTGCAGACCCTCAAGAGCGCGCTTGAGCGGCTGGGTAACTTCATGGCGGATTACAAACAAAAGAATTAGCAGGGTTTGCTAGGCGGTTTCCCTCGCTAGTTCACGCCCACTCCTACTGCTCTTGATGTGTTATCAAACGGATTTTTTCACGCCTGGTAACGCATCAAGAGCTTTTTACGCCTTAGTCTTCGGACTCGGAACCCTCAGATTCAGCTTCTTCATCCGTTGTATCTTGAGTGTTACGCACCGCGTGCAGGCGTTCTCGGGCGCCCTCAAGCCAGGCTTCACACCGGGAAGCTAACGCCTCACCGCGTTCCCACAGGGCTATCGAAGACTCCAAATTTGAGGTGCCAGATTCCAGCTGCCGCACCACATTCTCAAGCTCGGAGCGCGCCTGCTCATAGCTTAGGGTCTCGACGGGAGCGCCCAGCTCTTCCGTATGAAAACTAATATTCTCAGACAATGTTGTACCTTCCACCAGAGAGTTATAAATCAAGATTTGAGTCGTATGTTTTGACCACGCTGACCTCGGCGCCGCCCACCGCTGCGCGCATCGTCAGCTTGTCATGAGCCGATAGAGTCGTGGCATCGCGTACCAGTTCACCATCGGCGCGCTGCACAATCGTGTACCCCCGCTTGAGCGTTTCCATCGGCGAGAGTGCCCGCACCCGGGCAATCGTATGCGAAATCGCGTCCCGTTCGCGTGCTACGCGGTACTCTACCGAACGGGCGGCTCGCTCCCGCAGCCGAAAAATATCCTCACTGCGCCACCCTAAATCCGTCTCCGGCTGGGTCAGCACCGGGCGCTCATGCAGCTGCCGAATATACTGCTCCTGATAGTTCAGGTAGCCTAAAACCGCGCGGTCGGCACGCGCTCGCGCCTCACGAATAACCGCCAGCTCCTCGGCAACATCAGGCACAATACGCTTACCCGCATCGGTGGGGGTAGAGGCGCGAACATCTGCGACGGCATCCAGAATCGGGCTGTCTGCCTCATGCCCAATTGCCGAAACGACCGGAGTCTGCGCCGCCGCCACGGCACGTACCAGAGCCTCATCAGAGAACGACAGCAAATCCTCAAACGAACCGCCGCCGCGGGCAATCACAATCACATCAACCTCAGGATGCGCATCCAACTCACTCAGCGCCGCCATCACCTCGCTCGCCGAGCCTTCGCCCTGCACTTTCACATTCCGTACCTCAAACTGCACTCCGGGCCAGCGCAGCGAAGCATTGCGAATCACGTCTTTTTCGGCATCGGAATCACGCCCGGTAATCAGTCCCACACGATGCGGCAGCAACGGGAGCGGCTTCTTACGAGCATCCGCAAACAGCCCCTCAGCGGCCAGCTTTTCACGCAGTATTTGCAGCTGTTCGTGCAGGTTACCCGTGCCCACCGCATAGATACGCCGCCCAATCAGGGAGAGCCGACCGTTCTTCCACAGGCTGGGCTTCGCTAAGGTCACCACCCGTGCACCAACCTTCACATCCGACCCCAGGCCGCGCCCCGCCTGACCGAACAGGGCGAGCGTAAACGAAAAATCTTCCTGCAGATCCTTCAGCTCGATAAAGACGTTCCCGCCGCGCCCGTTGAGGGAAGCAACCTGCGCCTCAACCCACAGCTGCGGAACCTTATCGATATAGTTCTTCATATTCTGAGTCAAAAGCGCCAGAGGCCAAGGATTCTGCGGTGTAGTTTCCTGCGACTTTGCAGGAAGCTGTCGCTCAGCCGCAGGCGGCACAATCGGGGGAGCCGAGTGCGGGTATTCATGGTGCGCTGCCGAAAAATCAGTCATAACCCCATTCTCTCCCACAGCCCGCGATTTTGCCCATCTTTCGGTCATGCGCGTACTCTTCACGTCACAGTTTCTGCTGAGGGCACACTCATTCAACCTTTTCTGCCGAACCCGGTAATCTGTAACCTATGGGTGCACATGACGACCCCCAACCCCACGAACCCAAGCGCACGATCAAACTTGAGGTTCCAGAGGACTCACCAGACACCACCCGCGTATTGCCTGAACCTCCGCGCGATGACTACCGGGTTATCTCAAGCGAACCGCATGATCTTGAGGGCGCGGATGAAACCACCACGCTCTTATCTGCCCCCGGGATAAACCAGCAGACGCGAGTGCTCAACGAGTCCTCTGATGCGCTGCGCCCGCACAGCGAAACCCCGGAACCGACGGGTGCCCCCGTGGCAAACCTGGCGAATCAGAAACCGCAGCGGCATGTGCTGGAACCCGCCAGCGTCTCAAAGCTGCGGTACGCTCTGGCGATTCTTGCCGCATCCTTAAGTATTCTGGGCGCCCTAACGGGTTCGGTTGCCAGCTGGGTCAATCAAAACCTCATCAGCCAATCCGGGTTCAACCAGCTCAGCACCCAGCTGATGGAAGACCAAGACTTTCAAAAACGAATTGCCGATGCCGCCGTCACCGATGTTATGAACTCTGAGGCGGTCAAGCGAGTCTTCCCCGAATCCGGCAACAACTTTCTCACACAAATTCTGAGCACAAGCCGCGGCGAGGTGAAAAAACGCCTGAGCGAGAATGCACAGAGGCTCACCGGAACCTCTGAATACCGCACCATGTGGCGGCAGGTTGCGGCAGATACGCACACCTACAACCTGGCGCATCCTGACGACCCCGCAGCACTCGACATCAGCGCCTTCTATCGTGAGCTTGATGCGCGTGTGGGCAGCATAGGCATATACGACCCCGATATTTCATCCTGGGGAAAACACCTGATATCTATTGACCGTGACGGAAACCCCGTGCAGCATGCGGTGCAGCGGGCGCAGTGGGTTGGAAGTATGTCCGGGGCACTGATCGCAGCAAGTATTATCGGTCTAGTGATCGCCCTGATTCTGCTTCCGCGCGGACGCTTTGTACTTCTGACCTGTGCGTTCTTGATTCTTGCGGCGGGCTTGTGGATTCTGAGTGCGGTCATGGCGCAGCAAACCCCGCAGACACTTGGGCTCAGTACCGACAGCACGGTGGGAACTGTTTTCTTGGACGGCCTAGTCAATACGGCGCGCCCCATGCTGACAGGTCATCTCAATTCGCTCGCAAGTTACAGTGCATGGGCGGCCGTGGTCTCGCTTCTGGGCGGTATTCTTGCCAAACTCATTGCGCTCACTGCGAGCGGCACCACAGTACGCACACACTAGAGGAACAAACAACGTAGGATAGTAGTCATGTCCACTGAAACCATTTCCCTCGGTCTGCCGCCGCTGCCGCGCACCCGCCGAAGCCGCGCCGATATTGAGGCTGCAAACCCCGTCACGAGCGCCAAAAAGGTGCTGCTGGCCACTCCACGCGGATACTGCGCTGGCGTTGATCGTGCCGTGATCGCCGTTGAAAAGGCTCTCGAACACTACGGTGCCCCGGTGTACGTGCGCAAACAGATTGTGCACAACCGTCACGTGGTGGAAACCCTCGAACAGCAGGGTGCTATTTTTGTGGATGAAGTGGACGAAGTGCCCGAAGGGTCCGTGACCGTATTTTCGGCGCATGGAGTTTCTCCAGCGGTTGTATCTGCCGCGGGGGAGAGGCAGCTGAACACCATTGACGCGACCTGCCCGCTGGTGAACAAGGTACACCGCGAGGCTGTGCGCTTCGCAAAGCAGGACTACGACATCCTGCTCATTGGCCACACCGGCCACGAAGAGGTCGAGGGTACCGCAGGTGAGGCGCCCGAGCACATCCAGATTGTGAACTCGCCCGACGAGGTGGATTCGGTTACCGTGCGCGACCCGGAGAAGGTCGTCTGGATTTCTCAGACCACCCTGTCCGTGGACGAAACCCTGGAAACCGTGGCGCGTCTGCGTGAGCGTTTCCCCTCCCTGCAGGATCCGCCCTCGGACGACATCTGCTACGCAACCTCCAACCGCCAGGGCGCCATCAAGGAGATTGCTCCGCGCGCTGACCTGGTCATCGTGGTTGGTTCGGCAAACTCCTCGAACTCCGTGCGCCTGAAGGAAGTGGCACTCGAATACGGCGCTAAGCGTGCCGAGCGTGTGGACTTCGCCCATCAGGTGGATGAATCCTGGTTTGAGGGCGTGGCGACCGTGGGCCTGACCTCCGGCGCGTCCGTGCCCGAGGTTCTGGTTCAGGAGGTACTGGCCCTGCTCGCCGAGTACGGCTACAACACCATCGAAGAGGTGGAGACCGCGAAGGAAGACATTCTCTTCTCCCTGCCGAAGGAACTGCGTTCCGCCCTGAAGAACGATGAGAACGTGGGCCGCCAGCTCGGTGGCCGCGGCGCTAAGCCCACTCGCTAATACTTTTTAGCTTATGACCCCGTGTCCTCTTCCCCCGTGTGGGGAGAAGACACGGGGTCTTTGTATCTGATATGTGGGGAAGCACTGTTTGGGACGGCGGTACGCGCCGGTCTACTTGGTGCGGTGCAGCAGACCGGTGGCCTGCTTAAGGACCTGACGATTCGCGCCACATGAAGTTATTTAAGAATCTCCGTCTCTTTCAATGCCATGTTATGTTATAATAAATTGTATTTCTAGAATAGAAAGGTCTTAAGGTGACAACTCTTATTCAGCATAAACGTGTAGAATTTTCAGAACTATTTTATGACCTAGTGTTTGTTTTTGCAATTTCAAAAGCAACTGCTTTAATTCACCCTCTTCATGACGGTGTTGTGGCTTGGGATTCTTTACTTGATTTCTTCATCTCTGTCATGGTTATCATCAATTCCTGGATGATTCAAACCATTTATACCAATCGCTATGGAACAAACTCGTTATTTAATATGGTAATCATGTTTACCAACATGGGACTTATGCTCTTTATATCCAATATGATTGGATACAATTGGCAACAATGGTTCTATTATACCTGTTGGGCTGTTGGTACATTAACCCTTACCTTATTTTTTCAATATTTGGTTCAGTTTTTTAGAGAATCAACCGATAATACTGATCGGGAAAGCATCAAAGGTTTTCTATGGTTAACAGGTCTACAAAGTTTAGGAGTCTATCTGGCAGCTCTTTTCCCTATTTACGTTGGAGTCTATATCTTTATTGCTAGTATTCTGCTAACATTTATTGTGCCAATTTTCTTGATGACTAAAGATGAGCATTTCCAGGTAAATCTTCCCCATTTAATCGAGCGCGTCTCCCTTCTTGTCATCATTACGTTTGGAGAGATGGTTATTGGGCTAGTTAACTTCTTTACAGTTGAGAATTTCTCTATATATTCGGTTCTTAATTTCGTTATCATGCTTTCTCTGTTCTTGTTTTATTTTGGTGAATTTGACCATGCTATTGACGAAGGATCCAATCAAAAGGGAGTATTTATAATTTATAGTCACTATCCTATTTTCATTGGGCTTATGTTGATGACAGTTTCGATGGGTTATCTCCTGAATCCCGAGGCTAATCTTCTCGTTGCAATCAGCTTCTTTTATATCGGAATTGGCCTCTTCCAAGCTGCTGTCCTAGCAAATGGGCCCTATAACAAAAACTATCTTCGCTATCCGAGAAGTTACTACTGTGTCCAAGCGACACTCTATCTGGCTGCCTTGATTCTCTCTTTGCTTTTCGCTTCTAATGCTATAACAGTGTTGAGTATTGCAACCATTTTTACTCTAGCTATAGCTAGTCATTTTATTTCTTTCTGGGTTACACGTACTAAACAATATTCCGTGCCTTACTGGGGGTTCTTCTAATTAATTTATAAAAACAAAAAAGCCTTGGCTTCCAAGGCTTTTTTGTTTTTATAAACTAAATTTGTCCATCATTTGTTTATCAACTTCCTTTCCAGACATATCTAATCTGATGACACTATCCGCATCATCTCCAATCATATTGAGATACTCTAGATGAGAACGGAAGTTTTCTATCTTCCCTTCCAATAAATAGAGGGCCAGAGTGTCGATGTAGCCGTCTTCATACTGCTCACCTGCATCTACAAAGGACTGATACTTACCGAAACCCTTTTCTATGTCCTCAATAAACTCTTACTAATGAGCTTCAAGTGGTGAGTCTGGTTGTGTGGGCGGCTATCTTCCTGGGCGTTTCTGCCCTGCTGATGCGCCGCGCAACC
>NZ_KV797645.1:0-32921 GCF_001809415.1 Rothia sp. HMSC058E10 | reverse complement strand
TGCTGATGCGCCGCGCAACCCGCCGCTAAATGCTTCTTCCCGCCGCAGTCTCAAGAGTTCCGTAGTATCAGGGGCTCCCGAGGCTGCGGCGGAAGCCGTACCCGCTCACACCGCATCTGCTAACACTGCCGCGCCGCGTCCTGGAAACTGGTGCGAGTGGGTTCGTGGTGAAGGATACGGGTTCCCCGTGTGGGGAGAAGACACGGGGTCTTTGTATCTGATGTGCGGGATGCACGGATAGGGACGCTAGCGCAGCTTCACGTTCACGCTACGCGGGGGAATGCCCCCTCTGCGGCGCCCCAACAACGATTGGCACAGGCGCCTTGAGGACGGAGCCCCCGCTTCGCGTAACGGGCCGCGACGCTCGCATATCCTCAACTCATGACATTTGTCATGGGCAGGTCATGACACTCTGTACCGCACCGGTGCGAAAACCGGCGGTGTAATAGAAACATGAACACCGCAGCACTTCAGAATAGCAAGCAAAACACCGCAGAAACCGTTATTTCCGCCCGCTCCCTCCGCCAGGTTTTCTCCACCCGTGCGGCAGGCACCGTGGTCGCCGTCGACTCGATTGACCTGACCGTCAAGCGCGGCGAAATCATCGCACTGCTCGGCCCCAACGGCGCAGGTAAGACCACCCTCATCGACATGATTCTTGGTCTGACTCATCCCAGTGGCGGCGAGTTGAGCGTCTTCGGTCGCAACGCCTCCGAAGCGGCACGCGCCGGTCTACTCGGTGCGGTGCAGCAGACTGGTGGCCTGCTCAAGGACCTGACGATTCGCGCCACGGTCGAGATGATTGCCGCCCTGTACCCCAAGCCTATTGACGTGGATGAGGTACTCGCCGGCGCCGACCTGACCGATATCGCTAAGCGTAAGGTCGGCAAGTGCTCGGGAGGTCAGCAGCAGCGTCTGCGTTACGCCCTGGCGACCATGCACTCGCCGGAACTGCTGATTCTGGACGAGCCGACCGCCGGCATGGACGTGAACGCGCGCCGCACCTTCTGGGAGCGTATGGAAGCCATCGCCGAACGAGGAACGACCATTCTTTTTGCGACGCACTATCTGGAAGAAGCACAGAACTTCGCCCAGCGCATCGTGCTCATGGAATCCGGCTCCATCATCGCTGACGGCTCCTCCGACGAGATTCGTGCCCTGACCGGCCACCGCCACCTCAGCTTCCTCGCACCCGCACCCATCACCGACCTGGATGTGCCGGTCGAGGTGACCGAAGAGTCCGGCGGGTACCGCCACCGTATCTCCGTGCTGGAGATTGAGCAGGTACTGCGCACTCTGCTGAACAACTACAGCATCACCGACCTGGAGGTCACCAAGCCCTCCCTGGATGAGTCCTTCACCCTGCTGACCGAGCAGGCCGCCGCCTCCAAGGCATCCGAAGCCTAAATACCGTACCGCCCCAACACCGCACCGCCGCTACACACCTCAAGGAAAACATCATGCTCCGCTACGCACTCTATGACATCCGCGCTTCTATCCTCTCGACCGACCGTTTCTTCTTCGGCGTGGCACTGCCCATCGTCTTCTTCCTGCTCTTCGGCGCGATGCAGGACTACTCCTCCCAGCCGATGGGTGACGGTAACGTAGCTGCGTACGTCATGATTGGCATGGCGCTGTACGGTGCCGTGCAGAACACCGTGGCGATTAGCGGCAGCACCGTCACCGAGCTCTCCAGCGGCTGGAACCGCCAGCTGGCGCTGACCCCGCTGACCACCGGCAAGTACCTGGGTGCGAAGGCGCTGACCGCCCTGGTGATTTCTGCGGTGCCGGTCATCGCGGTGAACATTGTGGGCATGTTCACCGGTGTTGAGATCCCTGTGAACCAGCAGCTTGCCGCCGGTGCGCTGACGGTGCTGTGCGGTCTGGTGTTCGCCTTCTACGGCATCATGATGGGCCTGCTGATTCGTAACGAGAACGCCGTGTCCATTGCGAACGGCCTGCTGGTGATTATGAGCTTCTTCGGTACTGTGTTCTCCCCGCTGAGCACCGACCTGCTGAACTACGCCCGCTTCACCCCGCTGTACGGTGCCGCTGAGATCGCTCGCTACCCCTTCAGCTCAGGTCGGACCATTATTTCGGGCGGTGAGGACTGGCTCGTCACCGAGCCGCTCTGGTACGCCGTGGTGAGCCTGGCAGCGTGGGCGGCGATCTTCCTGGGTGTTTCTGCCCTGCTGATGCGCCGCGCAACCCGCCGCTAAACGCTTCTTCCCGCCGCAGTCTCAAATCCCGAGGCTGCGGCGGAAGCCGTATCCACTCACACCGCATCTGCTAACACTGCCGCGCCGGTGGTATCTGCACCCGCGGCACCCGCACCCTTGGCACCCGCACGTTAGGCTAGAACCATGACCGAAACCCACACGCACCCGCAAAATACTGACCAGGCTAGCGCCGAGAACGAGGCGGCACCCTCCGCCGCGAAGCGTACCCTGGGCAAGCACCGCTTCCGCTTCCTCCACCGGGAACGCAGCGGCAACGTGAACTGGCTGGCGCTGGGCTTTAGCGCCCCGTGGCTGGTGTTTCTGCTCATGCCGCTGGACAGCTTCCTCACCACCCCGGAGCTGGCGCCGGTGCGCTGGACCGGTGTGGCACTGGTGGTGCTGTTTGCGGTGGTGAACTGCTCGGCGTACGCGGTGCCGTGGCTGGTGCCGGTCGCCTCCACGGTGCGTCGAAGCGTCATCTGGACGGTGCTGATGGCACTGCCCGTGGCTGGCCTGACGGCGCTGCGGCTGGATTCGGCGTATGTGGTGTTCTTGTCGTTCAGCATGTACTTTGTGGCGTTCTGGATTTTTGGCACAATCGCCCCGTACCCCCTGCGCTTCGGTGTAGCGGCGACGATTGCCCTTGCCTCCTGGCTAATCTTTATGGCGGGCATCGGTTTTGACGTCACCGCGCGCGGCGGTATCGCCCTCTTTATCGGTGCACCGATGGTGGGCATGCTGGGCTTCTCCTACCTGATTGAGCTCGGTGAACGCGCGGACGTAGCGCGTGCCTCCCTGGCGCTCTCTGAGGAGCGCGAGGAGATTGCCCGCGACGTGCACGACGTGCTGGGCCACTCCCTGACCGTCATCACCCTCAAAGCGGAGCTGGCGCAGCGCCTGCTGGAGATTGACCCCGCCCGCGCCGGCGCCGAAATGGAGGCGATCGCGCAGCTGTCTCGCGCATCCCTGGCGGAGGTCCGCTCAACCGTGACGCGCCTGCGTGTGCCTGACTTCTCGGGTGAGATTGAGGGTGCGGGCCGTGCCCTGCAGACCGCCGGTATTCGCGCCGAACTGCCGGAGGCCCAGAGCGCGCTCGCGGTAGCTGGTGTGAACGCGAAGCTGTTCTCCTGGGTTCTGCGTGAGGCGGTCACGAACATGGTGCGCCACTCGGAGGCGAACGCGGCGCGGGTGCGTCTGAGCGCAACCGGTCTGGACATCCTCGATAACGGCGTGGGCGTGGGCGATGCCCGCGGTAACGGTCTGACGGGTATGGCTCAGCGTGTGGCGGCGTCCGGCGGTAGCGTGGTGATTGAGGCGGCGCCCGAGCAGTGGCTGGCGGAGAACCCTGCCGGTGGGGTGGGCACGCGCATCCGTGTGACTATGGACGGTGACACCTCACTGCTGTAGGTAGGTGCTGTAGATTGTGGAACTTAGCGCCGCGCCCTGGACGGGGGAGCTACCCGCCCCTGTATGGTGGTGGTAGACAACCTCTTACGGTTGTTCCGCCTGGTATGTTCCACCCGGTATGTTCTGCCCCGTCTTTTTCACCGTCTTCAGCCCTGGGAGGCTCCCATGATTCGTGTTCTGCTCGCTGACGATCAGCAGCTCATCCGTGAGGCTCTTGCCGCTCTGTTGGGCCTGGAGGTTGACCTGGAGATTGTGGGTCAGGTCGGTAGCGGTGATGAGGTGCTGGGTGCGGTCGCCCTGCTGAAGCCGGACGTGGTGCTGCTGGATGTGCAGATGCCCGGTACTTTGCTGGCTGATGGTATTGAGGCGGCTGCGGCGCTGCGTGATGCGGGTGCTTTGAGTGAGTCGGGTGAGCCGGTGCGTACGCTGATTGTGACGACTTTTGGCCGCCCTGGCTATGTGCGCCGTGCGCTGGAGGCTGGTGCGAGTGGTTTTGTGGTGAAGGATACGGGTGCTCGCCAGTTGGCGGAGGCGATTCGTCGTGTGCATGCGGGGTTGCGTGTGGTGGATCCGTCGTTGGCGGCGGATTCTTTGGTGACGGGTGCTTCTCCGTTGACGGAGCGTGAGGCGCAGGTGCTACGTGAGGCGGCGTCGGGTGGTACAGCTCAGCAGATTGCGGCGGCGTTGTTTTTGTCGGCGGGTACGGTGCGTAATTATTTGTCGGCGGCGATGGCGAAGACGGGTGCATCGACGCGTCAGGATGCGGTGCGTATCGCCACGGAGAACGGCTGGCTCTAGCGCCCTGCTCTCATCAACCAGGACGACAACCAGGGCGGCTCCTGCGCGAACACGGTAGAATGGTAGTGTCTATGCCCGCAGGCGCCCCGCACCCGTTTCTTCCCGAGACCGGCGGTGCCGCGCTTGGATGCGGGCACCATTTTCGCCCTGTGCCCGCCCGCACCCGCCGCATCATTTACGCGGCGCATCCTGAGTGTTTGGTGGGGTACATGATTCGAAGGAAAACTTGTGGCTCTAACTATCGGCATTGTTGGCCTGCCTAACGTGGGCAAGTCCACCCTGTTCAACGCTCTGACCGGCAACACTGTGCTGGCGGCTAACTACCCGTTCGCGACTATTGACCCGAACGTGGGCGTGGTGAACCTGCCGGATGCGCGTCTGAACCGTCTGGCTGAGATTTTTGGTTCGGAGCGTATTCTGCCTGCGACTGTTTCGTTCGTTGATATTGCGGGTATTGTGAAGGGCGCTTCTGAGGGTGAGGGCCTGGGTAACAAGTTCCTCGCGAACATTCGTGAGGCGCACGCTATCGCCCAGGTGGTGCGTGCGTTTGATGACCCGGACGTCATTCACGTGGACGGCAAGGTTGACCCCGCCTCCGATATGGAGACCATCAATACTGAGCTGATTCTGGCTGACCTGCAGACTTTGGAGAACGCTATTCCGCGTCTGGAGAAGGCTGTGAAGATTAAGAAGGGCGATGCCGCCCAGCTGGCAACCTACAAGCAGGCGCAGCAGATTCTTGAGGACGGGAACACGATTTTCTCGCGTGCGGCTGCCGAGAAGCTTGAGATGGCGCATTTGAAGGAGCTGAACCTGCTGACCGCTAAGCCTTTCATCTACGTGTTTAACGCGGATGAGGGCGTGCTTGCCTCTGAGGAGAAGCAGGCAGAACTGCGTGAGCTGGTGGCCCCGGCGGAGGCTGTTTTCTTGGACGCGAAACTTGAGGCTGACATGGTGGAGCTTTCCGAGGAGGAGGCCCGCGAAATGCTGGAAATGAGCGGTCAGGACGAATCGGGCCTAGATAAGCTGGCTCGTGTAGGCTTCTCAACCCTGGGTCTGCAGACCTACCTGACGGCTGGCCCAAAGGAATCGCGCGCCTGGACGATTTATAAGGGAGACACGGCACCGCAGGCGGCGGGCGTAATCCACTCCGATTTCGAGCGTGGCTTCATCAAGGCTGAGGTTGTTTCCTTCGATGACCTGGATGCGGCAGGCTCCATGAACGAAGCAAAAGCCCGCGGCAAAGTCCGCATGGAAGGCAAAGACTACATCATGGCAGACGGTGATGTGGTTGAGTTTAGGTTTAACGTGTAGAGGTTGGTCAAAGGACTATGAATAATCCACATAATTTAGATCAACCTGCAGAGTGGGCAGGAATATGGTGGCTTCCAGAGAGTCCTGATGAAAAGGTGCCAGGTGTACTTCATTATGATGCTAAAGGTGGTTTAATCTTATCTCTAATTGGAGGATTTGAAGAACGGGTTATTACAAGGGAACCTTCCGTAGATGGCACACAAATAAAGTGGTTTGGTGAAGAGAGTCGTGTGTGGAATGCTATCCATGGTGTGTCTGAGTATCAGAAAATAACTTTATTGGGATGTTATCCTAGTCTTACTAAACGTTACTTTGCTAAACCAGATAGTCCTGGTAAGCAGACTATTGTGGCCTCTATAGCTCTTATTGGGATTCATATTGAGAATGAAAACACCTCAGTTTTTTCTTCTGTTGAAGTGTCATTCGAAGATCTTGGAGTCTGGGCAGCGGTATCAGGAATTGAGTGCGAATTTGGGTTTTCAGATAGCGAAGAGCTTGATGGGCGTGGGTGTATTCAAGTAACTCCTTGCAGTGAACAATCAGTCACGGTCGAGAACAAAGAGATTTGCTTAGTATCAGGAAATACACTTCCCTATATTGATCATCAAAAAGGTAAAACGATTGCTAAAATATCTGAGTCAGTAAGAGTGCAGATAAAATCTAAAACTCCATTATCTTTGACTGATACGTTGGAAGAAATGGTGACTATTCAAAATCTTATTTCTTTAGCTATGCATCGTGCCGTTGGCACTATCTGGGTTCAATTGGAGATAGATGGGACTGAATCGAGATTGCCTGATGGTCGTGAACTTCCACGACGACGTGCCCAAATGCTCTACAAACCTCCTGCGCTAGGGGTAGCTGATGCACAAGCTGTTGAGACCCATCGAACTCTTTTTACATGTGACACAATACCATTTTCAGAAATTGTACCTCGCTGGTATGAAGTACATAGCCGATTACGAACAGCCATTAATATGATTATGAGCCTTCGGTATACTCCAACTCAGTATATTGAAAGTAATCTTCTGACATCCGTGGGAGCAGTTGAAGTAATTCATCGATGTCTTGGAATTGGCAACAAGCCTTTTCCGGTGGGTGAATTCAAAGCTATGCGTAGTGCGATGCTTGAGCAAGTGCCAGAAAAACACCGCGATAAGTTCAAAAGTGCTATTCGTAACGATCAAACACTTCGAGAGAGACTTTATGATCTAGTTAATTACCTGGATCCAGCTGTAATTTCAAAACTTATGCCAGATGTAAAAAAGTGGGCAAAGTTTACGGTAAAAGCCCGTAACAATCTGGCTCATGAAGGAAGAACAGGTCACTCTGACGAAGAGTTAATTACTATAGTGGATATTGCTACAATAGTAGTTATCTTTATTATACTGCAGGAGTTAGGGGTTTCTGTTGAACAACAAATTAATATCTTCGATGAAAACCCTCAGATTGGAGGAATAGCTCGAAGGGCTCATAAAATTATAGTTGCCCCTGCAAAAGAGAGCTAGAATATATTAATAGAGAGGCTGAAAAATGGAAATATTGGTTTCAATTTTTTCTTTATTATCAGCTATATTAGGTGCTGTTATTGGTGGTTTTGTAGCGCATCGGCTGACCGTAAAACGTGAAGTTGATAATGCTAGACGCAATCAGCGAATAGATTTTCTTCTGAGTGCTTATCGACGCCTTATAAATTCATCTAATCGTGGGCGTAATTTATCTCAAGAGTATCGTGATGATCTGGAATCAGCTCTATCCGATATTATCCTTTTGGGAGGCCACAAGGAGATAGAAGCTGCTCAAGATTTCATGAAAGAGATGAACGAGGGTAATAGCGGTTCGCTCGATCCCGTCATCGAGACTCTGAGGAACAGCTTACGAAGCGAATTAGGTCTCGAACAGACAGTCTTACCGAAGCCTCATACCCTTCGAATTAAGTCGTAGATATATCACTGTATTAGAAGCAGTAACTTGATAGCTTCACCCGTGCTGGCTCAGCCTGAAATGTGTCTATTAGTGTAAGGTACCCGAGTCTGAATTGCTAATAGTTGATAAGTTTCTGGTGAAAGCCCTGATATGACACCACACCCATGTGTAGGCACGCCCCAGCTAATATAGGCTTATGGGTAAAAGAATCTTGCACATCGTGACGAATGTGGGGCAGTACGATAATGGTGACCCGACGGGGCTGTGGCTTTCTGGGCTGACGACCGCTTGGGATAGGTTTGAACGGGAGGGCTGCGAGCAGGACATCGCCAGTCCACGTGGGGGAGACGTCCCTTTAGATCCCCGCTCTCTGAAGTTCCCATTCCGCAATGAGAGTGCAAAATCCTGGCTGAATAACCAGGCACGCATGGCGCTCTTGAAAAACACCCTTCCCATCCGGTCCGTAGACCCGAACACGTACGATGCTATATGCCTGGCTGGTGGGCATGGCACCATGTTCGACTTCACGCATAACTCCGAGCTGCACAACCTCATCGCCAGTGTATACGAGCGGGGCGCGATCGTCGCATCCGTGGGGCACGGGTACTGCGGAATCCTCAATGTACGCCTGAGTGATGGAAGCTATCTGGTGAACGGCAAAATACTGACCGGTCCCTCCTGGAAGGAAGAGAAACTCGCTTTAGTGTCTCAGAAGGTACCCTACAATGCTGAAGAACTAGCCAAAGAACGCGGGGCAGACTATATTCGCACAAAACCTTATAGGGGCACAGCGGCAGCGACTAATGGACTGGTGACGGGGCATAACAACTCCTCATCAGGTAATCTTGTTGCTTCTTCTGTGTGTGATGAACTCGATCGGCTCGACTCTCTGAAGGCTAAAGGCTCGGAGCCTCTGTAACTAGTTTTAACGTGCTCGATCCCGGTACGGTTATCGCGAACCGTACCGGGATCGAGCCTTAGCTTATTTAGTGTTGCCCGGTGCCGGAAGCACTCGAGCGCACAGGGGAGAGGATTAGTCCTCAACACCAACCATGACGTTGGATGCCTTGATAATGGCGGTAGCGGGCTTACCAACCTGCAGCCCAAGCTCCTCAATAGCGGCGTTGGTAATCGAGGAAGAAACAATCAGACCGGGAGCGATCTCAATCTTCACAATGCCGTTGGTAGCGCCTTCGGTAATCTCAACAATGGTGCCAGCGAGCTGGTTACGGGCAGAAAGCTTCATGCTCGGTTCCTTCCAGAGTAAACGAATATCCCCTACATGTTACATGTCTTAGTTTGTGCAAGCACCTTCCTGTGCGGGTAGTAACTCTCAACCCCCAGGGCTTACGCCAATTCCTGCAATGCGAAGCCGGGGTAATACTTGGATAGACCTAACTCAAGCACATATATTTCATAGATAAAATATTCAATATTTCTTATTGTAAGAAGTTTAGAGAAAGAGTTATTTTAGTTTTATAATACATATCTATTCTTTATTATGTAATATATCCACTTATTTACACCCTGTTATAAAAAATATTTGCAAAATCTGGAAAATTTCTGACAATACACACGGGCTTATGCGACGGTTAAAACACCAGCTGATATTTATCAGGAGAAAGGATGCGAATTATGACTACCACGAAGGTACCTGTATATGTATCCCTGGCTGTTGCTGGCATTATGGCTTTGAGCGCCTGTGGTTCAAATAGCTCTAATGATGCTTCGAATTCTTCCCCATCGTCTTCATCATCAACAACAGCCTCCAAGACAGCTAGCGCCGGTGGAGCTGGCACGGTGAGCAACGGTGGTGGAAACTCCGCAAACTCCGGTTCAGGCGCTAACGGCGGCGCAGCAAATTCTGGTGCTGAAGACGGCACTGGGGCGGATCAAAACTCCGGCACTGGCGCACAGAGTGGCAGCGTAACCGGCGCCGATACCAACGGCGGAGCACAAGCGAACCAGGGTGCTGAAGCCCAAGGCGGTGCCCAGCAGCAACAGGCCGATCCTGGGGGAGCGAATGCTGCGAATGATGAACATAATGTCACGAAAAACCCCAACGCATTGACCCCTGGCGAATACGTAATCCACCGCGAAGCTTCCTGGGATTACGTTGATACCACGGGTTCTCGGTATCATGTCGACGGCGACGGTGGCTGGACGAGCGTTGGGGAAGACGGTACCAGTACCGTTGCGGCGGATGGTTCTTGGACTAAGAACTATGCCGACGGGCACACGGTAGCCCGGGTAGAGGCTGACGGAACCTACCGGGTTACCTATGACGGTCAGCTTTCCCCCGAGATACCCAGCAATGCTGTCCCGGTGTCTCCTGGAAAACTCCCCGACCCGAAGGCGGTCCCGGCAGTAAATCCGGTACAGCCCACTAAGCCGGGCATGTAATAACTAGCAGAGATACTTTCGCGAAGTGATTTGCGCGAAACGGGTGCGCATCCTCAATACCTGAGGATGCGCACCCTATTGTGTGCACAGCGTACACACCCGCTGAAATTTGGGGGCTAACGTCGTCGGGGTTACGGGTTGGGGTGAACGTCAAAAAATTCTATACCGGTGGAAGCCACCGTCTTGGAAATATGTGAGACAGTATAAATTTATGATTTTTCAAAATATTAATAATCGTTAGTTGATTCGTTCATAAATAAAATTTAGTTTAGTTATATAAGGTAATTCAATTTCTTTAATGTGTAATACACAGGTGTAACTATATTTCGTGGTAAAAATATTTGCAAAATCTGGAAAATTCCTGACAATACATGTGAGCTATGCGACGGTTAAAACACCAGTTGATATTTATCAGGAGAAAGGATGCGAATTATGACTACCAAGAAGGCTACCGCATGCGTATCTCTGGCTGTTGCTGGCATCTTGGCTTTGAGCGCATGCGGCTCAAATAGTGCGAATGATTCTTCAAGTTCGTCCTCGGCTTCTTCTTCATCAAGTTCATCTCGTGCTTCTAGTTCCACAGGAAGCTCCAACGCTGTGAATAACGGCGGTGGAACATCTGGAAATTCCGGTTCAGGCGCTAACGGCGGCGCAGGTGCGGAACAGAATTCCGGTAATGGTGCAGTGCAAGGTGACGGCGGTACCGGCGCTAATGGAGGCGGCACCCAGGCAGACCAGGGTGCGGGAACTAACGGCGGCGTCGCTGGCGGCGGAGCCCAACAACAGGGCGCCCCCGGAAAGACAGCGAACCAAAATCCCGGTTCTGAAGGGTATGTGCAGGTTGCTGAAGACGGATCCTGGACTGCAACCGAACCCGACGGTGAGATCGTGAGGGTGTATCCCGATGGGTCATGGGACCGGAGCAATCCAGCCACCGGAAACACCGATTGGGTGGGTGCCGATGGGTCCTGGATTACAAATGAAAATGGTCTGCCCAATGGCTCCAATAAGAACTCACAGGTGCAACCTAACGGTACCTACGAGGTCAGGATGAACGGTGAAGCGTCTCGTGAGACCCCAAGTGGAACGCCTGAAACCCCCGTGATGCCCAATGGTTCGAATGCGGTAACCCCTAAGGGAGCGGTACAGCCTGCAAAACGCTGATACCTCTTTGAAAGAAACGGTTAGGCGCGTATCCTCAACCATCGCAGGATGCGCGCCTATCTGCGTCTGTGAGGTGAAGGCTAGCAAGAACCGCCCTCAGGCGTACTGTGACCCGCGGAAAATACTGTCCGGTATAGTTCGCGCTTACCTGAAATCTTGAACCTGCCACCGTGCTACAGGTAGCGTGGAGTACAGGTACACGATAAACACCCACCTCAGGAGGCTTTATGCGCGAACAACACACTATGCCGAAAGATATTGCGGCGGCCCTAAAAAACGCGGGGTTACGCACCGACTATAAGGCTCGACCAGCGTATCAGCGCAACGACTATATTGGTTGGATCAACCGTGCCAAGACACCGGCGATGCGTATCGAGCGCCTCGAACAAATGCTCACCGAGCTGGCACAGGGCGGTATCTATATGGGCAAGGAGCATAAGGCCTCACGTAAATAGGTTCAGCATGTACTTTCACGCGGCCGTCCACATTTTGAATACGCACCCTAAGCTATATCTTGCGCCCTGTCGGGGCGCGGAATGCGGTTTAATCTGTATTATTCAGACTGGCTTATGATGAAGACATCCCCGACGGGGGGGGGTAGACCATGATTATTACTGTTCTCTAGCTCACCGGTGTAATGCACAATAGGCAGCATTATTATCTACATCAAGGGTGTGCTGTTTACTGATGCGGAGGGTATTATGCGTACAACTGTGACTTTGGATGAAGAGATTGTTGCTAAAGCGGCTAAGCTCACTGGTATCGAAGAACATTCTTCTCTAGTGCGTGCTGCCTTGGAAACTCTGGTACGTGTTGAAAACGGACGCCTGCTTGCTACATTAGGAGGTTCCGAACCTCAAGCCCAGGCAGCTCCACGGCACCAAGATACATGAGTGCATATAAGGGTGGTTTCTAATAAAACGCACCCATAACGCACAATAAAAGCGGATCCTCGAAACAGAATATTCGAGGATCCGCTTTTGCAGAATGTGGAAGAAGCTACTTCTTGTGTGTGACGCTCAGATAGATGGAGATGGCGACCATCGCGGCGATAATCGAAAGAATCCAGCGGATCCAGTCGATACCGGCGGTTTCAGCAACGCCAAGCAGACCAGCTACCCAGCCTCCGACAAACGCGCCAACAGCGCCCAAGATAATGGTCCAAAGAATAGAAATATTCTGCTGACCCTTCATGAACAGGCGGGCAAGGGCGCCAATAATAGCACCTGCAATAATCATCCCAATAAGCTGACCCATAGATACCTCCTTGCGGTTTGGATGAGTCATATACTGCGCAGAGTTCCATAGACTTTGCACACGAGCGATAATGTGTGGTTATCGCATATGAACCCTCAATTGTACAGTACAAATTACTTGATGGGTAAACTATACGTGTATGCGGTTCCAATCCGGACTGTACACTATGCGGAGCCTGCGAAGCTATAACCCCAGGAGCAGAAAAGAGCAGCCGGGGTAAGACGCGCTAAAAGGCAACGGGTTCTGGTTTGTTACCTCACCCATTTTCGGAATGCGGTTTATTTCCTGCTGCGCTTGAAATAGTGCCCCGGCGGGTAAATCGCCGGATCCTGCTTGTGCAGGAAGAATAATCTGATGACGCTTGAAATACGCAGGGTTAGTCTATCCGGTAGTGGAGCATACGGAAGGATTCCTTCAGGAATGGTAAACGCCGCGCTATCATGGCAGACAGTGCCCCGCTCTTCTTCCACGCCGGAAAGTCTGTCATCAGCCGTTTAGCGCTCACCAAACGCAGGTTATGAGCCCAACGCTCGGGTTCATGATCGTCGTCGCATCCAAAAACGAATCGCGCGCGGGAGTGCTTAAGTGCTTCGTGCTGATCGGAATGCGAAACCATCCACGAGTTTATGACGTCGAACGCGATCTCACTGCCGTGAAAACGCTGCGCAAGATCGCGGAACAAAGCGCGTACCGTGTAACGGTCAAAGTACATCATCATGCCTTCAATCACGAACAGAAATTGGGCATTCGGCTGCAGATCGTTCAGCTCGTCCATCCAACCCGCGTCGAAGGCTGAGGTCCCCAGGAAAACTTCACTGCCTTGCGGGGGCAGCAACTTTATACGCAAAGTCATCACATCGGGTAAATCTAAGCTGTAAAACGGCACGTTCTGCGCGATTTCGCCGATGCGTTCCCGGCGGCTGTCTAGACCGCATCCAACATTAACGATCACCGGGTTAGGTTGGCGCTTAATAAAATCGGCCGCGAGCCGGTCAAAGTAATCTGAGCGAATCGCGGTGCCGACAACGGTGTGAATGACGTTATCAAATTTAGAGAAATTGTAGTCTAACTGCGAAACGATGCGCCCCGCTGCCTCGTCTTTGATGATTGGGTCGGGCTGTTGCGAGGCGAGGTGCTTCATGTACAGGGGGATAAGTAAGGTCTCGCTGATGGCATCTTCGATTTTCAGCATAGGAAAAGGCCCCTTTCAGCTTTGACGAGGAGGTTAGCTTATCCTTAGTATACCGCGCGAGAACCTTTATTTTTAGGGTCTTTTCCAAAGGTTTTTATGCGGCGGTGCAAGATTGAGGAGTGAGTGCTACATGGGCGAGGGGCGGCTCTAGACATGTAAAGAAGAACCGTGTGAGGCACATACTGGTGCATATTCAGGCTCTTATTCCGGCGTTACAACCACAACATGACAAATCGGGAGCATTTTCTTCATTCGGGAGCACTTTAACTGCTCCCGAATGAAGAAAATGCTCCCGGATTGAGCGTTACCGCAAGAGAAGAACTCTTCCATTACCTAAACAAATCCCACACGCTGAAGGTCGTGCGGCGGTAGATAGCCCCTTTTACGGCTCGCTTCGGGTTTTTCACAAACCCCATACCGCGCCTGCCATAACCAGGAATCACAGCTCTTTTTACGGCGCGTTTTGCCCGGCCGGTGGTGCGGGCCTTAATCATTCGTTTCACACTGGGTTTACGCATACCAATTCTCATACCTTTAGCCTACTCCCAGCGTCGCAAACATGCGTGCCGCATCGTCACGGGACCGCATAAAGGCGAGGCTTTGAGTGCACAGCCACCTCTTTGTAGCCATACGCCAAAACCTCGCCCGTATGAATAACCCAAGAGAGTTACATAACCACTACGAGTTTGCCGCGTGTATGTTTCTCGGCTACACGATCTTGCGCGGCGCCAAGCTCCTCAAGCGAGTATTTCTTCTCAATGACCGGGCGCAGCTGACCACGCTCGACGGCATTGGTAATCCACTTCATGGCCTCGGACGATGCCTTGGTCGCCAGCAGGAAACCCACGCGACGGTTCGTGAACAGCGAGGTCAGCACCGCCGGAAGACCGTCGGGCGAGACCGTCATCATGCGCCCGCCCGGCTTCAAATAGTTACGGTAAAACGCGGTCACAACGCCTCCACAGTCCAAGATCGCATCGAATTTCTCAACCTTTTCGGGGTCTGGCAGAGCCTCGTGGTCATATGCCTCAATCGAACCTAGCTCGCGGCACAGAGCTATATTTTCTTCGGCAGAAACTGTCGCCACCTGAGCCCCCAAAATCTGCCCGATCTGCAGTGCAGCATGCCCCACACCGCCGCTAGCACCCACCACCAGCAGACGCTGACCGGCCTGGAGTTTCAGGTTCTTGCGGAGCACCTGCAGTGCGGCAAGGCTCACGAGCGGCAGTGCCGCCGCATCAATCTGGTTCTGGATGCGCGGCGCATGGTGAATCCGGTTCTCACGGAATAGCACGTATTCGGCCGCTGTGCCGGTGGGTGCCATAGAAATGGAGCCGTTGAACCCCCACACAATATCGCCAACTTTGTAGTCCATCACGCCGGTGCCCACGCTGACAACCTCGCCGAGCGCATCCACACCGGTACCTTTGGGGAAGCGTTTACCCGTAAAAAGCCGCATTTCGCCTTCGCGCACGATCACGTCAATGCGATTCACGCTGAAGGCCTGCACGCGTACCAACACCTGGCCGGGGCGGGGAGATGGCACGGGAACCTCGTTGATCGTGAGCAGATCAGACCCGCCAAATTTGTCGTATTGTACGGCGCGCATTGTGGTTGGTAGCGACATATTTATCTCTTTCTTATCGGTCATTGCGGAAGCATCGGTGTAGGATGCACGGCATTCGACATGAGAACCGTAGCTGTGTAATGGGCGACGGCACCCAGAATAATGCCTCTGTGTTTAACTCTAACCTGTATGCGCGCCAAACCGTGATAAATGACGGTTTTACGACGGGCACCCGGGTATATTTCCAGGCGTACAAATCTGCAGCACATGCCTGAGCGCATAATAAAAACCCTTGATGTGAATAAAACGTTGAAGAATCGTGCTTGATTCACATAAAGACCCTTTTTAGCATGGGTGCTATGACGACTACATCTGTGTACTGTCTTTTCTTCGACGGTTATGAGACTCTCGACGCTATGGGACCTATCGAATTTTTGCATCGTGTGCCTGATATGCGTATGCGGTATATCTCGGTGGCGGGCGCATCCGAAAACGGTGGTTCATTGGTACGTTCCGCCCAGGGCTTTACCCTCAAGACGGAAATTGTTGAGAGTCTTCCTCCGGGGAGCATTCTTCTGATTCCAGGAGGTATAGGTACGCGCTCTCTCGTGATGAACGACCTATTCCTGCAAAACCTTGCGAAATTGGTACAGCAAAGTCAAACCTGCCTGACGGTCTGCACCGGAGCGGCACTTCTTGCTGCCACAGGTGTTCTTGACGGGAAGCCTGCTACTACTAACAAACGTGCCTTCGAGTGGGTGCGTGGGACGCGGCCACAGGTGAGGTGGCGGCAGAAGGCGCGTTGGGTGAGCACAGAGAAGTTTTATACATCCTCGGGAGTTTCGGCGGGTATGGATATGACTCTAGGTTTTATCGCCGACCGGTGGGGTTTGGAAACGGCTCAAGAGATCGCGTCCCGCTGCGAATATCTGTGGCAAAATGACCCGGATACTGACCCATTTGCACATTCTGCCGAGTTCGAATCAGTGTAGCTGCCTCCCAGCGCATAAAAAGACCCTTTATACGAATAAAGCGGATTTTCTAAAGCTTGATTCGTATAAAGAGCCTTTTTACAGCGCTAGAGAAGAGGGGAGGAGAGAACAGGGCAACGAGCCTAGTGCGTCGTAATACCGCCATCCACGCTCAATACCGCGCCGGTCACCCATGCGGCCGCATCCGATGCCAAAAACGCGGCGGCACGCCCAATATCATCAACATTCCCGATGCGCCCCAATGGAATCAACGCCGAGGCATTTTGCTTCATTTGCTCCTGCGCTTCAGGCGGCATCGCAGAAACATTGCGCAGCAATTGTGGAGTTTCGACCATTCCTGGCGCAATCGCATTCACGCGCACTCCGGCGGAACCCGCCTCAAACGCTAGTGACTGCGTGAAAAGATTCAATGCGCCCTTTGTCATGGAATAGACCGTCGAAGGACGCCCGGGAAGCATCCGCTTCGAAAAATATGACGAAATGTTAACAATATTGCCAGAATTTTTAGCGAGTTCAGGCAATAACTTTTGTGCCAAGAAATACGGGGCTTTAACGTTGAGATTAAAATGCTCGTCGAAAGCGTTCTCGTCGGTTTGCTCAAAGGGAATAAACCGTGCAATACCGGCATTATTGACCAGCACATCAATACTTCCCAAAATATCGAGGGCGTGCTCGGCGGCACGGTGTACTTCAGAAATATCCGTTAAATCTGCTGCGAAGGTGTGCACGGTCACGGGGTATTCGCTCAAGCGCGCGCTGGCTTCTGCAAGTTTTGTGGGGGTGCGAGCAATGAGGAATAGGTTAGCACCTTGGCGGGCGAATTCTTCGGCAATACCGTAGCCGATACCGTCGCTGCCGCCGGTAATAATGGCATTCTTGCCGGAAAGCGCAGAATTGGTATTCATGATGATCTCCTTGGGGAGGGAATGAGTGATAAAGAGCAATTCCCGCATAAAACCTGCTATCTCAGGCGAGATCAGCGAATGTGCTGCGGGTATTTAGGAATTTGCTGAAGTTGAATGAAAGCGGCTAGAAAGCTTTACTCGCCTTTTATAAAGGCCATAAAGGCGGCGCCGTCAAGATAAATGCTGGAGGTAATAATTTTGCCGTCTCGCACTGTGAGAAATTCCGGAACCTCAAAAATCTGGGTGTCTCCTGCGGGGGACTTTGCGGTGTAGCGCGCAATAACCGCCGCTTTGTCGCCTTCAACCACAAGATGTGCAAGCTCAACATTAGTGGTGGAATTAAAAAAATTTCCGGCACCCTGCAGATAATCTTGTTTGCCAAGATTTTGTTCTGCGCTGTTGAATCCGTAGGCTAATTTATCGGAAATGTAGTCTTGCCAATTTTCGGAGTGAATTGCCGAATAGTAATTCAGGACGGTCTGCTTAGTAGTCATTTGACCCTCTCGCGAATAGAATATATGACATGCGGGTATAACCCACGCATTTAACTGTAACAGACATGTTCTATTTATTAGGGTAATAACTACGTGATTGATTCATCTAAGCCATTGCGAGCTGATGCGCGGCGCACGGTCAATATCGTGCTTCATGCCGCCGAACAAGTATTGCGCCGAGACCCAACTGCTTCGCTGGAGCAGGTGGCTACGGTTGCAGGAGTCACTCGAACAACTATTCATCGCAGATTCGCCAGTCGCGAGGTTCTTCTCGCGGAGCTGAGTAATATTGCCGTTAGAGAATTTTATGAAGCATTTGAGTCAGCAAGTCCCGAGACTGCTCCCGTAATGGTGGCGCTGCATCGCCTGACTGTTAACGTAATGCGGGTGAAGGCGATCTGGTTGTATGCGATGGCGCATCTGAGTGATGACGATCCCGCCGTGATTACAAAACAACGCACTCTTTTAGGGCGTTTGGGTAAGGTTTTTGAGCGTGCACAGCGTGAGGGCTATATCGCTGCAGATGTAGACCTTATCTGGGCGCAGCGTATGTTCCGTGCCATGACTGACGAGGCGGTAGCTGGTATCACTGGCACCGGTATGGGAGCTAAAGCCCCGCCAATGCCGACCGGTCCGGATGATTTGGCCAGACTGGAGGCGGTTGTAGACGATGCCGAGCTAGACCGCCTGACCACTTTGATTATGCACACTTTGTTCACTGGAATTGGAACTCACGAACCCTCTATATGACATGCAATCAGCGAGATGGATACAAGACCTTATTCGGTAGAAAGTATCTAACCTAGCTCGTGAAATATTGCAGTATTGCCCGCCTTGGGTCGTAAGAGTGAAGGATAAAAATACGCAGAGTTTAACCGCGTTTCGGTAGTCCACCAGGCAGATACCCATTGGGAAAAAGTTGGTGAGAAACAACATATACTCCTCAGCAAAAGGTATGAATCACCCCGCAATACCGCGGGGAGCCGGTAGACGCTATTGTGCACCAGAACGGTTTTACCTAACCAACGTGAGAATAGAGGCTGTATCTCGCGGCACTCAACCCCCACGACATGGGTGGCGTGCGGTATGTTTTTGTGGGCCTCCACCTTGTCGCGCTCATGGCGCGCTTCGAGAAGAAACGTTCGATGTAATGAACATCAGGGGAGAGTCGGGGAACCTGTTTGCCAGTGTGCGTACAAAATTCGGTGAGCTACGTCAAAATATCTAATGGATAAGGTGCGCTCATAATAATTCTGATACGTCCTTACAATTCAAGATACGCTTCGCCTGTATCAAAAACGAGAGGCAGAGCTATATTTTTCTGTAAAAACTTAATGGAGAAATTTTTTATAAAACCTTGGCTAAATAACTTCGAATATTTCTATATCAACGTAAAAAATTCGTTCTCAGAATAATTATTGTGATGATTCCTCGATATCCCTTGTATCTCGGTCCTCAATTATGTTTAGGGTTGAATTGTTCATGTCACCGATGAATGGAGTTTATGATGGCTTTTCGCTATTCTCGTCCGGCTATGACCGGAGCTGCTATTTTCACCCTTGCGGGTGTGACGGTTCTTCCGCTTGCGCAGGCAAATGCAGCGCCTGCAAGCCCTCAGGATGAGGCACGTTCTGGAGCCACACAGGGCCAGCCAAATTCTGCAGCACAGAAAGGTCAGGATCAGGGCCAGCAGCAGGGTGCTAACGCCAGTGGTCAGAACCAGGATGGTGCAACCCAGGATCAGCAGCAGAGTGCTAACGCTAACGGTCAGGGTCGGCAGCAGGGTGCCAATGCTGATGCTCAGGGTCAGCAGGGTGCTAACGCCAGTGGTCAGAACCAGGATGGTGCCACACAGGGCGGTGCGACACAGGATCCTTCGAAGGCTGCATCCGGCGGTGAACAGCAGCAGGCTCAGCCTAGTGCATCTCAGGATCAGCAGGGTACTAATGCCAGCGGTCAGAGCCAGCAGCAGAGTGCTAACGGTCAGGGTCAGCAGGCTCAGGGTCAACAACAGGGTGCATCCGCATCCCAGAGCAGCTCAAACTCGAATTCTGCATCACAGAATAATCAGAGCCGTCATAGCCAGCCCTCCGCACCCGCAAATCAGAACTCCGGTTTTATTGCGATCACCTCTGTCGATGGATTCATTGACCCACAGAATACTGATAACGTTCTGTCTGTAGAGACTACGGGGATCGATAATACCCACCGTGTACAGTACGAGCCGCGTGTTCAGGAACTTGATGAGTTCGGGAACATCGTTAATGATGACGTTAGCAACGGCGGAGGGTCTAGTCTTGGTTCGGACGGGAGCTTCGGGATGTACGTGAGTGTTGATGGCACTAAGATTAACCCGAACCACCATTATCGAGTCTACATTGATGCGTTCGATCGGGATACCTTAACGGCGAGTTACGCGTACTACCCCGTCGTGGTTTGGAACCGTACCTATATTCCGGTTGTTCCTCTGTCGGCAGCACGGTAATTAATATACCGTATTATCTTTTGCATTTTGTTTAGTGTATTAGATTTCTGAAAAATAAAATATATTTTCGGCTCAAGGGTCTTCGGGGGCATGTTTTAGTGATATGCATGCTGTTGAAGACCCTTTGAGTCGTGTTGACACATTAGTTTATGTATATATTTTCCATCGAAACATTCATGTTGTAATAAAAATAAATATCAAGAAATAATGCTAAAAATGCTAGACCTAAACTCAACCATGTATTACATTTAACAGTATTCCACTAACCGATGAATGGAGTACAAAATGTCCAATACCCGTTTTATCCTGACCGGAGTGGGTGCGCTTGCCCTCCTAAGTGCATCCGTGGTGCCTTCCGTTCCTTCCTTTGCCGCTGAAGGGAAAGCTGGTGCGCAGACTCAGCAGGCTATCTCTACGCTTCCGGGTGGCCAAAATACTGGCACTAATAACACCAATGGGAACAACACAAATATTAATACAGGGGCTAAAGTAACTTCCGTTGAGGGCGGTCCGCTGAACCCTCTGACAGGGCAGAACAACCTTACGATTACTGGTGAGGGGATTGACCTCAACAAGTCTTTTGACGGTTTAGGTGCAGAGGTCTACGAGGTTGATGCAGACGGCGACTTCACTGGCGAGAACTTAGTTCAAGACGGCGGAGGCCTTGTTGTGACGGAAGACGGTCATTTCCGTGGCACTGCCAAGGTTAAAGGCGATTTCGATCCCCAGAAACACTATGTTCTCTACATTATGAGCTACCCTGGGCACGGTAACCGCACAATAGAGGCTAAACAAGATCTGCCTGTACAGCAGGTTGACAGCAAGGACCTGCAGTCTTCCGTAACCCTGACCACCAACTCCTCGAAGACAAATAAGCTCAGCAGCCACCTGAACACCAATGTCTTGACCCTGACCGGAACCCATTTTGATGACGTGAAGCAGGTCAAGATAAAAGTTGAGGGGCTGGACGAGAACGGTCAGGTTAACGAAACTCTTGCCATCAAAGACGTCTCGGCAGAGGTGAAGAACGGTAACTTTACTACCCAGATTCAGATTCCTGGATCCAAGATTCAGGAAGGCAAGCACTATCGGGTGCTTATTGAATCCAGCAGCGACGACTGGGTAAGGGCTGTGACTAAGGATCTTTATGGCGATACGGATGATGAGGTTGTAGGCATCATTAACGGTGCACCCCTTAGTCGCAGTGCCGCCGAGAATCACCTGAAGGTTGCTGGCGGCGGGTTTAGCCCTGCAGTAGCGGCTCAGAACGGCTCCAAGGTTCGGTTGATTTTCACCGAATACAATGTTGAGCTTGACGATCCCAGCAGCGATGAGATCGTGAATACGACTGTTACCCCGAAACCGAACGGCGACTTCGAGGGCGACCTGACTATTCCCGGTAATAAGCTGCAGGCAGGAAAGAAATACGTGGTACGCGCATACCTTGAATACGCGGATGGCGGAGTCGCAAGCGACATTACCCTCAAGACCCTGGTTCCGACCACGAACTAGGCTTTATTAAGAGAAAATCTCTGTGCTGACACCCCTAGAAGAAGATAAGGTGCTACATAAACCTAAAATTTCCTTCTAGGGGTGTTGCATGGGTAAATCGACCGGTACGATTTTATAAAACCCCAGTGTAGATGCCTTCGCCAGGAGATAGATGATGCGCGCCTTCCTCTGTTCTTACTTCGCCGGTGTAGAACCCGCCTTCAAAAATTTCTTGCGCGGCAACCCATCACAACAGCAGGTGGTGTTTATTCCTACCGCCAGCATGGTTGAAAACACAACTTTCTACGTTCAGGATGCCCTGAACGTTTTCAAAAATTTAGGGCTAACCCCCGATATTCTCGACATTGCAGAAGTTGATTCAGAAACCGCGAAGTTGCGCATCGAACAAGCTGAAGTTCTCTATATTTCGGGCGGTAATACCTTCTACTTGCTGCAGCAGCTCAAAGCCAAAGACCTCATCAATTTCATTGCCGAAAAAGTGCGCCACGGCATGATGTACGTGGGGGAGTCGGCTGGAGCTATGGTCGCTTCGCCTGATATCGAGTATGCACGAGTTATGGACGACTCTGACGCTGCCCTGGGAATGTTTAATTTTAAGGCGTTGGGAATTGTCGATTTCTACCCGGCGGTGCACGAGGAAGAAGAACCTTTCGTTCAGGCGGTACGCCGTATGAAAAGCGAATATTCGGATAAGCTCGATCTTGTGCCCATCAATAATAGCCGTGCGATTCGGGTTGAGGGCGGCGTTCGCTTTATCGTCTAGGTTTTCTCCATCAGGCAGAAACCCACCGCATAGCGTGTTCACCTTGAACACGGCAGACTTCGGGAGCAGTTTCTTCATTCGGGAGCATTCTAATCGCTCCCGAATGAAGAAACTGCTCCCGCTTCACCTTATGATTGTAATTCTGGTCTTTCTTAGTCTTGCGGAACCCTGAACGTGATGCAATAGAACTGATCATTCCAGAGCAAACTGGTGTTTGCGTCCTCCATGTCTTCGGGTATCAGCGCCTCAATCTCTGAGAGATCGAAGGTGGCGTTCTTGTAGGCTTTACGGGTGAGGACGTTCTTCTTGTACTGCGAATCGATGTAGTCGGAAGTTTCGTCTGCGATCATAATTTTCGTGCCGGGCTTGGCCACCCGAATCATTTCTTCGATCGCGCGTTTTTTATCGCTAAAGAAGTTAATGCCGCCCACGTGCAGCACCACGTCAAAGCTCTGATCGATGAAGGGCAGATCCTCGGCGGCACAGTTCACCAGGTTCAGGTTCGCGCGCCCACCCCAGATTTTCTGGCATTTCTTGAGCATCCCGAGCGAAATATCGGCACCCGTCCAGTCGATTGCGCTCACCTCAATATCGTCCGGCAGGTACCGTAGGTCGGTACCGGTGCCGATTGAGACGTACAGTGCCGAGCAACCGGGAAACCACTCTAGTTCTTTCATGAACTGCTGGCGCATCTGTGCGACTTCATTGCCGTAAGCGAGACGCCCAAACCACCGTTCGCCTAGGTCGTAGACGGAGGCTAAGCGGTTGTAGAATTTCATGTATTTGGCGTTATCGCCCTGAACCTGCGCATCATCCAGGCACATCAGGATGCCGTTCTCTTCAGCGGGCGGGTTAGTGCGGAATTCGGGCTTGAGCTTGTTCGTGAGGTTAGTGTTTGCCATGGCTTCTCCGCCTTAGATTAGTATGGTGAGCACATTTCTGAGCGTCGTGAGAGAGAAATATGACTCCTTATAAAACACTTATACCTGTTTTGGAATATACGCGTCCATATTTTTTATGTTTGAATACGAGAAACGGCCTATTAAACGCACTCTATTCAGAAGAGTTTTTGCATTAATGACGAGTAAAAAACTTCTGAAGGCAAAACTCTTCCAGACAGAAACCGCCAGTGACAGTGCCAAAATATATGGGGTGCTGTTCAGATGTTTTAGCGTTCTTTTTCAAGCACGAGGTTTACGTAGTCGCGTCGTACCAGCCGGGCAGAGCCGCCCGCCACCGCCATATCGTGCAGATGCTGTACAGCTACCGTATGTAGCGGCAGTTCTTGTGTGAGCGCAACTATATCGGCGGCATCGTACAGGGCGAAGCCGTACTTGGTGAATGGCAGGGTCTTCATAAAATCTTTTTCACAGAAGCTTAAACACACCCGCCCGCCGGCGGTAAGCACCCGGCACATTTCTGCGAGCAGCCAAGCCGGTTCCTCCCAGAAATACACCGTATTCACGCTCAACACCTTCGTGAAAATACCGTCTTCATACGGCAGATTCACGCCGTCATACAGCGCGTACTCAGCCAGCCCTTCTGCGATAAACACGTTATTGGCGGCGCGGGCCTGCTCATACATGAGCGGCGAAATTTCCACCCCATCATAGTGCAGGTTCTCTGCGAGGGAGAGAACATAATTGAGGAGCCCACCATTGCCCGGGCCCGCCTCCAGGATGCGGTCATCTTCCTCAATGCCTAATGCATTCAGGGCGCTCACAATCATGGGAAGATTCCCCAGGTTTAAAGAGTGTGCTAGCTCTTGACCGGTGTCACCCATGGGGCACTTAAGCTGGGAAGCAAGGGCCTTCGCCTGCTCGGCCGGGTTCTGGCGGGTACTAGACATAGTGCTCCTTTATAATAATCCAGGCGTGAAGATTTTTTATCATAGCACGGCCGCAGCTTGTGCCACCGCCAGGAGAGCTTTAGCGCCGAGAGGAGGTTTTATAGATGCGCCAGGCGCTGTGAATCAGTGGAATCTGCAGAGGCAACCGACCGAAAGCCACAACACGTTTAAACGTTGACTCATGCCGCCAATCCCACGCCATCTGCACATTCGCCGGAAATACCGCCGTATACAGTGCAATAGCCGCGAGGGCACCCGCTCGGCGGGTTGTTGGGACGCTCAGCAGCCCTGCGATACCGAGCTCAGCAGCCCCCGAAGCATAGGTGTAGAACCGTGCGGAGCCCGGCAGGGCACGAGGAACGATTGCGTCGTAATGTTCGGGTTTCGCAAAATGCAGAACACCCGTGGTCCCTAGAAAACCGGCTGTTACCACAGGCGCTATATGTTTCTTACCGCCGGAGCGGGAATCCTCAGATACGTTTTTCTTCAAGCTCATAATTCTAGTTTTGCACATCCGCACTACTACCGCCGGATGATTTTTATGGATTCTCTAGGGCATTGCACATGCGTGGTTCCGCACCTCTAAAACTGAGTAAATTCACATTTCTACCGCACAATATGAGCCTTACACGTCGTGTAACGATAGCGAATCCATACCAGAACAGGGTAGAATGAGTGAACCGGTGCTAAGACATCACGGAAAGGCCCGTGAGGGCACCCAATCACTGATCCCATGAAAGGAATCCTCTCTTATGAAGAAGCTCATTGTACTTGCTCTCGTCGGCGCAGCAGCATTTTTCGTGTACAAGAAGAAGTTCGCAGCCTAAGCTAGAGTCAGCAGTTTTGATGGGGTACATAAAGCCCACATGAACTGAATACACAGCAGATTTACGTGAGCCCCGCATCCAGAAGGTTGGATGCGGGGCTCACCGCTTGCTTACACAGGTTTATCAGGAACTATCCGGTCGGCAAATCCCCGTTCATAACAATCTTTTCCTGAGCGGAATCCCAGGTGAACGTCGCTTGGGAAGACCCCACAGAGGCCGAAATCTGGTTAGCAGAATTTCGTGAGACCGAAGGGGAACCCTGAATTGGGTTGAGCGTGCCGGTTCCCAAGTAGTCTCCGCGATGGAACAGCATAATATGTGACGCACCATCAGATGACCCAACCGTAATCCACGAGAGCTCCGCACTCGAATCGAAAGTCGAAGTATCCGCCGAACTTAGGGACCACGAATGATGACCGCGAAGTTTACTCGCATTAGATTCCAATGCCGAACGCCCGCTTGAGGATGAAGACCCCGAATTAGAATTTGACGATGCGGTTACCGTAACGGTACTTGCCTCCGGCTGCGGGTTGGCGGTTACCGTTACCACAGACACGCTCGGACTTGGAGAGGCTGAAGAACTGGTAGCGCTTGCTGTGGGAGAGTGAGTTGGGCTGGCAGATGCGCTGGTTGAAGCGGATGAAGAACTAGATGAGCTGGAACTGCGTGCAGCCTGCGAACTGCTGCCCGAATCGGTGGATGCGCCAAACGGGTTACCGCAGGAAGAAAGCAGAAGCGCCGCGCCAGCGCAGAAAACTAGCGGTTTTACAGGAAATCTAGACATGAAAAACTCTTTTCGTATCGGTGCGTGTTGTTACTCCTAGTTTACTGGCGGCAACTCGCCAGTGCGGGAGACCTGCCGGGTTTGCGGGTCGAAAGTATACACGCTAATAGCCCGCCCCGTTGCGCAAGCGTTGCATTCATCAGCTTTGGGGTATACATAACGAACCTCGACGCTCGTGGGCGATAGCCGGTGAGGCACAAACTTTCCAAAAGGCTTTTGTTCTGCAACCCCGATGAACTCACCATGGCTGAAAAACAGTAAATGTGCTGGAGAACTACCCGTTCCATTTTTGAGGTCCATGGTAATCCACGAGAATTCCGCACACGGATCGTAGGTATTTAGCTCGGGGTTTTTGGTAGGAATATTTTCGGGCACTTTAGATGTGTCCCAAGGAGAGCCTTCGCTTGTGTCTCCGTCCCATGTGTAGGGTGGTATCTCCTGCCCATATTTTTCGAGAGCCTGCTGATCTGTCAATGTTCCGCACTGCTGCGAGGGGGTGGACGAACTCTGCTCGGCTCCGAAAGGAGCGCCGCACGAGGTAAATAACAGCGTCAGAAGAGCACCAAAAACTATAATTCTGAGACGGGATTTCAGAGAGGAAAGCTTCGTGTTTGCCGGATACATTGCGTTATAGTCCTTACCTTATACATGTGAGGTTGTAAACATTAGATACCGTCTGCAAATTCTCAACCGTGAGAGTAGGCCGTAAGTATCTGATACCTAAAAACATCAGCCGCCGTAAAAGACAATGTTAAGGTTCCACCTTTAAACTTACGACGTTATTTGCCAGAATGCCACGATATCCGTCATGTATAGTAGCCCGGCGTCTGTCAATTTCCTGTATCTCTTCGCAACAGCATGAATGTACGACGAGACCGCGCCGCCCGGCTCTTACGCGACAGTTCCCCTTGCGCAGGGGCAGAGAATGCGCGACAATGAGGAAATGGCTGAAATTACTTTTCAAAATAACCTTGCAGTTCACACTAGCGGCAACCTTCCCGCCGTCGGTTCTAAGCTCCCCGCATTCTCCGTACTTGATGCCGATCTCGCTGAGGTCACCGGCTCCCAGTTCGCGGGCAAGAACATTATTCTGAATATCTTCCCCTCCGTCGATACCAGTGTGTGCGCAACCTCCGTACGCACCTTCAATAAGGATGCTGCCGCACTAGACAATACTGTGGTGCTGTGCGTCTCGAACGACCTTCCGTTCGCCATTGGCCGCTTCTGCGCTGCTGAGGGGATTGAGAACGTTATTACCACCTCCGCATTCCGCTCATCCTTCGGACGGGACTTCGGCGTGACAATGACCGACGGGCCGCTTGAGGCCCTGCTGGCACGTGCCGTCGTAGTCGTGAACCCTGCCGGCGAGGTAGTGTACACCGAGCTCGTTCCCGAAATCACCAACGAGCCCAATTACGAGGCTGCGCTCGCAGCTCTTAAGTAAACGCAGCTGAGCCTATCAGGCAGGCACCATGCTCGGTTTTTCCGTGCCGTGGTGCCTGCTTTGTTCTGCCGTCTGAAACTATTGCGCTGGTTCGTGCGGAGTCTCTTCTGCGCGATCGTGTTCCGTGCGATGGTGTGTAAGCTCGTCGGCGACCAGCATATGTTGAGGCAGAGAACCGCGTTTCTTCGCCGCCACATAACGCCCCATCAGAAGCGCCATATACACTGCCATCGCCACCAAGAGCATAGACCCCGGGGCAATAATCAGCGCCGCTGCCGCCGCAATCACCGAGAAAAGCACCGTGAGTCTATCGGGGTTAGCGCGGTAGGCATCAAGGGCCAGCACCGTAAAGAGCGCGGTCATCACGAAATCGAACCCCTCAAGATGCGCCAGAAAACTCGACCCCAAGAAGAACCCGAGTGTGGAACTGAGGATAACGCTCATATGCATTCCCGCATGAATCCACAGAATGCGTGACCCTCTTAGAGTATGCCGTTCCGGTCCACTGTTGAGGGCAAAAGCCTCGTCGATGAGCGTATAGACGGTGTAAAACTTGGCGAGAGAGCCGTGCACACGCTCGATAGGGTAGGACAGCCCATACATGAGGTGGCGTGAATTGATGAGCAACGTCATCACCGCAACGGATACTAGCGAGGCACCCGCTGCCATCATCGTCAGCAATACGAACTCTACAGACCCGGCGAATAAAACTCCTGGAAGCAGGGGCGCAAGCCACCAAGGAAAACCCAAGCTGTGTATCACAACACCGAGTCCAATTCCTACGAAAAACAGGCCCAGCATCACAAGGGATGCAGCACGCATTGCCTCACGAAATCCGCTCTCGCCAGTGCGGCGGAGCTCAAGACTAAGGGCATCATCGCCTGCGCGTAAAGCCTGCTCGCGTTCCTGCACCACCGGAATGCTGCTGGTCGCCAAACCTGCGGAGGCGATAATATCGAGAACCTGTTCGTCGCTGGTTTGTTGCGGCGCCTCCCCAAGGTGGCGGTTGGGGTGTGAAGATCTTTCAAACATGGTATGCCCCTAGAAAACCCAGTTGATGAGAATAACGCAGGTGGCGGTACCGGCGATCATGCTGTATACCATATTCTTCTTCCACAGGTGCACGAGCGCCGTCAACACAAACCCGGCAAGGTAGGGAACCGCGGTGTGTGTGGATGAAAAGTCAATACGGCTTACCGCATAGATCGCCAGAAGCGCTACGGCCCCGAGTGGAATCCAATGGCTGAGCGCATCCAGCACCTCAGAACCTGCAAGGGCTTTTTTGAGACCAAAGGGGAGCACCCGCAGAACAAAGGTTACAGCCGCCGCCACCAGAACGGCGCTGATAATATAGCCGCTATCGATGTGGCCGTTAATCATGGGGGTTCTCCTGCGGGTCGGTGTAGTGAGTGAATGTGGGGCTTGGAGTTTTCACCTGATCTGTCGTGCTGTCTTCGGCAACCGTCAGCGATGCGTTATTCTCTGGGGCGGGTATCTGGTGTTCCGGCAGTGTTCCCCGTGATTTTGCGATAAAGAACCGTACTATCAGCAGGGCAGTGTAGGTTCCCATCGACACCAGAAGCATGGAACCGGGTGCCAGGATAATACCCACCGCGCCAGAGATCAGCGTGAGAAGAGCCGTGACATTATCCCGTTGAGCGCGGTAAGCATCAATCGCGAGGATCGTAAACAGAGCCGTCATGGCGAAATCCATACCCTCAAGGTGGCTCAGAAACGATGCGCCAATAAAGAACCCGGCGGTTGTTCCTGCCACCCAGCTGATGTGCAGGAATGTACTCACCCATAGAATACGTGCGTGAGAGAGCGTATTCCGGTCGGGGCCGGTGTTGAGCGCGTAGGATTCGTCGCAGAGCGTGTATATGGCGTAGAGTTTCGCCCAGAAACCCTTGACGTTCTGCAGAGGGAAAGAAATACCGTATACCAGGTGTCGGGAGTTCACGAGCAGAGTTGTGAAGCCAATAGCGCCTACACTGGCGCCGGTTGCGATCATTTCTACGACTAGGAACTCGACGGAACCGGCGTAAACGATGAGGGATATTGCGGGCGCAAGCCACCACGGTAAATGGTGAGCACTAATAATAACGCCCAAACCTAACCCCAACACCACGAAACTTGCAAGCACTACGCTGGATGCCCGTAAAGCCTGTTTGAAACCGCTCTCGGTGGGGTTATGACCGATCGCGGCATAATGTTCTGCGTCGCTTGTTTCCTTCGCGATATCTTTCATGGTGCCTCTCAGCAAGAGTGAAAATGAGTCTTCAATTATCCTATCCAATTTTAGGGAAGTTTTATGTACTTCGTTTTGCTGTACGGAATATCAGGGGAGGAATAAAGATGTGGTGCCTGCGTTATGCTCAATGTACAAGCGACAGTTTCACCGTGTTAAGGAGTATTGCTGATGAATAAAGCGCCTGCTGAGAAAACAATAGTACGCCGCGGGTCTGAGGACTACCGCGAAGTTCGTGTAGAACGGGTTGATCGCCTGCGGTACCGGGCACATGGTGCGAATGGGGCAAACCTGGACTTCGGGGTGGGCGATGGGCTTCTAACTCCGGTGGAGCTCTTACTAGCGGCGATTGCCGGATGCTCCTCGGTCGATGTGGATGCGGTCACCACCCGCCGTGAAATCCCACAGGTATTCGAGGTACTTGCTTCTGCTCTGAAGAAGCATGAGGACGGTGCGGTACGTCTTGATAATGTTGAGGTGGATTTTGACGTGCAGTTCCCTGAAACCGAGGCGGGCACACAGGCCGCTAAGATGGTGGATCGATTAATTCGTTTGAGCGCGGAGAAAGACTGCACGGTCTCTCGTACGGTGGAGCATCCGACGAAGGTTGAGTTTCATAACGTGAATGCTGAGTAGGGCTTTGCTGGATTATCGTATTGGCCTTGACTTTAAGCATATATTTTTGCCGAGCAGATTATTAAAAATTATCTGCTCGGCATTTATTGCAAGACTTTTTGAGGCGGAAACATATTACATATAGTGTGCTGAATCATCAGCAAGCCCAGTGCCTTGAGGGTTTTCGGTCAGATATTGAATAATAGATTTTTTATCGCGAAGGATTTCTTCAATCTGAGCCTGGTCTTCTGAACTGTGGGTGTGTGCCCACCGACCCTTCTCCTGTCGGAAGATAACATGCGCGGCTATGGAGTATTCTTTGGTAGCTTTTATTGAAAACTTGGCTGCTGTTTTATTGTCTCTAGTTCTGAGGTGGAAAATATCAGGAGACGAAATATCTTCACCTCCACGGAAATTTTTACCCCAAGGAGAATAACTATATTTATTAATACAATTAAAATGTGTTGTAATAATTTTTCCTGTTCGAGTATGGTATTTAATAGTACCGTCTGAGTGAATACTAAAGTACTCCATTTCGTATGCGTAGAGGAAATTCGCGCTAAGTAGTGCTGTACCGCCGAAAAGAATGATATTCCACATTCCGGTCCATGCCATATCCCACGGAATGATTAAGGCATCTATTGTTAAACCTAGCGCTGTCACATTCAGCCATCCTTCAAACTGGTGATACTTCCTTTTAAATACGTAGGGGAGCTTCTTCTCTCGTGATCTGCGCACCGCATCGTAAGTGAGGTAGAGGATGGCAATGGCAACGGTGATAATAATGATCATGGTAGTTCTGCTCATGTTTTCTCCCTATTCCTTATTATGTGATGTAGTAACTGATCGAATTGGCTAAATCCAGACGAACTACGCCGATAATATCAGTAGTTCCCTGAAAATTTTGTGGCGTTATCTGTACTCTTGCGTATCTTAAGTTTTTTCGCCGCACAGAGCTGAACCTTGAAGAATTTATACGCTGTCAAGACATTATCTATGTCGGAGGTGGTAACACCGCAAACCTCTTAGCTGCGTGGAGGCTGCACGGTCTCTCGTACGGTGGAGCATCCAACGAAGGTTGAGTTTCACAGTGCGAATGCTGAGTAGGGTGTTACCGCGTTGAATCCATATATAGACCTATATACTCTGGATATGCTCGGTGTCTAGGATGGGCTATGATTGCATGGCTTATTTGTGGAAGGTTGGTTACCTATGGAGACTCAACGCACTATTGTGCTTCTGAGTGGTGGGTTCTCTGACGGTGAGAATACTGATCAAGATGTGTTTCTGTTAGAGTCCAGCCTGCGGAGAAAACCAAGGGTGTGTTTTATTCCTACGGCTAGTGGAGATTCACGTGCGTATATTGAGCGTTTCTATACTGCTTTCAAAAGATATTCGTGTATTCCTGCTCATCTTGAGCTTTTTCGCCGCACAGAGCTGAACCTTGAAGAATTTATACGCCGTCAAGACATCATCTATGTTGGAGGCGGTAACACCGCAAACCTCTTAGCTGTGTGGAGGTTGCATGGACTTGACCGCGTGCTTCGCAAAGCATATGTCGAGGGAACAGTTCTGTCAGGTATAAGTGCGGGCGCAGCTTGCTGGTTCGAGTCATGTCTGACCGATTCGTTTGGTCGTTTAGAGGCGCTCAATGACGGTTTGGGTATACTGCCTGGCAGCTTCTGCCCTCATTTCAATACCGAACTCGGTCGTCCCAGAAGTTTTTTGCAGACACTACAAAGCGGTACTTTACCGCCAGGGGTAGCTTTAGACGATGGGGCGGCAGTTCGATATTGCAATGAGGCAGTAGATGTAGTCTATCGAAGTGTGAGCAATGCTGGTTTATATAATCAGACGACAAAAGGTATATGTGCTGTGGAGCTGTAGCACGTTCACCGGCAGGTTTCGACTGTGCAACGAAGCTCTTGATATGTAAATTTTGAGAATACATTTCGATAGTGAAAGTACTTGATATATCAAGCGAAAAGCGGGGGTTGTGTAGGGTGTGCCACTATGTGACCGGATTCGACACGTGTTATTAAAACTTTATTTTTAACCT
The DNA here is from genome assembly GCF_001809415.1 of Rothia sp. HMSC058E10. NCBI lineage: Bacteria > Bacillati > Actinomycetota > Actinomycetes > Micrococcales > Micrococcaceae > Rothia > Rothia sp. HMSC058E10. The sequence continues at coordinate 697 of NZ_KV797645.1, read as the reverse complement.
CAGGTGCAGATTTTACCCGGGAATCTTAAGCGTGCTTCTAGTGGGTGCTACATGAAGGATCTTATTCTCTTCAATCCCTGGAACTGCAGGGGATGCATGAGGGGGTAAAAGTCCTTAAGAGACCCCTGGATATGCAGGATTTTTGAAGCGTTTATTGTAGACAAAAAAGGGTGCAAGCTGAGTGATGTTCACTTAAATGTTATAAACATGCTTGTATGCCTAGTGGAGCCCCTGTAGCCTGGGAATTGGATACTTAGTCTAGGCTGCCCTTGAGGATTTACTCCTGCGGTAGTTGAAAGTTTCCGTGCACACGAAGCCGACATAAAAGAGGTTTACATATGACTTCTCATCAGCGGAAATCTCCCGGAATTAAGAAGGCGCTGGTTACGACCGGCACCGCCGCATCCTTGTTGGGTGCATCCTTCGTGGCAATGCCTGCTACGTTTGCTAACGTGCCGGATCAGGTTCCCACCTCTCCTGCATGTGACTGCCAGCCCGGTCAGCCGGGACAGCCTGGTCAGGGCGGTCAGGGTCAGACCGGTCAGCCTGGTGATCACGACAGTGATCACCCTGACACTCCCGATCAGCCTGACACCCCCGATTACCCTGGTGATCACGACAGCGATCAGCCTGGTACCCCCGGTCAGGGCGGTCAGGGCCAGACTGGTCAGCCTGGTACTCCCGGTCAGGGCGGTCA
>NZ_KV797644.1:0-301 GCF_001809415.1 Rothia sp. HMSC058E10 | reverse complement strand
CGTTCGCTGTATAGTTTTGAAACAACAAGCTGGGCCCCGTTTTTGTGGGGTGGGTTGTTGTTTGGTGGTTTTGCGGTGGTGATAGCTTGGGGGAAACGCCCAGTATCCTTTTCGAACCTGGTGAGCTAAGCCCTGTGGTGTTGATGGTACTGCATCTTGGTGGGTGTGGGAGAGTAGATGGCTGCCGCAATAAATATTTTGTTTAGAGGTAAGTATGGGTGGGGGTTTCCTGTGAGGGGGAGCTTTCGCTCATGCTTTTTTGTGTTTAATTGTGGTTTTTACCAAACAACCCCAACCCGGT
>NZ_KV797643.1:57286-173336 GCF_001809415.1 Rothia sp. HMSC058E10 | reverse complement strand
TATACACACCCACACCCACCACCGCAACCCAACGGGTGAGTGTTTTACACCACTAGCAAAACAAGCCGTCAAGCACGGTATGTATTCGGGCTCTGCCGCTGCACCCCCATTGCATCGTAAATACACGAGCGCGTGTGGAACCTGAACATCAGGCTTCACACGCGCATCGGATAAGAGCGTTAGTGAGACTCAGCGCGATGGCGGGATACGTCATAGAGAGTAATACCCACTGCCATTGCGGCATTGAGAGACTCCATAGCCGAATCAATAGGAATCGATACGATCTGATCGCAGGTCTCCGTCACCAAACGCGAAAGGCCCTTACCCTCGGAACCAACCACCACACACAGAGGCTCAGAAGCGAGCTGCAGATTCGGCAGGTCTATGTCTCCCCCACCGTCCAGACCAATCACAAAAATACCCTGCTCTTTCGCCTGCTGCAGCACGCGCGTCAGATTCGTTGCCATCGCCACCGGAATACGGGTCGCCGCACCCGCACTCGTTTTCCACGCGCCGGCAGTCACTGCGGCAGAACGACGCTCGGGGATAATAACTCCATCGCCACTAAAGGCCGAAACGCTGCGAATAATTGCACCCAAATTTCGAGGATCGGTAATACCATCCAAAGCCACGAAAAGCGGGGGTGACTTGAGTTTACCGGCATGCCAGCGTTCCATAACGTCCAGTACCAAATCGGTAGCATCCGGGTACTGGTAAGGCGGAATCTGCATTGCGATCCCCTGATGCACGGCACCATCCGTCAGGCGATCCAGCTCGCTGCGGGGAATCTCCAGCATGGGCAGGTTTTTCTTATTCGCCGTCGTCATAATGTCGCGTATGCGGTCATCAACCTCAATACGGCTCATCACGTATAGGTGCTTCGCTGGAATATTAGTGCGAAGCGCCTCCAGAACCGCGTTGCGACCGGTAACAAGTTCATCGCTCACGCGCTTGCCGCCCAGACGAGTCTGGAACTTACGGTTCGTACCGGTAGCCGCACGGCGCTCCGCCGCGCGCTTCATCTTATACGCCTTGTGATAAACGCGGTCCTCAGCCTTCGGGGTGGGGCCCTTACCTTCCAACGCACGCCGGCCATGACCGCCGGTACCCTTCATCGCACCCTTTTTCTTTGCGGTAGCGCCGGGGCGCGAACCTGCCTTAGCCATATCTGTATCCTTTAGTTCAACGTCTGTCATGCCCGCTTTCGGGGCGAGTTTCGGGGGAATCTGTTATGCGTTGAGGCTCCACGTAGAGCCCTGCGCGCCGTCCTTGACCGTAATACCTGCGGCGGCGAGCACATCGCGCATCCTATCGGCGGTCGCCCAATCCTTCTCGGCGCGGGCACTCGCGCGCTGTTCCAAAATAGTGTGAATGAGCGCATCTAATGCCTGATGTTCCGCACCAGATGCTCCCGAACCGTCAAGATTCATGAGCGAAATCAGCCCCAGCACGTTCGCCATCGCCCACACGGCGTTTGCACATTCGGAGGCATCCGAACCGGCGGCAAGCGCGGCGTTACCGGCGCGGGTCTGTTCGTGAAGCACCGCAAGCGCACGCGGAATATTCATATCGTCATCGAGCGCATCCGCAAACTCCTGTGGTACGCGACGTTCCTGTGGGTCCGGAGCCATAAGCTCCGAGGTAGCGGCGAGGAACGCCTCCACACGCTCGATAGCTACCCGTGCCTCTTCTAATGAAGTAGGGCGGTAATCCAGCACCGAACGATAATGTGCCGAACCCAAGTAATAGCGCACCACCAAGGGGCGAGCCTGCTGCAGCATTTGCACGGGCGAAATGGTGTTGCCGATTGACTTCGACATTTTCTCGCCCTCGTAAGTGACCATACCGTTGTGCATCCAGAAGTTAGCGAAATCATCGCCCGCAGCCGTGGACTGCGCCAGTTCATTCTCGTGATGCGGAAAACGCAGATCCAGCCCGCCGCCGTGGATGTCGAACCGCTTCCCCAGATATTTACCCGCCATCGCGGAGCATTCCAGATGCCAGCCGGGACGACCGCGACCCCACGGCGAATCCCACGCTGCGGTCAGCGGTTCGCCTTCCTTATACCCCTTCCACAGGGCAAAATCGCGGGGATCACGCTTGCCGCGCGGGTCTGCGTCGGCGGAATCCTGCATATCGTCCACGCTCTGGCGGGTGAGCGCGCCATACTGTTCCCAAGAACGCACATCGAAGTAGACATCCCCAGAATCGTCAAGCGCCGGGTATGCGTGCCCGCGGTCGATAAGACGCTGAATAAGCTCAAACATTTCTGGGATGTGACCGGTCGCGCGCGGCTCATAGGTTGGCGGGTCAATACCCAACGTCGCATATGCGCGCGCAAAAACCTTCTCGTACCGGTATGCGAGCGCCCACCACTGCTCGTTGGGGTGTTCCCCAGTATAGGTGGGCTGTGCAGATTCAACGGACTTCGCCAGAATTTTATCGTCAATATCCGTAACATTGCGCACGGTGGTGACTTTGAGCCCGCGGTAGCGCATCCACCGCGCAAGTTGGTCGAAGACCAGGGCGGAACGGATATGCCCCACATGCGGTTCACCCTGCACGGTGGCACCGCAGTAGTAGATGCGTGCCTCGCCGGGGACTACCGGTTCAAAATCACGGATGCTTGATGTTGCTGAATCATAAAAACGCATAGTCACAGTACCTAGTTTACGGGGTATAGCACCCGAGTGGCGGGTACCGCCGGATTCTCTATTAATAATCTTCCGTCGGGGGTGAGAACTACACCATCGGGTAAAGGAGCGCGGTAGCAACGGCTGCAACGCCTTCGCCGCGTCCGGTCAGGCCCAAGCCGTCGGTCGTGGTCGCGGTAACGGTCACCGAAGCCCCAGCCGCTTCACTCAGAACGCGACTGGCTTCTGCGCGGCGCGGCGAAAATTTGGGGCGGTTACCGATCAGCTGCACGCTGATGTTGCCGATCTCGAAACCTGCCGCTCGCACGATTGCCGCCGCCTCCGAGAGAATACGCACCCCGGATGCGCCCGCCATATCTGGACGATCCACCCCGAAGTTACTGCCCAAATCTCCAGTACCGGATGCGGCAAAGAGCGCATCGGCGGCCGCGTGCGCAACGACATCGCCGTCGGAATGCCCGCTGAGCCCGCGTTCGTCCGGCCAGTACAGCCCCGCGATCCACAGTTCGGTGTTTTCCTCGCCAAAGGCATGTACGTCTACGCCGGTTCCTACGCGGGGTATGACCGGCTCTTGGGAACCGGGGCGGTTCTGCGTGCTGGGAATATCTGTCATGAAGGTGCCTTTCATCGCGGTTGTGTGCTTAGTTTCAGGAGCGGGCGGATTCCGGCGCGGTCGGGTAGAGTGCGCGCGCTATGCGCAGATCGAGCGGGGTTGTAATTTTGAAGGCATCGGCATGCCCAGTCACGGTATGTACCTGTTCTCCGTATGCCTCGACCGCCATTGCATCATCAGTAATTTGCTCGGCGACTGAAGCCTCAAGCGTGCGGCTGTGCTCATGCGCGGCACGCAGAGTGTCGATCCTGAAGCCTTGCGGGGTTTGTACGGCACGCATAAGCGCACGGGAGGGCGTGCCGGTGACGGTGCCGTGCGCATCCACGGTTTTAATGGTGTCGATCACGGGAACGACGGGGATAACGGCCCGATGACCGGCAGTCAGTGCTTGGGCGACCGTGCAGAAAACCTGGGGAGGCGTAAACGCGCGGGCGCAATCGTGAATAAGCACCCGCTCGATGGATGGGTTTTCGGCGGCGAGCGCATCGAGGGCGGCGATGACCGATGCGGTGCGGGTGTTGCCGCCTTCCGTAACGAGAGCATCAAATTCGGCAGCATCGACCAGCAATTGCGGGCACCGGTGTGCGCAGTCAGTCGGAACTGTTACGACGATACGTTCTGCAATACCCGAGGCACGCGCGCGCTCAAGCGCCCAGTACAGCAGGGTTTTTCCGTGCACATCGACGGCGGCTTTGGGCATCTTTTCTTTGAGGCGGCTGCCGGAACCCGCGCCGAGCACGACGATGGCGGTGCGAGCTGTCGGGGAAGCATTCGTGGCTAGAGCCTCTGGATAGTTTTCAGTCACATCTAAGAGGGTACCCGATAGTGTGCTTCTGAGGTTTTGAGATGTTTGCGCAGGTTTATGACGCTGAGCGAGACTCGCAAAGTTCCACGGTGTTTTCCCGAGGACGGCATAAAACCGGCGTCATGTGCAGGTCTCATACTGACGATTTGTCATCACATTGCTAAACTAGAGTGCGAGAGTCAAATCTTGTGTCGCTTCTGTGCGCTCGAAGGACTGCGCGTGCAAGGCGGCTTTATATGCACGCACACAGAGTCGCAGGGCTCATCAGAATCTAGGAGGACGCGCCGTGAAGTTCGCCGTTTCCCACTCTCTTAAGCGCGCCGGTGCGGGTGTGGCTATTGCAGCCGCGCTCATATCAGCAACCGGCTGCGGTTATATCTATACCCAGCCGACAACCCTGCAGTATGCTGCATCCGACGGGGTTAAGGCCGATCTTAACGGCGTTGAGCTTCGCAATATCATGATGGTTTCATCCGGCAAAGGCGCGGATGGTCGTCTGCTCGGCACTATCCTGAATAAGAGCGACCACGATATTACTGTTACCTTCGCGTTCCCGAGCGGCGAGAAATCCGTCAAGGTTGCCAAGGGCCAGCAGGTACGTTTAGAAAGTAATGATTCTCAGGTGATCGTGCCGAAGATTTCGCAGACTCCCGGTGAGACCCTGGCGAATACTCAGGTTTCTTCGAACGATCAGTCCACAAACCTGAATATTCCGATCTTAGACGGAACTCTCAAGGAGTACGCTTCCTATATGCCGAATGCGGCGAGCTCGCGTGCATCCTCGCAGTCTTCTCATGCGGCGACTCCCAGCGCCAGCACGCCTGCGAAAACCCCAACGCCGAGCGCATCGGCAACTGCCGTTCCCACGAATACGGCGACCGCTGTGCCTACGGCTCCTGAACCGGCAGAGACTCCTTCATACGACGAATCTGAGGAAGTCCCCGCCCCAGCCCCTACGGCGAGCGTACCCGTCTACGAGAACGTGCAGTAGCGCTGGTGAGGGTTTCACCCTCTCAAGGTATAGAAAAAAGGCTCTTTATATGACATAAAGAGCCTTTTTCTGTATGGAGATGGCGATTCTCTACGCCTCAAATTTATAGCCCAGCCCGCGCACCGTAATCACATAGCGCGGGGAGGATGCCTTCGGCTCGATCTTAGAGCGCAGGCGTTTAATGTGCACATCTAATGTCTTCGTATCGCCCACATAATCCGCGCCCCAGACCCGCTCAATCAGCTGGGCGCGCGTCATCACGCGACCGGTGTTGCGAAGCAAAATCTCTAAAAGTTCAAACTCTTTCAGGGGCATGGAAACTTCCTCACCGTCCACGGTGACGACGTGACGCTCCACATCCATACGCACCGGACCAGCTGCCAAAGCTTTCTGATCCTGTTCATCGCCGTGGTCGGGGCTCTGCCTCCGCAGCACCGCCCGGATGCGCGCCATCAGCTCCCGCGAAGAGTACGGCTTGGTCACATAGTCATCAGCCCCAAGTTCGAGCCCAAGCACCTTGTCAATCTCAGAATCCTTAGCGGTCAGCATGATGATCGGAACCGAGGAGGATGCGCGAATTTTCTTGCACACCTCCATGCCGGACATTCCGGGAAGCATCACGTCAAGGAGCACTAGATCTGGGTCTTCTCTCTCAAAGGCAGGCACCGCATCCAGACCGTTATCGACTACAACGGGCGTAAAACCTTCGCGCCCGAGCAGGAAGGACAGCGGGTCATAGAGCGCCTCTTCATCCTCAACAAGCAGAATTTTCGTCATCGTTACCTCTGTTTTAAGTCCTGTAGCTAGTGTAGCTCAGCTCACGAGTTATCGGCAGATTCCAGGATTTCAGGGGTCGAATGGTCTGCCTCGGCAAGCGGCAGACTCAGCGTAAATGTGGAGCCCTCCCCCAGGGTCGAATCCACGGTGACCATGCCACCGTGCTGCGCCATTACGTGCTTGACGATGCTCAGGCCCAGACCGGTACCGCCGGTTTGCCGTGAACGGGCCGGGTCTACGCGATAAAAACGCTCAAAAATACGTTTCTGGTCTTCCTCAGAGATTCCGGCGCCCTGATCTGTCACCGAAATCAGCAGGTTCTCGTGCGAGGTGTCGACCGTGACATCAACGCGGGTATCTTCGGGAGAATACCGCACCGCGTTCTCAATGAGGTTGTGCACCGCGATCCCAAGCAGTTCGGAGTCTGCGTAAACCTCACGGTCGGCGTGGGCATCCGTATGGATGGTGATGTTCTTGGCTTCGGCGGCGAGCTTGGAACGGTCCACCGCCTCCGCCACCAAGCTGTTGATAGACACCAATTTTCCGCTGCCGATCACATCGGCGGACTGCAGACGGGAAAGTTCGATAATATCGCGGACCAGCGCGGTCAGACGCTTTGTTTCTTTGTGCAGACGACTCGTGAAATAGTCGATAGATTCCGGGTCATCGCGGGCTTCTTCAATGGCTTCTGCGAGCAGGCTAATTGCCCCTACCGGAGTTTTCAGCTCATGCGAAACGTTCGCCACGAAGTCGTTGCGTACCCGTTGCACACGCGAGATTTCGGTGCGGTCATCGGCGAGCACCAGAATATATTCGTTTCCCACAGGAGCCACACGCAAATCGATCACCAGGGATTCGTCCTCGCCCCGGGCTATCTCAAGTTCTTTTTCCACGAAAATACCGCGGTGCCGCACGGTGCGGATCATCTCGGCAAGCTCAATCGAAAGCACGGTGTGCCCGCGCACCAGCCCCATGGCGTAGGCGCCCGGCGAAGCCTGCACGACGCCTCCGACCTCGTCTACCACCACATAGGCGCGCCCAATAACCGCGAGCACCTGCGCCGCGCCATCACTCAAGGCGGGTTCGGCAACGGTCGTGCGATGTCGTTCACGCTCGAACCGCCTCAGAATACCCATGCTCAAAAGACCTAGAGCCAGTCCGAGAACGCCGGAGGAAAAAGCGATAAGACCTGCGTTCAACGGGCGATTCCTTCCTGAAAGTGCCTATCTGATGTGCGGTGTGCATTGTATCTGAAGCGAAAACCTGACCGCCGCGGTGCCGAGGTGCTCTGAAAACGGTGAGAACCCACCGCCCCGGTCAGTTCAACACTACCGGAACGATGGGTTCTCCTACCATGCGCGTTAAATAATTACTTACCCTGGTTTGCGACAGCCGCGATAGCATCCTTCGCAGCTTCAGGGTCAAGGTACTCGCCCGGCTTGAGAGGCTTAAAGTTCTCGTCCAGCTCGTAGTACAGCGGAATGCCGGTCGGAATGTTCAAACCAGCGATATCCTCATCGGAGATGTTCTCCAGATGCTTCACGAGCGAGCGCAGGGAGTTACCGTGCGCCGCGACCAGCACAGTCTTACCGTCGGCAAGGTCGGGCTTAATATCGGATTCCCAGTACGGAAGCATACGACCGAGAACGTCTTTGAGGCACTCAGTGCGGGGTGCGTTCTCAACGTCTGCATAGCGGGGATCGTTTGCCTGCGAGTAGGGGTCGCTATCGTCCAGCGGCGGAGGCGGCACATCGTAGGAACGACGCCAAGTCATGAACTTCTCGTCACCGTATTCTTCACGGATCTCAGACTTGTTCTTACCCTGCAGCGCGCCGTAGTGACGTTCGTTCAAACGCCAGGTACGCTTGACCGGAATCCAGAGGCGGTCGGCCGCATCCAGGGCAATATTTGCGGTGTTGATAGCGCGGCGCTGCAGTGAGGTGTGCACAATATCGGGAAGGATGCCGCGTTCTTTCAGTAGTTCGCCGCCGCGCTGAGCCTCAGCACGGCCTTTATCAGTCAGATTAACATCGACCCAGCCGGTGAACAGGTTCTTTTCGTTCCACTCCGACTGGCCGTGACGCAGGAGTACTAATTTGTATGTCATAGCTTCTATTTTTTCATGCGGGCGGCGGTTTGTCATGCTTATGCCAGCAACACCACACCGCCATCTTGCCCTACATCTCGCGGCAGAAGACGAATCGGTACGCGGCACACCCCTGCATAGATGCGCCACGCGCCGAAAAGGTCAAAGTCACCCTATACCCGGGTGAAAGATACGGGCTGCACGCCTTGACGAAACGAGCGCCTAGTAGCGGCGATTACCGCCCACGGCAGGCCAGACTCCCGCCAGGAAAACACTCGAAATAGTGGCGGCGACCAGCTGGAAAAGTACCACGCTGCTTGTAGCGCTGGGGTTATATGTAAAGCTCAAGGCGCTCCAAACCCCCAGCAGACCAACCGCAGCGGAACCGCCGGTCATAGCCATCCAGAAATTCTTGGAGCGTTTGCCGTTGAACGTGTACATATTCGCGGGTGCCATGACGGACCGCACAAAGGCGAGAATACAAATCCACGCCACCACGAGGGCAAGCAACCCGTCAATAATCAGGGTGGCGTAAAACAAAAGCTGAGGAGCAGTCATATTTTCCTTACTGGATGACCTGCTCGATGGCGGTCACCAAATCCTGGTAGAGATCATCGACATTCTCAATGCCGACCGATAGACGCAGCAACGACGGCGGAATGGAGTCGGGTTCGCTCCCGTGCCGACGACGGCGTTCAATCAGGGATTCTACACCACCAAGGCTCGTTGCCGGAGTCCACACGCGCAAAGCCTCTACCACACGCTGCGTTTGTTCATCGCTGGCACGCAAGACCACGCACAGCACCGCGCCGAACCCGCCGTGCATCTGCTTCTTAGCCAGCTCATGCCCATTACTGCCCGGCAAACCGGGGTACCGTACCTCTTCTACCGCCGGATGCTCGCTCAAGCGCTCAGCCAGCCTCTGCGCGTTGTGCACCGAACGCTCCACGCGAAGCGCCAGGGTTCGCAGACCGCGTAAGCCGAGCCACGCCTCCACGGGTCCGGGAATAGCCCCGTTGGTGATGCGATGGTGCAGCATTGCCTGATATAGGTCCTCGTTCGAGGTGACCGTAACGCCCAGAAGCACATCCGAATGCCCCGCTAAGAACTTGGTCGCAGAGTGAACCACCACATCAGCACCGAAGGAGAGAGGCTTCTGCAAAATCGGGGTGGCAAAGGTGTTATCGACAGCAGTCACCACACCCAAACGTTTCGCCGCCGCGCAAATAGCGGGCAGGTCGGCGACCTCAAGCATGGGGTTCGTAGGACTCTCCAGCCAGGCGAGTACCTTCGGAGCCGCATAATCCACGGTTTCGGGGGTTACACCGGTGCGGGCAGCAGCATCTTCGAAGGCGGCGATCACCGAATCGGTATCTTCCAGATCGATGCGCACGACCTCAGCAATACCGCGTTTCTGCAAATCCTTGCTCATGGTAATAGAAGCCATGTAAGCATGTTTAGGAATGAGAATAACCGACCCGACCGGTACCAAATCCAGAATCGAGGCAATCGCTGCCATACCCGAAGGGAATAAGAGACCGTGTGTGCCACCTTCCAACCCAGCGACGACCTCTTCCATAGCCTCCCAGGTGGGGTTGGCGAACCGCGCATACACTTTATCGGAGACGGTATCAACGGTACCGGCGCCACGGTAGGTTGAGGACAAAATAATCGGTGGGTTCACCGGCGCATCATGCTCATGCGCGGGACGGCCACCGCTCACCACATAGGTCTCTGCTGACATCTTCTCTTCACTCATGCTTTTAAGAGTGGCACAGCGAAGGCTCACATGCACGCCGAACCCCGCAGAAAGTCATGTTCTGGCTCGGCAACGCCGTGAAAACGTTCACCTTCCTTTATCGCGTTCGACAGGCACGGTACCCTTAGTAGGGTGAACGATTCCCTGCACTACACGCCACAGAGTACGCCCGCGCAGCCGGGTTCAGCGCCCGATCGCCGCGGGCTTTTTATCGTCTTTGAGGGCGGTGACGGTGCGGGCAAAACTACCCAGCTTGCCCGGCTTCAAGCCGCTCTAGAGGCTCAAGGCTACACCGTGATTGCTACCCGAGAACCGGGCGGAACGCCCCTTGGCGAGTCTCTGCGGGAACTCGTTCTTAAACACGGTTCCAGTGAGGTCGATGCCCGTGCCGAAGCGCTGATTTTTGCTGCATCCCGCGCGGCGCATGCGGCGCAGAAGATTCGTCCCGCACTCGCTGCCGGGGCGGTAGTACTCAGCGACCGTTATCTCGATTCTTCCGCAGCCTACCAGGGTATTGGGCGTAATCTGGGCAAAGATACCATCACGGATTTAAGCCGCTGGGCAACCGAAGATCTGATACCGCACGCCACAATTCTGCTGGATGTTCCCCTCACCGATGAGTCCCAGCGCATGAGCGACCGCGGCACCGTAGATCGGATTGAGGCGGAAGGCGCTGATTTCAAAGCCCGCGTGCACATCGCTTTTGCTGATATTGCGCGGCAGAATGCCGACGGCGCGCACTATGTAGTGGATGGTTGTGGAAGCGTGGATGCGGTGCACGAACGGGTACTTGAGGTTGTTCGCCCGCTCTTGGAGTCCCGAGAGTTAGCCCACGATAACGGCGATACGGCTGAGAATCTTACCCCCGGTGGTTTCGGGGAGGACTCCCTATGAGCCTGTGGGATGAGCTGATTCTGCCCGCGGGCACGCTTGACCAGCTGCGCCGCGACGCATCCGCCGAACGCCCCACGCACGCCTGGCTTTTTACCGGGGCGGCGGGGGCACCGCATCGGCGAGCTGCCCTTATTTTCGCGGCGGCGCTGCTGTGTGAACAGCCCGATCCTGCCGATCGCGGATGCGGCACCTGCAAGGGCTGTGTGACCGTGCTGAACGGTTCGCACTCGGACTTTACGCATTTTCGCACCGAGGCGGTCAGCATTAGCATTGACGATGCCCGCGAGCTTGTGATGAAGGCGCAGGATAGGCCGTCGGTTGGGCGGTGGCGCGTGATCCTTATGGAAGACACCGAACGCATGCCCGAGCGCACCTCTAACGTGCTCTTGAAGGCTATCGAGGAACCGCCGCCGCACACGATTTGGCTGCTAACGGCCCCCTCCCCCACCGATGTGCTCGTGACGATTCGTTCGCGCTGCCGTCCCGTGCAGCTTCCGGTTCCTGCCATCGCCGATGTTACCGCCAAGCTCGCTGCCGACGGGGTTGAGGATGCGCTGGCACGCCACGCGGCAATCCTCGCGCAGGGTGATGCCGAGGTCGCCACCCGCCTAGCCCACGACCCCGCATCCCTGCAGCGGCGCGAAACTCTGCCGCTTCTCATCATGAACATTCGTTCTATTTCTTCGGCGTATGCGGCAGCGGACAGGCTTATCACGCTCGCGGAACAGGACGCCGCCGAAGCCGCCGCGGCGCGCGACGAGAAGGAACGCGCCGAACTATTGGCGATCCTGGGCATCACAGAAGGGGCGCGCATCTCCCCCAGCCTGCGCTCGCAGGTGCGGCGACTGGAAGACGAGCAGAAACGGCGTGCGAAGCGCATCCAATCGGATACACTGCTGCGATCGATGACGGAGATTCAGACGGTGCTGCGCGATGTGCTCACCCTGCAGCTAAACTCCGGGTCTGCCCTCATGAATGAGCATGCCCGGGATGCGCTCGCCGAGTTCGCTGCACGCACAAGTGCCACGCAGACCTTGGAACATGTGCAGGCGCTTGAGGTTGTGCTCAGCAGGCTGCGTACTAATGCGAACGCACGCCTGCTCATTGAAGGATTTATGGGCAGGTTTGTGCACTAGCTAGCCGCGTCCCGTCCCCTCATAACAAGAGCCTTGATCGTGAAAAAAGCGAATTTTCTAACGCTTTATTCACGTCAAGGCTCTTTTAGTACCGAGAAAACGAAGCCGCAGATGCTCCTAGTTCCTAAACCCGTGCACCGGCGAGGGTATCCTGCCGCAGCGGGCGATGAACGCCTCCGAAGATGGGGTATGCACCGGCATAATCGGGGCGCGCCCCAGCAACCCGCCGAATTCGACGGTATCGCCCACGCCCAAACCGACGGCTGGAATCACGCGCACGGCGGTGGTCTTGTGGTTCATCACGCCGATCGCAGCCTCATCGGCAATCATAGCGGCAAGCGTCGCGGCGGAGGTATCGCCCGGCACCGCAACCATATCCAGCCCGACCGAGCAGATCGCGGTCATCGCCTCCAACTTATCGAGCGTAATATGCCCGGCGGCAGCAGAATCGATCATGCCAGCATCCTCAGAGATCGGAATGAACGATCCAGAGAGCCCGCCCACATGCGAGCAGGCCATGAGCCCGCCCTTCTTGACCGCATCGTTGAGCAGAGCAAGCGCCGCCACGGTACCGTGAGTTCCCACAGTTTCCAAGCCTATTTCTTCAAGAATATGTGCTACTGAATCGCCGATCTCAGCGGTAGGCGCCAGCGAAAGATCCACAATATTGAAGTACACGCCCAGGCGTTCGGCGGCTAAATGACCGACCAGCTGACCCACGCGAGTAATCTTGAAAGCGGCGCGTTTGATAGCCTCGGCGCACGCATCAAAACGCTCACCACGCACTTGCTGTAGGGCACGCTGCACCACACCGGGGCCGGAAACGCCCACCGAAATAGTGGTGTCTGCCTCCTGTACTCCGTGGAAAGCGCCCGCCATGAAGGGGTTGTCGCTCACGGCGTTGGCGAAGACCACAAGTTTGGCGCACCCGAAGCCGTTGGTATCTGCGGTGAGGTCAGCGGTTTCACGAATGATTTCGCCCATGCGTTTAACGCCGCTCATGTTAATACCGGCGCGGGACGAACCAATATTCACCGACGAACACACGACATCGGTCTCAGCGAGCGCAGCGGGAATAGAATCCATGAGCACGTTATCGGAGGGGGTAGCACCTTTGTCGATCAGCGCGCTGAATCCGCCGATAAAGTTCACGCCCACGGCTTTTGCTGCGGCGTCGAGTGTGCGAGCATACTCAAGATATTCGCTTTCTCCGCTGGCCGCCGCTACCACGGAAATTGGGGTTACGGCAATGCGCTTATTCACGATCGGTATGCCCAGCTCAACTTCGATACCTTCACATACGCTTACCAGGTTTTTAGCGCGGGAGGTGATTTTGTCGTAGATTTTGCTGCGTGCCACATCGCCGTCAGAGTCGGCACAGTCTAGGAGCGAGATACCCATGGTGACGGTGCGGATATCGAGTTTTTCTTCCTCGATCATGCGGATGGTTTCGAGTATTTGGTCGTTCATCATTGAGGTTATCCCGCGCCTTAGATGCTGTGCATCGCTTTGAAGATGGTTTCCGCTTGAATACGGATTTGCACCTTTTGGGCGTGTTCTACGGCTGTCATAGACTCCTGTAGGTCGATGAGATTCTGTTCGGTGTCGTCAAAGGAGCAGTGCATAATCATGGTGAAGTACTCGCCCATAATGGTTTGAGAAACGTCAAGCACATTCACGTGGCGTTCCGTGAGCTTGGTGGTGACGGCGGCGATAATGCCTTCGTGATCGATTCCGGTTACGGTCAGAATAATTTTCACGGTGATTCCTTTACTCGTGTAAGCCCGGTATTCGCACGTTTGCTGGCACGAATGCTTGTTTAGGAATTGTAACGCACGTATAGCTATGCAGACCCGCGCAACATGCTTGAGGCGGCGCTCACGTTCTCGCGGGCGCCACCTCAGCTTGTGGGCTAGTCCAGCCGTCCGTGCGTGTTAACGCCGTGCAGCAGGTCTTTCAGATGCGGTGCCAGCCGCGGTAAATCCCATGCGCGGTGCCTGCTGATGGTGGAGACAATATAGTCGCTGAGGTTCAGCCCCAGGCGTTCGGCGTTGCGTTCCAGCTTCTCACGGTCGGCCTGGGTGCCCCTGCGCTGTTCGGATGGCTCGCGCAGGTAGTCCACCAGTGCGGGAATTGCGCGGGCGCGTTTCGTGGCGGAGTATCCGGGCGCCTTGATTTTAACCATATAGCCCGTAGAGTCACGGATAACCCAGCCCTCAGCGTCGCTGGTACGCGCATCCTGGAGCAGGCGGGTGAAATCGGCGTCATCTTTGAGGGGAATTTCTTCGACTGTAGAGATGCGCACGGAACCGTAATCCTCGGTGGGGCGCGGCTGCGCGAAGGCTTTCGGCGAGAGCCACAGATCTTCAAAGCGGGCCGGCTTCACCCTGAACTGTGCGGTGTTCGCAACCAGATCGAGCAGATAGAGCGTGACCTGTTTATAGGGCACAATGTGCGGGTCACGGAACGGATCGATCACCTCAACTGTTAGTGATGAATCCATACGGGTGAGCGCTTCGGTGAGCCGGGCGCGTTCTTCCTGGGTGAGGACCGCGTGCAGGATGCTTTCGGCATGGCGGCTGTAGGCGGTTACCCCGCTCTTGCTATAGACGGCGAGCATGCCGTCGAAAACCGTGATAATCGCTAGGTATCCGTTTTCTTTGGCGCGTGCAATGGCCGGGTAGGCGAGGCGTTTGCGAACTTGTGCCTCGCTCTCATGCCCGGGCTCGTCCATATTGAAGAATTTTTCGTACCCGCGACCTACAATTTTGCCGGTTTCGGCGTGGATAAAGAGTCCGCGCGCTTTGGCAGTGGTCTTATCCCAGGCGCCTTTGTAGAAGGCTTTGCGCGTGAAGTTGCACGCGAGCACGCCTGCTGGTTCGGTTGCGCGCACGTTCACGTTGGGGTTGGCGCGCATCTCCTCCAGCAGGCGATGCCCGTCGTTGAGGGGTTCTGCGGCACCGTTTGCAGCGTTTTTTGAGGCGCCCGCCGTTCTACTCCCCGAGGCGTAAGGATCGGGGACGAGGGAGCTCGATGGAATTTTCACGATTTCGCGCTTCCATACGGCTTTTTCGGGCGCGCCGAATGAGCTGTCCTCGCGGCTGAACACCACGGCACTCAGCTCGCCGCCGGTAAATTCGACGCTGCTTTCTAACGGAATGAGATTACTGTATCCTTCCGAACCGAGTGCCGCCGGGCGGTGACCGTAAATTTGGGTGATATCGGCGGCCCGGTTCAGGTCGTTGAGCGTGTCTTCATAACCCGCGTACTGGGTTTTACCCGCCCGCGCCTGCGAGTACGGATTAGAACCCAAATAGAATGTTTCATCTGCATACAGCCCCGTGAGGTACCCCTCCCCCACGTCTTCCAGCGTGCGATGGGAATCCGCGAAGAGCTGCGGCGCAACCCCGGCGTGGGTTACGAAATAACGCTCCTGCCCGAGAGTAAAGGGCATCATATTCACGGCGGTGTTGAGCATAGCAATCACCCGGCTGTTGTACACGCCGTGGGCGGCGAGAGCATCCAGGGTTTCGCGGGCGTCACGGTAGCGGCGCACGCCCCTAATAGTGTGCATGATGGAGCGTTCGTGGTTGCCCATCACCAGGTGCACGTTGGGCAGGGTGCCAAGGGCGGGTTCAAGAATGTCAAAGACCTTTTCGGGGTTTTGTCCGCGATCGAAGAGGTCACCGGCGAATATCCAGCAGATGTTTTCATCGCTCAGCCCGGTTTCGGGTGAGAGAGTGTCAATAAGCTTTTCGAGTTCGCTACCCATGCCCTGAATATCGCCAACCACGACTACCTTATGGTAGTTATCGAGCGCGCGCACCGGGGTGAAGAGTTCGGCGAAAACCTGGTTGGGGGCGATGTACCCGGCGACCACATCCCGGTAGTTCTTGAGGATACTGCGCCAATTCTCGCGCAGCTCACGGTGGTTGCTGTAGGCGGTCTCGATAACCTCTTCAGGTACACGCTTAGTGTATTCGCGGGCTCTGTTGCGCGTATACAGCTCGTCGAGGGTGAGTTCGCCCTGAAAATCGACCAGGTATGCGGTGTAGCAGTATTTGCGCGCAAATTCGAGGAAGGTTTTCATGTTACGCAGCAGCACGTTCATATTGTCGATAAATACGGTGTTGCCGTGCCGCATATTCTCTTCCACACAGTCATTCACCCGGCGGATAGCCTTCGACTCGGCGCTGGTGTTTTGCGATAGGGCTAGTGCGGGCTGATTATCGAGCGTGTAGGTGATGTATCCGCATTTGCGGCGCTCGGCATCCCAAGAATGCGTCAGGTCTGCAAGTTCGGGATGCGCGGCGATCCAGGTGCTCTTACCGGAACCCGCCGCACCGGCTAAGAGGAAGATTTTACGTGCCATCGGTGCTGTCTTTCGTCGTCGGAGGTTGTGGTTGGGTAATTTATGTCAGGGTTTTGCCGGATATTCCATTCCTGTATCTCTGAAATATTTATATGTTACATCTGAAGGTGCACCGAGGCACAAAAGAATATATCTAAAAATTATATTCTTAATATTTTAGTTCTATGAAGCTAAAACTCTTGTTCCAGCAGAGAAGGTAACCAATTTTTTACAGTATCCCACACGATATCGAGGTTTATATCAAAGTACCCATGAGCCAACCGGTTCCTCATATTTCGCATGCTGCGCCACGGGACCTCAGGAGTCGTACGAGTATAGTCTTCGTAATTATCCATGATTTTTGTTGCAGCTTCGCCGATAATAATAAGATTTAGGATAACTGCCTGTTGAGTCTTTTTATCTTTTAAAAAATCTTGATGAGTCATATTTTCCGTAAAAGAATATGCATCACCGGCTGCCTGTTGTATGTGCTCTATGTAATCAGAAAGACGATTTTTGCTCATCATTACACCGGCTGAGCCTCAGCAAGTACGCGTTCACGGAATTTATGGGGCAAATCTTGGGGAGTGAGAACTTCTACTCGGGTTCCAAGCGCCTGCACCAAATCTGCTTCCAGATCTCCGAGATCTAGAAGAGTAGCTCCAGGCAGAGCATCCACGAGGACATCAAGATCGCTCTCCTCATGATCGGTACCATGTAGAACAGAGCCAAAAACACGGGGATTTACTGTAGGATATTTTTTCACAATCTCGCGTATAGCACGCCGATGTGTTTCAAAAGCTAACGAAGGCCGCATAGCGCTACTCCTTTCTTAAGATACAAGTCTTATAGTAAATACTCACAAACTTGCTCTCAATATTCCCCACACAATAAACACGCTACACATACCGGGCGATATACAGTTCGCCCTCCCCCGTGATGGTGGCGGAGGTGACATCCCCAGCGTGCAGTACCGACTCGGTGCCGCGCAGCGTTATGTTCTGCTCGCCCGCAGAAATCGTGACCGAACCGTCCACCACCAGCGCGGCAGAGGTGCCTTCAAAGGTGTATTCAACCGATTCGTCAGCGAGCACCCGTATATGCTGCACGCTCATGCGTTCATCCCACATGGCGTATTGTTCCACGCCCGAGCTGTTCGCCGTCGGGCGCTGTAGTACCGGCGCATCCTGATGCTCGCCGAGCACCTTAATAAGTTCTTCCGCATCAATATGCTTTGGGGTAAGACCTGCGCGCAGCACATTATCCGAGGGATTCATGAGCTCAATCGCCGTGCCAGAGACATATGCATGCACCTGACCATCCGGGGTAAAAGCAGAGTCCCCCGGCGCAAGGTTCATCAGGTTCATCACAAACGCGACGAGTAGCCCCTTATCACCCGGATACTTCTGCGCCACCAGGTTCACCAGGTCGGCGGCATCCGACACCGTTGCAGAGACACCATCCTGTGTCATCAGCTTTTGCGCCGCAGTTACCAAACCCGCTATGGCGCGGTCAGCAGCATCTTGCGGAAGACGAATAATCTCGGTCAGCAATTGTTTTGGGCTCAGCTGTACACGAGAACTCAGCCAATCGGCGCCAAAAGCTTCAGCTAGCTCCCGCAGCTCACCTTGCGGACGCACGCCCGTCAGTACCTTCATGGGGGTTAAGGCAATTACGTTCTCAGGTTTAGAGTACCGGTCTTTATAGTTACGATGCGGCGCATCAGCCGGAATCCCGCGCGCCTGTTCATCCTCGAACCCGGCGACGGCCTGCTGCGGTGTAGGGTGAACCTGAATCGACAGCGGAGCATCAATAGCCAAAATCTTAAACAGGAACGGGAACCAGTCGCTCGCACGGTCAGGGCGCAAAAAACGGTCCGGATGCGCCGCCACCAGCTCGTTCAACGGCGACACAGACCCATCGACCGTGGCTTCAGACGGAGCCGCAGGATGCGCCCCCACCCAAACCTCAGCCTCCGGCTTTTCCGTGGGTACGGGCACACCGCGCATGCGACCCAGAACTTCGTGCGAACCCCACGCATAATTCTGAATCTTATTCTTCAACGGAAAAATTTCGCCCATGTCGCCTTGGCCTTTCTAGGAACTTTTACACGCAACATCACCAAAACTACGGCATACGTGATATAAAACCCATAAAATTCAGGGAATTCTCTGGATACTCCCACCAATTATAGAGGTACATTTCGAAGATATACCCGCTAAAATAAACGAGTGACTACTATTAACCTCAAAGACTCATTTAAGGCGTACGACGTTCGCGGTATCGTCGGCGAAACTATTACCCACGAAACTGTGCGTGCAACCGGCGCCGCTTTTGTTGATGTGCTCGGTCTGGCTGGTCAGACCGTTTTGGTGGGCGGTGACATGCGCCCCTCCTCCCCCGAATTCATGGATGCATTCGCTGAAGGTGCCACCGCACGCGGCGCAAACGTCCAAAAAATCGGTCTCATTTCAACCGACGTACTCTACTTTGCATGCGGTATTGAGAATGCGGCAGGCGTTACTTTCACTGCAAGCCACAACCCCGCCGAATACAATGGCATGAAAATGGCTAAGGCCGGGGCGGTGCCTGTATCCTCCGAAACCGGTCTTTTCGATATTTGTGATCTTGCTCAGAAGTACCTTGACGAAGGCTCTATTCCTACCGTTGAGAATCCCGGCGTCGTCACCGAAAAGGACGTTCTCAAAGCCTACGCCGAGTACTTGCGTAAGCTCGTGGACCTCTCCAATATTCGTCCCCTCAAGGTTGTTGTGGATGCGGGTAACGGCATGGGCGGTAAGACCACACCCGCCGTCTTGGGGGATGCTCTTCTGCCTGCGCTTCCGCTTGAGATTGTGCCCCTTTACTTTGAGCTTGACGGAACTTTCCCGAACCACCCGGCTAACCCGCTTGAACCCGCTAACCTTGTCGATCTGCAGAAGGCGGTTGTTGAGCACGGTGCAGACATCGGTCTTGCCTTTGACGGCGATGCCGACCGTTGCTTCGTGATTGATGAGAAGGGTAACGCGGTCACCCCTTCCGCCATTACCGCGCTCGTGGCAGAGCGTGAAATCGCGCGCGCTAAGGCGGAAGGCAATGAGCAGCCGGTTATTATCTATAACCTCATCACGTCCAAGGCTGTACCCGAGCTCGTCGAAAAGCTCGGTGGACGCGCCGTGAAAACCCGTGTGGGTCACTCCTTCATCAAGGCAGTCATGGCTGAAGAATCCGGTATTTTCGGCGGTGAGCACTCTGCGCACTACTATTTCAAGGACTTCTTCAACGCAGACACCGGTATGCTCGCCGCGATGCACGTGCTCGCGGCTCTCGGCGGCGGTAACCAGGCGCTCTCCGAGATCAGCGCCAGCTACTCCCCCTATGTCGCATCTGGCGAGATCAACTCCGAGATTGAGGACAAGGCAGCCGCTGTGGACCGTGTACGCGCGCACTACGCTGGCGCGCCTGTCAAGGTCGAAGACTCCGACGGTACCACCTTCACCAATACCGAAGAAGGCTGGTGGGCGAATCTGCGGCCTTCCAATACTGAGCCGTTCCTGCGTCTGAACCTTGAAGCACCGGATATCCCCACGATGGAGCGCGTGCGCGACGAGATTCTGGCTCTGGTGCGCCAGTAGTTCTTTGAGCTCACATTATTTTGGGCGGATGCCGATTATTATCGGTATCCGCCCTTCTTCTAAGCATTATTGGTGCTGGGTTATACGATCGCCTTACAGCCCTGGCACGAGCGCATTTGAGCCCGCTTTGCCCCGGTAGGCGTGCCGAGCGTGAACGCCAGCGCGAGGGCTTTGTAGTTTTAACAGGGGTATACCCACTGATATTTAGGTATAATGTTAGATAGCGGGCACCCCTAAACCGCGAAGCTAGGGGAACCCGCTGAGACGTTACATCGGCTTAGCCGATGGCGTCGATTAGGTCAGCAATCGCTTTGACGAGTTGCGCGAGGGCTTTGATAATTCGCGCAGCCGCCAAAGCGATTTTGCTTTTACCTTTTTTCGGCATTCCGTCTCACCCCCTTTCGGAACTACGACCCTCCACGGCTGATTAGGTCAGAAGTGTTCCGTGGGGTGTAGCCGCGACGGGGGCTTCTTTAGTTTACCTTTGGACATTTAGAAATACTTAAATAAAAATATTGGGGGCTCAACGCCCCCAATATTTTTTGTCTCTCCTCTTGAATATGGGATATTCGGTGCAGCGTCAGACGGGTCTCCCGAACGGCTTCAGGGTGTTCTCCAAGAGCCTTCTTCAGGATGCAGATGCGCACCAGAAGAGGGCCGAGGCGCCCCTGACGCCGAGAGACGGACTTGCACAGAGACTTCCTGAAGAAGGCGACTATTAGCTCACCCAGCCGCCTCTAAATACTCCAGCACGGGCTACGCTGAAGTAGCCTTTATGAGCGCAGCATCCACTGGTCCGGTCCAAAGATCTCGTAATTGATATTCTGCGCCGGTACACCTGCATCCACGAGAGCGGAACGCACGCCCTTCATGAACGGCAGCGGACCGCACAGGTATACGTTCGCCTCCGCAGGTATGCCCAGCTTTGCGATGTCCACACGGCCACGGTAATCGCCAGTTTCTTCGTCTTCTATGAACGAGATGAGCTTGCCGTGAGGAAGTTTTTCGATCAGCTCGGTCATTTCCTCACGCAGCGGCCATGTATCAAGGCGACGGTCAGCGTGAACCACGGTTACCTGACGTTGAGAACCGGACTCAATCAGCTCATTGAGGAAGCTAATCATAGGGGTTACGCCGATACCCGCTGAGAAAAGGTAGAGGGGCGCATCTGCAGAACCGAAGCCTTCCAGGGTGAGGTCACCATAAGGGTTGGAAATCTCGACGACATCGCCAATCTTGAGCCCGTGAATGATCGAAGTCATTTCGCCGTTCGGATCGAGCTTCACGCCGATACGACGCTGGTTTTTATCGGACGGAAGCAGGGTGTATTGGCGGGGCTGGCGCAGACCATCACGTGCCTTCGTAATAATGGAAATGTACTGGCCTGCTTTCGCCTCAGTCATGGGGGTGTTATCGGCAGGTTCAAAGGTCAGCACGACCACGTTATCGCCGGTTTCTTGGCGATCAACAACTTTGAAGGGCGCGTGGGTAACATTATTTGCCTGGGATGCATAGAGTCCCTTTTCGATCTTGATCAGGGCGTTCGCCATGAGCCAGTACACTTCGCTCCAGGCGCCCACGACCTCTTCAGTTGCTGCTTCGCCCAGGTCTGCGGCAATCGCCTCAAAAAGATACTTGTAGACGGTCGGGTATTCATTCTCTTGAAGCCCTAAGGATGCGTGCTTATGCGCCACGCGGGAAAGCACCTCGTCAGGGTAGGAATCGGGGTGCTCCATAATGTAGGAAGCGAAGACCGCGATGGACCCAGCAAGCGCCTTCGGTTGGGTGCCTTCGAGCTGAGACGACCGAGAGAAGAGCCCGTCCATCAGGTCTGGACGGGCGGCGAACATACGCTCGTAGAAGTCTGGTGTAATGTGCCTGATACGCTCTGCGACAATCGGCAGGGTTGCCTCGATAACCGGGCGTGATTTTTCGGAAAGCATGAGGGATGTGCGCCTTTCTTTCTTAGATTTTAGTGATATTTTGTTTATAAACCTTTTTAGGTTATCACCTTTTATTGTTCGCTAAGATGGTGTTTTCTTGCGGCGTGAAATATTTAGAATGCCTTTGTATCAGATAGTGTGTTTTGTACAGTAGTGTTTATGTGATTATTTTCACCGTGATATACCGTGATGTGAATAAAAATAATTTTGTGCCCTCACGCTAGGTTTCACGCAGAGTGAACAGCAGTGTTGTTCTACAACGTATAAACTGGCATACCAGTTACCTGCCCCTCTTACGGAGGCGGACTCAGGTCACATACCTGCCTTCTTAAACGGACACCGGGCACATACGGTCAATGTATATTCTTACGGTGCCAACCCTTGACAGAGGCAAGCTATCAAAAGAGAAAACTCCACGCTTTCACGGTTTATCCGCTACTTTCTCTCGCATAGTGCATCTACTCTCTGAGCAACAAACATTTGTCACCCTGAGACTTTGGTCTTTAATGCGATGCTACGGCGGGCCGGGGAGGTACGGGCGGCAGCTCTCGTTCCGTAGGCTCGTGCACGAGCGGCCCCAACCCCAGCTCCACAAAAACGGGTCCAGCAGGCCGCGCTCCAGCGGGAAGTTCAGAGATAACAACGTCATCAACAGAAGCGTAGAAAGCTTCACGGGCGCGGGCTAAAACCGTTCGCAGACGACAAAAACTATCTAGGGGGCAGTTGCCGTTTTCGTCTTCGCATTCGATCATAGGAATATCGCCCTCGGTACTACGAAGTACCTGCCCCACGGTCGCTTTGCGCCCCGTCTCCGATAGCAGGACGCCGCCGGATCGCCCACGGGTAGATTCAAGCAGCCCTTGATTGACGAGGAACGCCACAGATTTTGCGACGTGATTATAAGGGGTTCCGACTCCCTCCGAGATCTTCTGGGTCGAGAGTTTTTCCCCTTCCTGCAAGGAAGAAAGAAGCATCATAATACGTAGTGATACGTCTGAAAAAGCCGTCAGGCGCATGCTTCGTATCTCCTTTCAACAGTTTATTGAGGGCTAATAATATAGGGTTTGTCCGTTCTACCGGAAAATTCTAGTCTTCGCACCACCCGCACGAAAATTAGGTATGGCTTTACTGCACACAAAATGCGGAGTCTGTATAGCAATATTTTAAGGCATTGGTGGATATTTACACCTTTTCTGCATAAACTGTGCACCATCCCACACACCCGAGTATGCCATATCATGCTGTACGCGCTGCACACCCGATCGGTGGGATGTATTTTGCAACAATGTAAGAGCAGGCTTTCACAAACGGTGGGGTGGGATACGCATTGTCAGCGCATCCCACCCCACCATGGTGTCATATTGCCGAATGTTCCTTAGTCTTCAAGAGACTTTGCCAAGGCGTCACGCTCAGCTTTGACCTCTGCGGGGAGCTTATCGCCGAACTTCGCTAACCATTCGTCAATGCCGGGCAACTCGGCCACCCACTCGTCCTTTGAAACGGCGAGTGCTGCGTTAAGTTCTTCATCGCTGATGCTCAGACCGGTTAGGTCGAGATCTTCCTTCGTGGGTACGGTGCCCAGGAAAGTCTGCGTGCCGCCGCCCTTGCCGTCGAGGCGGTCGAAGATCCACTTGACCACGCGGGAGTTTTCACCAAAGCCGGGCCATGCGAAGCCACCGTCGGGGGTGCGGCGGAACCAGTTCACGTAGTAGACCTTCGGCATGTTCTCGGCACCGTGCTTCTTACCCAGGTCGATCCAGTGCTGGAAGTAGTCGCCCGCGTTGTACCCGATGAAGGGAAGCATTGCCATGGGATCGCGGCGAACCACGCCGACGGCGCCCTTTGCAGCTGCTGTGGTCTCAGAGGAGAGGGTGACCGCGCGGAAGACACCTTGTTCCCAGCTATCGGATTCGGAGACCAACGGCACGGTGGTCTTGCGGCGACCACCTAATACGATGGCACTCAGCGGCACGCCCTCGGGGTCGTAGTACTCGGGGGCGAGCATATCCACCTGGGATGCGGGGGTGCAGAAACGCGAGTTGGGGTGCGCTGCGGGACGCCCCGATTCAGGAGTCCAGTCCTTGCCGGTCCAGTCGGTCAGGTGCGCGGGTGCCTCGTCGGTCTTACCTTCCCACCATACGGAGCCGTCATCGGTGAGCGCCACGTTGGTAAAGATAGTATTGCCCTTAGAGATTGCCTTCATGGCGTTGGGATTAGTGGAGTAACCGGTGCCGGGCGCCACGCCGAAAAGACCCGCCTCGGGGTTAACGACGCGAGCCTGGTGATTCTCGTCAAATTCGATCCACGCGATATCGTCGCCGACCATTTCGGCTTTCCAGCCGTCGATGGTGGGGTCCATCATCGCGAAGTTGGTTTTACCGCAGGCAGAGGGGAACGCAGCGGAGATGTAGCGGGTAACGCCCTCAGGGTTGGTGACCTTGAGGATGAGCATGTGCTCAGCCATCCAGCCCTCATCATGACCGATAACCGAGGCGATACGCAGTGCATAGCATTTCTTGCCCAGCAGCGCGTTGCCGCCATAGCCCGACCCGAAGGACCAGATTTCGCGGGTCTCGGGGAACTGCACAATGTACTTCTCGGGGTTGCAGGGCCAGGGCACATCTGCCTGCCCGAGCTCAAGCGGGGCGCCTACGGAATGAAGCGCCTTCACGAAGAAGCCCTGGGTCTCGTCCAGTTTCGCGAGCACATCCTTGCCGATAGTTGCCATAATGCGCATTGAGCACACCACATAGGCGGAGTCGGTAATTTCGACCGCCATCTTGGGGTTCTTTGCTTTCAAAGAGCCCATGACGAAAGGAATGATGTACATGGTGCGCCCGCGCATCGAACCTTTGAAAAGACCGGTGAGCGTCTGCTTCATCTCCACGGGGTCACGCCAGTTGTTGGTAGGACCAGCGCCTTCTTCGGTCTGTGAGCAGATAAAGGTGCGCTCTTCCACACGTGCCACGTCGTCGGGGTCAGAGAACGCTGCATACGAGTTGGGGAACTCATGATCGCTTAGCCGTACGAAGGTACCTGCATCGACCAGTTCTTGGGCGAGTCGGTTGTACTCCTCTTCGGAACCATCAACCCAGTAGATACGGTCGGGCTCGGTGAGTGCTGCAACATCGCGCACCCAGGCTAAGAGCTCGGGGTGGGTTGTGGGAGCGTTCTGCAGGCTCTTTTCAAGTTCTGCAGAAAGAGTACCGGTTGAGATGTCAGTCATTGACCTATTTCCCCTTTGAGTCTTGAGAATTGCCGGGCACCTCACTGGCACGGCAGGCAGTGTGTTGTGAGGATGTTTTAAACTAACGAGGGCGTGTAGCTTCCTTAAAATACACGCCCGTGGAATTTTCCACATCCTCGTGTTCATCTAGAATAGCGCATTTAGCTGATGAGTCGAGTATTTTATATTTGACCCACTGCAGCGCTCTTGTCCTTAAGTTGGTTTGCCTGTGGATGCGGCGCAGCTTCACCGAATAATCCCGAGCGTTCCCACGAATTCCAAAATTTTTTGAAAAATTTTCCCACCCCGCAAAAACATTGAAATTACGCGGTTTTTATGCCATTTTTAGGAACTTTGCGAGTAATAGTTGAGGGTTTTTGTTAGAACTAACACTCTTTTTCGACTTGCGCGCTATCAAGGGTGCCCGTATAGTATTGTTTGTTGCTGCGACGGGTAGTTATAAGCCCGGTCGCGAGGAGCATGCGCCTGTAGCTCAACGGATAGAGCGTCTGACTACGGATCAGAAGGTTGGGGGTTCGAATCCCTTCAGGCGTACGAACGAAGCCTTTCCTGTCAAGGAAGGGCTTTTTTGCTGTCTATCAAAGCCTGCAGACGTGGCAGTTTGAAAGTCCTCGGCGAGTAATCGCCGGGGATTTCGCCGTTTCTATACCCTAAAACAACTATTGAATAGCGTATAATTGACGAGTATAGAGAACCACGATCCGATCCTTCTGAGTCACAACATGCAGGCATTCACATCTACAAACAGCTTCACCTCAGGCACTATACCCATGCCTTCAGAAGCGGTGACTATCGGGGGTCTCAACGCAAAACCAGCCTATGAAATTTCGGCTATCCATACGATCAGTGCAACCAGACGCATCGCGTAAATACTTGGCCTGCCCCTCAGTTTCCGGTGTGCCACCAGCTCTAACACCGCTTTTATCTGCTAGGGGATTAAAAACACCGTCATCCCAAGACAGGCTTCAAAAATACCGGTAATCTGGATACACCCCAATTTTCCAGGGAAAGTATTTCAACAGCGAAGGAGCGTCAACATCATGGTTCAGCTCACGATACCGCAATCCCTAGTGGGTTCCCTCATAGATATTGCTCAGCTAAAAGATATTACATACTATCCGGCAAATCACCGATGCGCCCACTGGGCAGTCTATAGCGAAGATCAGACCGAGCTTCTGTGTCCTTGTGCACCCGCCGAATCTGCATCCGTCGAGAAGCTGTTCAGCGCCGCATCCGAGATACTGTATAAGAATTTTCGACACCGTATTGAAAACGCCGACGATATTGTTTCTTTCTCAACTCAAGAGCACGAAGATGTTAGTGCAGCTCAGGCCGACGAGGTCGTCACCGGTTCTCTGCCGCTGGTTCCCGAAACCACGATTAGCGCCGCGGTGGATGCTCCCGCCGACATGATGGAGGAACCTGCGAGTGATGATAGCGCAGATACGACCCAGACTGGCCCTATACCCGTTCCTAAGGTGCCCACTCCCCTAGAGCAGGCCCAGCCGGTACCTTCCCATGAACAGCCGCAAGTTCCCACGCCCGGCATCGCCCGCATGCCTTCTCCCGCGATGTTCAAGAAGAAGAGCACGCTCACCTATACTCCTCCGCGCATTGAAGAATACCTGCAACAGCTGCGCACGAACCAAGCAGCACAGTCCTCAGCGGAAAATACAACCCCACAACCCGAGACGGCTTCTTCACAAACACCAAAGCCAGCGGGTTCACAGACTTCAGCATCCGGTGCGCAGCCTCCCGCACAGGTATACGGACACACACGGAAGACCGCGCTGCCTTCTTTGAATGATCCCATCACCAAGGCCGAACGCACCGCCAACTATCGTGTAGATCCGGGACGGTTGGACACCTTCAAAAAAGACAATATCGATCTGGTGACTATCCGCGAAGTTATCACACTGGGCCGCGCCGAACGTATTAACGGTTGGATTATTCGGTTCCGCCACAACGATTACCGAGTCGATGTCAATACCGCGTCTATGACCGTTATCACCGCCCTTGACGAGTTTGATGATTTTGATGGACGAAGCGGCACAGAATACAGCCCCGAAGCCGCTCGCGAGCTTCTTGGCGTCCCCGATATCACCGCCTGCGATTTCACCTCCGGCGCGCAGAATTATCTTAAAACCCACGGCGGCGAAGCCTTCGATGCGATGGTCTCCGCCATCAGCTCCCCCGAAAAGGTAAGGGTAAACCTCGATTGGACACGCGAATATCACGGGAGTGGCATACAGGTTACGATATCGCCCGATAACCGCATCGTCATGAGTATTCGACAATCCGCCACAGATACCGACGCTAACGGTGCTGAAGATACCCCTGAAAATTCTCTAGAATCAAACGCCACGGTCTCATAGGGGTTAGGAGGAAAGCACCTTATGAACAAGAAAATAGACATTCCCGTCGAGCTTTATGCCCGTCTGCAGGAGCTCTCCCACCTAGCGCGATACGAATACACCGAACAGGAGGGCACCTGGACTATACAGAATCCCGAGGGTGAAAGCCTGCTGGATGCACGGCGCAAAATCTCCCCGGAGGCTGCGGAGCTTTACTTCACCATCATGCCGCTTCTTGCCTCAGAATTTATTGCCCAAAACGAGGCGCTGGTAACCGCCTATCGCAACGCACCCAAGCCTGCGGCGGTCAAGCCCACAATTAAACCCTCAGGTCAGCAACTTATTCCCCTGCTTGAGGTTCCGCACGAGAACCAACGCATCGCCGAACAGATTGAGAATGATTTCTATGGCGATGTTCCGCCGGGCGACCGCATCTACCCGGTACTGCCGGGTGTCATCGATCATATGATGCGCAACAACCTGGGGTACGCGCTCGTCCTTGAGCTCATTACGGCCCCAGACAGCGAACGCCGCGACGAATCCGCCCAGGAAAACCGTTTCGGACGTGAGGTTCAGCATTATTCAAACCGGCGCCTCGGGTACACCGCCGTTCTGAACGCGAATACCTCCGAGGTTATCTCGGTACATCCTTTTGATGGCTCTACGCTCAGCGCCCCCAGCGGACACTATGAGCTCACCCCTGATGCCGAGAAACAGCTGAGCGCCCTGGGACTCACAGCAGAACTTGTGGAGCGCATCCTCGAAGAGGCGAATGATCGCCGACCGATTCCGGGCACGAGCCGTACCGTATACTCCCTGCACGGCTATTCGGTAGAGTTCTCAAACACCAACCATAAGATTGTCAGCGTGCGCAAGGGTGTGGTGAAAACACGCAACCCCTTCGAATCGCAGCCCAGGATGCGCGGCACCAAGTCGCAGCGCGGCGTTAAGATTCCCCACGATATCCACGCTTTTAAGAATCTTCTGGAAAGTCACGGTTTTACGATTACGATGGGTGGCAAGCACTACGATATTCGTCACGAAAAATTGGCGCCGGGTATGAAAGCTACCACATCTGTGACCCCCTCCGACAGCCAACGTTGGCATCTGAATTCGGCCCGTCAGATCCGCGAGATTTTTGGTGTGGATCTGCGATACGCCAATCCCAAAGATACCTGTCGCGGTATCGTGCATGCCCTGGAAACAGAGGAAGATTTCGAGGAATAACCTCCAGAACAAGGGTACTCCCAATCACCATTTTCGACTCGTTCACTAGGGTGCACGGGTCACGGATACGCTGTGCACGGCACCACTGCATCATAGGGTTAACCTTGGTACTCTTCTCGCGGGTACACCTCTGTCATACCCCCGTCGCAAAGTTTTACGGGGTAAGCTCTGAGTTTACAATAGAGGTGCATCTACACAATGTGAGGAGGAAACGCGCGTGAGCGTGAAGATCAATGTAACCGGAGAAGACGGTGACAGCCGAGAGATCGAATGGGAGGATCACCAGACTCTATTAGAAGCTGTACAGGCGAACGGGTTCCCCGTACTCGCAACATGCGGTGGCAACGCATCTTGTGCCACGTGCCATACCTTTATTGATCCAGAACACTACGCGGCTTCAGGTGATCGTACCGATGCTGAGGAGGATCTCCTCGACATGGTAGACGACGTAGCTAACGAATACTCGCGCCTCTGCTGCCAGGTGGAATACGCACCCGGCATGGATGGCGCCTCTATACAATTGCAGGCGGCGATGTAATATGACGAGTTCGGCTAAGATACTCTACTCCGCAACCGCACTTCTTTGCGCCCTTACGCTGGCAGGTTGCGGCGTTTCCGATGCCGATCATTCTGCGCAGACTGACGCTTCACCGAGCGCATCCGCCAGCGTTGCTCAGGGTAAAATTACCCGTGCTTCCGACCCGGCGCATTCTGTGTCCCCCGGTTCTATCAGTACCGCGGGCGGGGATAGTTCTCAAAGCCCTGAGGATAACCCCACAGATAATAACGACTCTCACTCAAACGATGAACATTCCGAGGATGGAGCTAAGAAAAAAGACTCCAATTCTAAGGATTCT
The DNA here is from genome assembly GCF_001809415.1 of Rothia sp. HMSC058E10. Lineage (NCBI taxonomy): Bacteria > Bacillati > Actinomycetota > Actinomycetes > Micrococcales > Micrococcaceae > Rothia > Rothia sp. HMSC058E10. Next base: position 144,007 of record NZ_KV797643.1, on the reverse strand, counting down.
CACGATAAAAAGAGTTCATCCGGCGAGGAAAGCAAAGATGCGGATGACTCTTCATCGAATAACGATGGAGATAACGGCACTGAAGAATCGTCCAGCCCAGAAGCTAAACAGCCAGGGCGTTCAGCAACCGGTTCTTCAGGTTCACTCCTAGCGTCAGCCTGCCAGATCACCGATCTCTCGGTTTCTGCTTCCGAAGATAAGGGCACACCCGGAGCCCGGAAATTCATTCTGACGTTCACGAACGTTTCTGAGGAGCCCTGCGTGCTCAAGGGTAACCCGACGGTTGTCTACGCAGATTCTAATTTCAGTCAGATTGGCTCACCGGCACGCCCGGCGGCAGGTTCAACGAACCCTACCGGCACGCTTCTGCACACAGGTGAATCTACAAACGCCCCAGTGACCTCGGTCAACGCTGGTCCGCTGGGTAAGAACTGTTCACCGACAATGGCGCACGGATTCTTAGTTCAGGTTCCCGGTGACGGCAACTGGACGACGGTCTCTGCTTCCTCTGAGGCGTGCACCGGCAAGGTCCAGCAGCTGTCCGTGGGACAGTTCGGTTCGTAACCACTCAGCACACGAATGATGCGCTTCGAGAAGAAGCGATAACAGCAAGAGGCGGTTCCTTATACAGGAACCGCCTCTTCAGCATCTACACAATGCTTTATTTATACACGAGGTTTACCTAAGTTTTCCACCTCATCACCCTGATACGGAAATATTTCTTACCTACCTATGAAATAGAACACCAGATGAAGGGAAAACGCTAGGAGTTCGCCCGCACGTGGTATACGCCGCCGCGTTTCAGGGCTGCCGTAAGCGCAGGAAAATCTCGTGGCGGGACGCGAAGCACGGAAATTAAACAGTGCGCGTGACATCCTCAAAGTCAAAGCGCAGCCCGCGTGCCCGATAGGGGCCCAAACCATAGCCGAGATTCACCACGAGGAAAGGCTGTTGATCTGCGCCGCCGAGCAGAACGGGGTCGGCGGCAAGAGCCTCAAAATCTACGCCGGTGATAGGCCCGGCATCTAAACCTAGCGCACGCACCACGGTAATAAAGTACCCCGCCTGTACCTGTGCGTTTAGCCTGCCCAACGGAATGCGCTCTTCTTCAGCCTCGAAGAACTCCTGCGCTGCCACGGCGTGCGGAGCGAACTCGGCGAACCGTTTCTGCCAATTCTTGTCGTACCCAAGAACCGCATTCACGGGCGCGCTGGCGGCAGCATCGCGATTACTTTCGTGAAGATATCCCAAAAGGCGTTCTTTCGCACTCTTCGACCGCACCCACGTAATGCGCAAAGGCTGATTGTTGTAGGCGGTAGGCCCGAGCGCGGTAAGCCGATAAATCTCACGAAGCTGCTCTTCAGTCACCGGATCATCGCTGAACTGATACGAGGTGCGGGGCAGTTCATATAGCGCCTCACGCTGTTCACGGGACAGGCGTGACTGGCGGCTCGGATTCGCGAGATAGGGTTCCGGTTCGATGCCCCGGTCAGCAGCACTGCGTGAGCTCACGTTCTTTCCCTTCCGGCGAGTATGCGGCATATGGAGCAAGAGGCACGTTACGCACCACTCCCCTTTTCCATAGTGCACCCGCCTCAGCTTCAACGCATAGCCACAGGGTTTTTCCCGATAGATTCCGTCAAACTTCGTCACAAAACCGGTAGGCGGTGCATCCTGGTGCAGATGCACGAGCCGCTAGAGGCTGCGGGTTACATCATCGAATCCGAACCGGGTATCGCGCGGGTACTGGGTTGGAACGCCGTACCCTAAATTCACCACAAGGATGGGATGCTCGTCGGTCCCTGCAAAAAATTCTTCGTACAGCCCCTCAAAATCGGCCCATAAGGGACCGGCGTCTAGACCAAGGGCGCGCACAGCGGTAATAAAGTAACCGGCCTGCAGGTTGGCGCTCTGCTGAGCGGCAAAGGTAACAATTTCCTCGGTCGTGCAATAGTTCCTGATAGTCTCTGCCGCGCGGGGGTTAAACACATCTGCACGGCCTATCCACGCCTTATCGTATGAGAGTATGGCATTGACAGGTGCCTGACGAGCCTTTTCTTGATTAGCCTCGATCAGGTGCTTGACAAGGCGCTCACGTGCCTCGGGGCTCTTGATCCATGTGATACGCAAAGGCTGACTATTGAAGGCCGTAGGTCCCAGATAGGTAAGCTCCTGAATCTCCCGAAGCTGATCATCAGTGACGGGCCGATCGGTAAATTTACGCATAGTTCGGGGCTCACGAAAAAGAGCGGTGATTTGGTCCTCAGATAAACGGGTCATCTCTCATATCCTTTCCTATGACGTTGGGTTCTCTCGACACGGTGAATCTATTCGTCCCCCGCAAGGCTACCGCGCCGTTCTTTCCATCATGCACCGGTTCGCACCATAAAGCTACCCCCAGAATTCACGCCACGGCAGTTCCCCATTCCCTCAAAGCCCAGCAAAAACCGGTGGCTGCCGCATCATCAGATACGGCAGCCACCGGTACACCACATATTCGCAGGCCTCCGGACACATATACCTAGCTACCGGATTCCTGCGGTTTACTCTCGCTGGGGACCGAAGGCGCACCTCGGCACCTCAGCAAGAGCGAAGCACAGCTTTTAGATGCTGCGGGTTACATCATCAAACTCAAAACGGGTACCGCGCGGATACTCGGGAGCCACACCATAACCCAGGTTTACGACGAGGAAGGGCTGCTGGTCGGTGCCTTCGAAGAATTCAGCGGCGATACCGTCGAAATCCGCGCCAGTCATGGGGCCCGCATCCAGGCCAAGAGCGCGCACGGCGGTCAGGAAGTAGCCAGCCTGAAGTGCAGAGCTCAGCGCGCCCGCGGGAATACGTGCCTCTTCAGCCTCGTAGTAGGATTCGAAGGCAGCGGCCTGGGGTGCGAATTCCCCAAAGCGTTTCTGCCAGTTCTTATCGAAGGCCAGCACAGCGGTTACAGGAGCCTTGAGGGTCTTCTCCTTATTCCCGTCCATCATGTGCTTGACCAGGCGCTCGCGAGCTTCGGGGCTCTTTACCCAGGTGATGCGCAGGGGCTGACTATTGAAAGCCGTAGGTCCCAGGTAGGCGATCTCCTGGATCTTCTGCAGCTGTTCATCGGTGACGGGCTGATCGGTGAATGCGCTCACAGTGCGAGGTTCGCGAAAGAGAGCGGTGATCTGGTCTTCGGTCAAGCGGGTCATACCTGTGTCCTTTCAGTGAAATAAATTACTTTACCTGTAAAATTTTATGGTGCATGTAATGCACGTATTCAACTATTATGGCCTCACCACACGGAAAAGTCTTGTGTTCGCGCACAATTGCCCCTGTAATATGTGCCACGCTCAAAAAACTTTCAAGGAGAATCCGGGGCACATACGAGATAATGGGACCATGCCCGACGCTCTAGAACCTTTCTCACCCGCCACTCAGCAATGGTTCCGCAACGCTTTTGGCACTCCGACCGCCGCACAGGAAGGCGCCTGGGAGAGTATCAGCAAGGGCGAAAACGCGCTTATTATCGCCCCCACGGGCTCCGGTAAAACCCTTGCCGCTTTCCTGTGGGCGCTCGATGCGCTCTACCGCGGCAAAAGCCCAGAATCGGATCAGTGCGAGCTTACGACATCGGCTCAGGCGCGAAAAAACGGGGGCGCTCGGGAAGAAATACAAAAGACCAAGAAACAGCGTGCGGGCGGTACGCGCATCCTGTATGTTTCGCCCCTGAAAGCTCTCGGGGCGGATGTGGAGCGCAATCTGCGCGCGCCGCTTGCGGGGATTGCGCATACGGCGAAGGAATCTGGGCGAACCCCACCCGATATTACCGTGGGTATTCGGAGCGGTGACACCCCGGCGCGCGAGAGGCGGCAGCTGATCAGCAACCCGCCCGATATTCTGCTGACCACCCCCGAATCGCTCTACCTTATGCTGACCTCTGCGGCACGTTCGACACTCACCGGCGTGACAACCGTGATTGTGGACGAGGTGCACGCCCTGGCGGGAACCAAGCGCGGGGCGCATCTGGCGGTCTCCCTGGAGAGGCTCGATCAGCTGGTAGAGCGGCCGGTGCAGCGCATCGGACTGTCGGCAACCGTGAACCCGCCCGAAGCCGTCGCCACATTTTTAGGCGGAGTGCACCCGGTGACAATCGTGGCGCGGCAGGTGCCCAAACGTTGGGATCTGCGGCTCTCGGTACCCGTGCCGGATATGGCGGCACTCGGCGGGGCAAACGATTACGGGCAGGGCAGCTATGCGCCCGGGGAGCAGCGGGCACCACGCGGACAGGATTCGCCCGGTTCAGCCCCGGACGCACTAGAGTTGCCGGTTCAGGCAGCTGATGATGCGCCATCCTATACTCTTGCGGATGCTATCGGCACCTTCCCCGGCGAAGAAGGATTATCTCTTGAACTGCCGAACAGCTCCGCCGAACAAGACGGTACTGCGAGCGAGGCAGCAAGTGCAGGAGCACGGAAGCCGGGCGGTGAGGGCGAGCGCGCATCCGGGTATCGTACCTCGATTTGGCCCTATGTTCAGGAACGCATCGTGGACGATATCGAGAATAATCATTCTACAATCGTGTTCGTGAACTCGCGTGGGCTTGCCGAAAAACTTACCGCGGCTCTCAACGATATTCATGTGCGCCGCGAGCTCTCACGGCGCGAGCTTGCGGGTGAGCCTCTGCCTGACATTGGTGAGGAGCCAGACATTGCGCCGCTGGCGCGGGCGCATCACGGTTCGGTGGCGAAGGATCAGCGCACGCTTATCGAAGAGTCCCTCAAGAATGGTTCGCTGCGGTGTGTGGTCGCCACAAGTTCTCTGGAGCTCGGCATCGATATGGGGCATGTGGATGCGGTTATTCAGGTGGCGTCTCCGCCGTCGGTGGCTTCCGGTCTGCAACGGGTGGGTCGTGCCGGGCACCGCGTGGGCGAGGTTTCGCGCGGGCTTTTTTATCCGAAGCATCGCGGGGATTTGTTGGGCTCTGCCGTGGCTCTGTCCGGTATGCTCGCCGGGTCTTTAGAACCGCTTACCGTTCCCGCAAACCCGCTGGATGTGCTTGCCCAGCAGACCGTCGCCGCCTGTGCTCTGGGGCCTATCGGTGTGGATACGTGGTACGAGGCGCTGCGCCGCACCGCCCCTTTCGCGAACCTTTCGCGCGCGCTCTTTGATAGTACTTTAGAGATGCTGGCGGGCAGGTACCCTTCCGATGAGTTTGCGGAGCTTCGCCCGCGCATTATTTGGGATCGCACCGCCACCGCTGATGCGCCAAGCGGCACGATTGAGGGGCGGCCCGGTGCGCAGCGACTTGCCGTAACTTCGGGCGGGACGATTCCCGATCGTGGGCTTTTTCCTGTCTACCTGGCCGGTTCTGAGGATTCCAAAGCACCTAAACGGGTGGGCGAGCTGGACGAGGAGATGGTTTATGAATCGCGGGCGGGCGATGTTATCGCCTTGGGCGCGAGCAGTTGGCGTATCGAGGACATCTCGCACGATGCGGTGCGCGTGAGCCCCGCACCCGGCGAGCCTTCACGCCTGCCGTTTTGGCATGGTGAGCGGGTGGGCCGCCCTGTGGCGTTGGGCCGTCGTCTGGGACAGTTTACCCGCGAGTTAGCGAAGTCTGCGGGTGCTGACTCCGGAAGCGAAGACGCCTCAGCGACGGTTGCGATACGCGCCGAGCTGACCCGGTTAGGGCTGGACTCTTGGGCGAGCGATAATTTGCTCTCTTATATTCGGGAGCAGCGCGAGGCTACCGGCGTGGTCCCCACCGATACGCGGTTTGTGGTGGAGCGTTGCCGCGATGAACTGGGAGATTGGCGCGTTATTTTGCATTCGCCGTACGGATATTCGGTGCATGCACCTTGGGCTGTGGCGGTGGGCGCCCGCGTGCAGGAACGGTACGGTATTGATGCCAGCGCGCTTGCGGCAGATGATGGTATTGTGCTGCGTATTCCCGCGGTGGAAGATACCCCGCCGGGTGCTGAGCTTTTTCTCTTCGAGGCCGATGGGCTAGAGGAGATTGTCAAGGATCGTGTGGGCGAATCGGCGCTTTTTGCGTCTCGTTTTCGAGAGAGCGCCGCGCGTGCCCTGCTTCTGCCGCGCCGCGATCCGGGCAGGCGCACTCCCCTATGGCAGCAGCGCCAGCGTTCGGCCCAGCTGCTGGATGTTGCGCGCAAATACCCCGAGTTCCCGATTCTGCTGGAAACCGCCCGCGAATGCTTGCAGGATGTATATGATGTTCCTGCGCTTCTTCAGCTGCATCGGGATATTGCCGCGCGGCGCATCAGCCTGTCGCAGGTGCAGACCGAGGGGCCTTCGCCTTTTGCCCGCACCATGCTTTTTGAGTACGTGGCGGAACATATTTACGATACGGATGCGCCCGCCGCCGAACGCCGCGCTGCCGCTTTGGCACTGGATCCGGCACTTTTGGCGGAGCTGCTGGGTACCGCTCAGCTGCGCGATCTGCTGGATCCGCAGGTGATTCTTGAGGTTCAGGAGCGTCTTCAGCGCACCGGGGCGAAGTATCGGGCACGCGGGGTTGAGGGCGTGGCGGATCTTCTGCGCCAGCTCGGACCGCTCACGGCGAGGGAGCTGGCGCTACGGCTGCGCGGGAATGAGGGGTCCGGGGTTGAGTCCGCGCCCGAGGTCTCTTGGAGCACCCCAAAAGGCAGCGAAAGTCGATCTAAAAAGGCTGATATTTCACATGAAACCGGGGATCCAGCCGAAAATACCGATGAGGGTCTACCGGAAGAAGACCTTGAAACTACCCCGCACGCCACCGACGAAGAGGCGCGCACGCTTGCCGAAGAGCTGGTCGCATCCCGCAGGGCATTCGTTATCAATCCGCACTCAAATATAGCGGATAGCACGGAACCGATCTATGCCGCCGTGGAAGACGCCGCCCGGCTGCGCGACGGGTTAGGGCTGCCGCTTCCGGTCGGGATTGCTCAGGCGTACCTCACGCCGGTCGCCGCGCCGCTCGAAGACCTAATCTCGCGGTATGCGCGCACGCACATCCCCTTTACCGCAGCCGAGGCGAGCGCCCATTTCAGTCGTATTACGCCGACGGGTTCGGGTGCTATTCTGCCGGTTTTACGCGCTTTAGAGACGCAAAATCGGCTGTTCTCGGGCGAGTACCTGCCCGAGGAACTGCGTGTATCTCGCGTGGAGGCAGCCGATACGATACCGCTCTCCCCCGCACCCACGGCAAGCCTGGAATGGGTGGATGCCGAGGTGCTTCGCCTGCTTCGTGCCCGGTCGTTGGCGGCGCTGCGCCGCGAGATTGAGCCGGTACCGCAGCGTGCTTATGGTGCATTCCTGCCCGCCTGGCAGGGAGTGCGCGCGCAGACGGTCAAGGTTTCGCGCAGGCTCGCAGAAACCACCGAGTACGGCGCGTATTACGAGCCCGAACGCACGGTTCAGGTTCTCGCCGAAAACAAAGGTTCATCCGCCGAGGCATTAGAGGGTCGCGAGGGCTTGCTGACGGTCATCGATCAGCTGGCCGGGGTGCGTGTGCCCGCTTCTGCCCTGGAGACCCTCGTCTTGCCAGCCCGGGTGCGTGATTATTCGCCGCAGCTCTTAGATAGTCTGTTGGCCAGCGGAGAGGTGCTTTGGCGTGGTGAGGGCGAAATCTCCGGCAATGACGGCTGGGTGAGCCTGCATCTTACCGAATCCGCCGAGCTGAGCCTGCCCGATTCTTCTCGCACGCAGGCCTTGGATGAGCTGGGCTCGGTGGAGCACGCCGTCTTTGAGGCGCTTTCCGGTGGTGGGCTGTTCTTTATGCCGCTTCGTGAGCGCGTGAACGACATCTTGGTCTCTCGCGCCGCCTCGGGCGAGGTTGTGCATTTTCCGGAGGCTTCGGAGGTATCCGCCGCGCTGTGGCGCCTGGTGTGGGCGGGGCTGGTCACAAATGATACTTTCGCCCCGGTACGTGCCATGCTGGCGGGCGGATCGAGCGCGCATCCGGTGCGGCCCGCCGCTCCCTTGGCGCGCCCGGTGCGCAGGCGCGGTGCCGCACGACTGTCGGCGGCGCGTACTTCTGCGGGTGCTTATCCACGCAGGTATAGCGGCTTGGGCGGCACCCGTGCCAGCTCTTCTGATCCGCAGGTTTCGGCCCGGGATTCCGGGCGGTTCAGTCATATTAGCCTTCCCCAGAGCCGCCCTTATACTGGGGGCACCGGGTCTTCGCAAGAGGCGGATGCTACCGTTACCGCCTATGCGCGCGCGGAACTTCTCTTAGACAGGTACGGTGTGCTCACGCGCGGCGCGCTCGCCTCTGAGGATGTTCCCGGCGGCTTTGCGGCCTTGTACCGCGTCTATGCGGCTGCCGAGGAACGTGCCCTGGTGCGGCGCGGATACTTCATTGAGGGGCTGGGTGCGGCTCAGTTCGCCTCCCCAGCAACAGTGGATGCGGTGCGTTCCTACGCTAATATTGGCGCTGATAATCCGCAAAATACCGGGGTAAAACGAATAAAAAACGAGGAAGTATTCGGTTTATTTGAGGGTGTTCTGCTGGCGGCTACAGATCCGGCGAATCCTTATGGTGCGGCGCTCACGTGGCCTTCCGTCCCCAGCTTGCTCTCGGTCTCTTCTACATTCGGCGGTGCGGAAGAGGCTGCGCGCGAAGGCACAGAGACCGCCCAGTCCGTGCGGCATCGTCCGGGGCGTAAGGCGGGTGCCTGCCTCATCCTGCTCGATGGTGAAGCGGTCCTCTATCTGGAACGCGGCGGCAAAACCCTGCTGTCTTTCACGGCTGATCCGCTCAAACTTGAGGCTGCGGCCCCGCTGCTGGCGCGCATCGTGCAGGCGGGTATTGCTGAGAAAATCGTGGTGGAAAAACTCAACGATTGTGATATTCTGGCAACCCCGGAACCGCCGACTCACCGGGGAGCGTCGAAGACCGATTCTGGCCGGCTGCCCGAGCATCCGGTGGTGGCGTTACGGCGCGCGCTGCTTGCGCAGGGCTTTTACACAACCCCGCGCGGTCTGCGGATGCGCCGCTCCCTCTAAAATGCCGGGGTCTTTAAGCGCAGAAAGCCCCGCATCGAGGGGAACCGCAATATTTTCGGTAACTCCCGATGTTAGGGGCTCATTGAGAAGCTCTAGCTTAGTACCCGCCGGTCATGGTATCTGCCACGCCAACGCAGATGTCGATAGCTTCATCGATGCGCATGGCGCGTGCACCCGCCGGAGTGCTACCGCGCGAACTGCCCTGCACCACATGTCGGGCGAAGTAATCGACTAGATGCAGCCATCCGCCTAAAATCATGCGGGTGCGGTCGTTAACGGGCATTTCGGTGCGTTCGAGTATCCATTCCAAGTACTCGTCAGGAGTACTGGGAGCATCGCTTTCACTGCCGCCTTCAGCAACATGGGCGAAGTAGGAGCGCAGCTCAACACGAAGAGCCTCCACCGGGTTAGGGTGGTGCTCGCTGAGCGCTTCAAGAACAGCCCGTGCTTCGCGCCGGGTTACCGCCGCCGCCAAAGACTCTTTGCCGGGGAAGTAATGGTACAGCAGTGCCCGAGTAATACCGGCCTCACGAGCGATGCTGCTCATGCAGGCTGCCACAACACCGCGCTGCGCAAAATGAGCCGCCGCGACCTGCAGGATTTGTTCTTCCCGTTGCGCTGGAGTCAGACACTGACCGCTCTGCCGCGTCTTCTTAGCTGCTTTTTCAGAGGCTTTTTGTACGGTTTCAGTGTGCTTAGCTTCGTTGCGTGCGTTGTGTTCCATATATCCCTCTAATCGTTCGATTTCTCGAACCTCTTTTTTTAATAGTACCGCGCTAACCCTAAGCCGCTACCTATAGAACTTAATATGAAGTTTAATGCTTATAAGCTGATTTTGCCGCGTTATTAAGCCGTTCCATGCTTCATGATAGTGAAACAAATTTTATGATTTTATTTATTTATTAGACACTTGCGCGAGGAATATTTCGCATTAACTTCACACTGTTCACCTACCACCCAAAACATGAGAGGGGCGTGCCATGATGGCCTAAGTATGTGCTGTCCTCAAGGCGCGGTCCTTATACTTTCACGCAGGGGGCTAGAGGTTTTCTCCGAACAGGTCAACCCGCAAAGCACGCTACAATCAACCTATGCCGCGACGAGTCAATCGCCACCTCTTCATACCACCCCTACCCCAGCGCGCGGGCATAGACCCCGTATCGCTGACTCTGCCCGCGTATCCAGCACTGCATGAGACGAGCAAAGGGTCGGATGCACACCCCAGCACGGTGGCTCAGTACCTCATCAGTCGATTCTCACCCGAAGACCCCGCAACAATCCTCGACTGTTTCGCCCGGCACGAGGTGCGCACCGATGATGGCACGATCCTCACCAACCAATCCCAGTATCTGCCCGGACTAAGAATCTGGTACTACCGCCCACTTCCCGAGGAACCACCGCTGCCGGATGACCTTCCAGTCCTCTATGAAGACGAGCACCTGCTCGCCGTAGATAAGCCGCACTATCTGCCCGTCACCCCGCGCGGCGCCTATGTCGTGCAGACCGCACTCACCAAACTGCGGGTACGCGAGAATAATCCTCTGCTCACGCCCGTTCACCGGCTGGACCGCCCCACCGCGGGGATTTTACTCTTCGCCAAAACTCGAGACGCACGCGGCCCCTTCCAGATGATGTTTCAGAACCGGCAGGTCACCAAAACCTACCTTGCTATCGCCCCGGCACCAGGTGAAGACCTGCGTGAGAGCATGCTGGGCGAAGGCGTGCAGGTGCGCAGCCGCATCGACAAGGATCGCAATATTCTACAGGTGCGGCAGTACTCGGCACGCGAATGCGAGCGCGCAGGCCTTAGCGTGAACGCGGAAACTCTGGTGCGCATCCGAGAAATCTATCAAGCGCCACAAAGTGTTCCTCTCAAATCTGGCGAACAAAACCCGTATCTGTCCTATCCGGTGCCCGGCGAAGAACTCGCCCTCTACGAACTCACTCCGCACACCGGCAAAATGCACCAGCTGCGGGCGCACCTGAACCTGCTCGGAACCCCGATCTTCGGCGACGTTCTCTACCCGCAGGTTCTGCCAACAGCACCAAACGATGCATCTGTGCCGCTACAGCTTCTAGCGCATCGTCTTGACTGTGTACATCCCTTCACGGGCAAACCGCTCACCCTGTACAGCGCACGCACGCTTTCTCTCGCACCGCGAAATGTGGCACGACCCCAGTACTAATAATGCGATAATGTGGTAGCACCTCGCCTCTCGTGGCAGTATCGTAGGTAGCTTTCATAAGCAAGGAAGAAAGAACGTGACCTCCAACCACCCTTCTGAATCAGTCCCCAGCACCGAGCATGCGCAACGCGCCTCGCGTGCCGCCGACTCTATCCTTAGTCGATACACCCGCCGCGTTTTTGGCGTACCCGGAACCCTGCTCGGGGCAGTGCAGATGCCCGAATCGCGTGGTCTAGGAGCACGGTTTGCCGAATGGCATTACTGGTGGCAGGCGCACTTACTCGACTGCATTATAGATGCGGGCGAACGTGCCGTCCGTGAAGGCGACACCGAACAAGCCCAGAACATGCTCGCCACCGCCAGGAGCGTGGTACGCGGCATCCATACCCGCAACCTGGGATTTGCAAACGACTTCTATGACGATATGGCATGGTTGGCGCTCGCCGTGGGGCGGCTCAATAGGCTTAGTAAAACAATAACCGGCGCCTCGGACGTTACGGCGCAGGATGCAGGATCGGTACTCTTTGAAAGGCTTAACACCGGCCTTCATTCCTGTGGCGGCATGAGCTGGTCCAAAGGCAAACGAGACTTCTGCAATACTCCGGCAACCGCTCCCGCGGCCCTTGCTTTTGCGCGCATCGGGCAGATAAAAACCGCGCAGAATCTTATGTCCTGGCTCAACGACGTTCTTTGGGACGGCGACCGTATGCTCTACTTCGATGGTGCTAACCTGCGCCCGCAGGATGTGATGGTTGATGACGTCACTGGCCGCCGTAATGTTCCCTTTGACGTAGAACGCAATATCTACACCTACAATCAGGGCACAACCTTAGCGGTGCTTCTGACGCTTGCGGAATCCTCGGAAATTTCAGACGACCGCCGTGAAGAATACCTGCTGCGCGCCGAACGCCTGATCGTCGGAATCGTCAAAAACCTCAGCGAAGATTTCGAGTTCTCGGACGGTTCACATCATCTCGTACTTCACTCCGGTAGCGACGGTGACGGTGCGCTCTTCACCGGTATTCTGGTGCGCTACCTGGCGCAAGCGGCAATGTCCACTATGCTCAGCCCGGAGGCACGATCCCTGGCGAGCGCCCTCGTGTACGGCAGTGCCCGCGCGGTGTGGGAGGGACGCCGCGAATTCGACCCCACCCTGCCGCTGAATGAACCTGGTATTGACCCGAACGAAATTCGTGACCGGACGGTCGCCATTTTCTCACCGAAGTTCACCGTATCCGCGCGCGATGCGATCGCCGCAGGTAAGCCCGTGGAACTATCCGGTCAGCTTCAGGCGTGGATGACTCTGGAGGCCGCCGCCCACCTGAGCGTGGAAGACTAATGCTTTTCCGGCTCTGGTGGGGTGCGCCGCTTATCAGGCTCGTCCCGTCATGCCCCTAGACATGGGGTGAGACGGCGCGGGTCTGCAGATGCTCTGACGTGCCGCGCCTGTATAATAGCCGTGCGCACTCCTCCCCGGAGTAAGCGCATTTTCCCTGGTCGTACCCGTATATTTCAAAGGCACAGATGAACAACGAGTTCCCCCACCCCGACTTCGGTTTTACCGTCACGAGCCGCCTTGCCGAGACCGCATCCCCGTCTGCCGAGCGTGTTGAGGCTAATGGCGGGCAGTTTTTGGGGCGCACGGGTGTGATTCGCACCCCGCACGGCGATATTGAGACTCCCGCCTTCACGCCCGTGGGTACGAAGGCGACCGTTAAGGCGGTGCTTCCCGAAGCAATGAAGGAACTCGGGGCGCAGGCGCTTTTGGCGAACGCCTACCACCTGTATCTGCAGCCCGGACCCGAGATTCTAGATGCCGCTGGCGGGCTGGGGCGGTTTATGAACTGGGACGGGCCAACCTTCACCGACTCCGGCGGGTTCCAGGTGATGAGCCTGGGTTCGGGGTTCAAAAAGGTGATTGACATGGGAACCGTTGCCGATGCGAAGGGTGCCGACGGGCGCCCGATTGGCGACGACGATGTAGCTCACGGCAAGGAGCGCCTGGCGCATATTGATGATGACGGCGTGAATTTTAAATCCCATATCAACGGGTCTATTCACCGTTTCACCCCCGAAGTTTCAATGCAGGTGCAGCATCAGATCGGGGCAGATATCATGTTTGCCTTCGACGAGCTGACTACTCTGTACAATTCCCGCGGATACCAGGAAGAGGCGCTGGAACGCACCCGTCTGTGGGCGCTGCGCTGCATTGCCGAGCATGAACGGCTCACGGATGAGCGCACGGGCAAACCCTACCAAGCACTTTTTGGGGTGATTCAGGGCGCGCAGTATGAGGATTTACGCCGCAAAGCCTGCCGCGATTTAGGTGATATGCCTTTCGATGGGTTCGGTATCGGGGGTGCCCTCGAAAAGGAGAACCTAGGCACCATTGTGCGCTGGTGCGCCGAAGAACTCCCGGAGGCTAAGCCCCGCCACCTGCTGGGTATTTCGGAACCGGACGATATTTTTGTGGGACTGGAAAACGGCGTGGATACCTTCGACTGTGTCTCGCCCACCCGCGTGGCGCGTAACGCGGCGCTCTACTCCCCCACCGGACGTTTTAACGTGACGAATGCCCGGTTCAAGGCAGATTTCTCGCCCATCTATGAGGGGTGCGATTGCTATACGTGCGCACACTATACGCGCGCCTATCTGCGGCACCTGTTCAAGGCGGATGAGCGGCTGGCGGCAACCCTCGCTTCCATTCATAATGAGCGGTTTATTGTGCGCATGGTCGATGATGCGCGCGCCGCGATTGCAGACGGCACCTACTTTGAGTACCGTGACGAATTCCTCGGTAACTATTACTCTGGTAAGAAGCCCTAAATCAACGACCGTCACGGAGTGTACGATGAGCATCACTAAGGTTCCCGACGAAGAACTTCTCATCTTCGACCATGAGATTGCCGCCCCCGTCGAGCAGGTGTTCGGGGCGTTTCTGAACCCGAATCTGCTGCATCGCTGGTATGGTCCGACGGGGTGGCGTACCCGTGCCGAAGATATTGTGCTGGAACCTTATGTCGGCGGCATGCAGCGGCTATCGATGATTAACGAGCTTGATGCCTCGGTATCATGCGTTCTGCAGAGTCGGTTTCTGGCTATTGATCCGCTCAAGGAGCTCGAATATGCCGAACAGCTTCCGGACCATTTAGGGAACCCCGGAGGCGTGGTTGTCTATCAGCGGTTCCGCTTTTTTCCCGAAACGGTTATTACCCCCGAGGGCGTGGGCGAGGGTACGCGCATCACCGTGGAGATCGGCCCCATGCCGGTTTCGGTACACGAGGAGGTACGCGCCAGCTGGCGGTCTACCTTCGCGCGGCTAGATGCTCTGCTCAAAGAGGATGCGGCATAGGCTCAGGCAGCCTTGAGACTTTTGCCGCAGGGAAAGCACCGTAACTAGCCGTCAAATGACCACGCACAATACGGGTGGGGAGCGGACAGTTCTGTTATAAGAAACTGTCCTCTCCCCACCCGTATTTTATGAACACTGGCGAAGCTTAATCTTCGGACTGATATTCCGGGTTCTTTGGGTCAAGTTCGTTATAGGCACGCATGGCAGCTTCTGGGTCGTCCAGACGCGCCGTGATCTTGATATTATGCCCTTCCACAACGCATTCGGGTGCACCGCGATCGGGGGTATAGTCCAAGAACGGACGCCAGTAACAGGTGGCATCCTGAATGCGCATAACCCAGTGCTGGGTCTGGTTATCGGGCGTGGGGGTGCTGTTGATGTACTGGGTCATGATCGACATGGCGTAATCGCAATCCACCACGCCATCAACCACACGTAACTGTGCATTGCTGCCCCGCAGATGGCCCTGCTGAGGAATTGACCCGCAAGTCTCCCCTGCACGACGCACATTCGTGGGATTACCCGCGTTCGGGTCAGCCGATGCGGTGGTGACCGTACCCGTCTTGACCGCTCCCGGGGAGGTCCACACCTGGGCGGAATTCGAGGGGTTCGGGGTGTTGCTTGCACTTGCGGAAGGCTGCATGGTGGAGTCATCATTGACCACTGGAGTGCGCTCAGGCATAACAGGTTTCGCGCTTGTACTCGGGGTTGCCGATGCGCTGCGGCTCGCAGAGCTGTTTTGATGCGGGGAGGAGGCGCTGGCAGTGTTCTGCGCGTTTGTATCGCCGCCGCCCGAGCAGGCGGTCAGCGCCAGCAGGCAGGCGGCACCGAGAGTCACGAAAGAACGAGTTTTCATAGAGATCTCCTCAACAGTGGGGACATAGTTTCATTGTACAACCGTGCAGGAATTCTCAAGATCTTCATGAAGGTTGCACCACTTCCCCGCGGCGACCCTGCTATGCCTCGTTTGCCGTTCCATCCTTCGGCTTCATGCCTTCTGCATCAGTATCATGATTTATTCCACGTAAAAAGGCTCTTGATGCGAATAAAGCGTTGAAAATCCCGCTCCATTCGTATCAAGAGCCTTTTAAGCGTACCCCAAGCAATTATCCAGAGAGGTTCGGAGAGTTATCCCTCTGACTATGACAACAGCTGATCGAGGATGCCCGGAAGGTCATAATCTGTATGAGCGTTATTAAAGGTCGTCTCTTTCTTGTCGATTTTCATCGGCTGGGTGTTATACCCTTCTCGTGTATACCAGTCGTGACCGGCTGTAGCCGTGTTGAGAGCGTCCCACCATTCCGGTGTAGTAGCGCCTAGAGTATCTTTTTCGTTCACCCACCAGAACATGGGCTGCGATTTAATGTTCTGCGGTGCCTGGGTCTCCATGCGCCCATTCTTTCCACCGCCACCGCCAACCATGATGAAACCACCGCCGGAACGCCAGGTTCCCTGCTGATCGGCATCAAGCTCATAGGTGATGAATTCGGCCCCGCCCGAGTATCCCATAAGCCACACTTGCGACTCATCTATATCTGAATCGGCGATAAACTCCTGGGCAAAGCTGCGGAAGTAGTCGCCGTTCCCATCAGCGTTTTCCCACCAAGTGGCGTAATCATTTGCTTTATTTGGGTCGAATTCATCGGGCGTATCCACAGAGACAAAGACCTTGTTGTGTTTCTGAGCTGCATTCGCCATACCTTGCATGGTGTCACCTTTAGGGTTGTAGAAGAAAGAGCTATCTACGTCGTCCCGGTTATAGTCACCATCGAAGTAAAACACCACGCCCACGGGCTGTGACCAGTCGATATTATCGGCGTAAACGTGGTACTGCGAACTCACATTTTGGGGCGAAGTATAGGTCAGGTTAGTTCCCGATTGCACCTCTGCCTGGGCAGGAACCACCATGGCCGAGCCAATCAGGGCTGGAACTGCAAGCGCGGTTAGGGCTGCAGTACACATCTTTTTCGTAGACATAAGTACTCCTCAATTTTTATAACGATAGTTTTTCATAGTGTGTGATGAATATAATGCTTTCCGTCTTTTGATACAGAGTGCATATGAGGAACACTATCATTAAAGTTTTTATAGTGATATGAAATATAATTAGTATTATTTTCTTTCACGACCCGCGCACATGGTTCTCTAAGTGCTTTCTGGATATTCTAGCGTTCGCACTAAGCCATATACTATTCTCAAAATTTGCATACCCTGCTATCCTTTTAAACTTTGAGAAAACTATAAAATATTATTCATATATACTAAAAAGGTTCTTAGTGTGAACAATGCGGAATATCTAGTGTTGTGTTCACACCAAGAACTTTTTTCTGCGGTCTCAAGCCAGAGAAAAGCTACTACGCGAAACAGCATCTTTCTCAAATAAATAACCGACTATTTATCAAAGGGTTTTCCAACAACATTGGTAGCGATACCTTCAAAGAACCCTTCCATCTGCCAGGCACCATCAAGATACCTCGCCTTAAGGGTTCCAGCGGAGTAAACAATCTTTCCCCAACCATCGGTATTCTCAGGAATTTCATGCACTTCTCCGTTACGCACGTAGAAGTCTCCATGAAACATTTGTAATTGATAAGGCCAAGAATATTCTTCACCCTTTTTCTCGGGGTGATCGGATTCTAGCCTATACACGAAGTTACCTGACTCCTCCCAATACTTACCCTCACGCGTTTCTTCCAAAAGAGCAATACTTTTAAAAAGCTTCTGATCGCCCTCAGTCATTCCAGACTGCTTAATATACGTATCGTCACCCGTTTTCATGGCATAACTTATTCCAGCCGATGCATATGCCCAGCTATAGTACAGCCCGAGTTCAGAGTTCTCACTCATTTCTTGAGGCCTTTTAGGATGCGGCCACCCATATCCTTGCTTTTCGCGCGTGGAATACATATAACCCTCGCCCGTATACTCCATATCCGCATTATTAAGCTCCACATTGAATCCTCGCTGGAAACTATTCCGCCTGCTTGGGCTAGCGCTGGGCGAAGCGCTTGATGGAGTTTCTGATGACGACGTGGAGCTCGCAGATGAAGAGCTTGCGAGAGGCGAAGCAGAGCTTTCGGTATTTGACGTATTCCCACCACATGCACTCATCAAGATAGCCCCAGCACCAGAACCAAGGAACAGGAGTGCGGTACGACGATTAACAGCTAAAGATAACATTGCTTAACCCCTCTCTAGGGTGTATTCAGTGAGAAACTAGACATATGTAAAGTATCATAGGTCACATATATCTGGTCGGATTGCCTCAGGCTCTGCACTATGACTTTAATAACTTCTTATGCTCACCCTCACCCTAAACTCTCTACTCTCTGCATACCGACTCCTCTTCTAACCGTATCTAAGCGCGATGGATGTGCCCTGTGCGGTTACGCGCCAGCGCATACAGCAGCAGGTTCACCACCGCCGCACCGGTTGCCGTCGCGCCGCCGATCATGACAATAGTGCGCGCATCCCCCAGTATTCCCGGCGTACCGAGTAGGTCACCCACAAGCACCATCGAACTAAACAGCGAGCCGATAAGAGCCCAGCACTGCCCCTGACGATGCTCGGGCACCTGCATATACACCATGTCACGAATACCCATATTGTGGATCGAGTTGAAGAACCCGCCTACCAGAAACCCAGCTCCCACAATCCAAGGATTCGCCACCAGCCCTTCCAGCAGAATCGCGACACCGATAAAGAATCCGCCCCACAAAATCGCATTCACCAGCTGCGGCTTGTACCATCCGCGCCCATAGAAAACGCTAGCGATGAGCGCCCCGACAGCCCACATCGCCAACACGAGCGAATACTCGAATGCAGTGTTCGTGATGGATTGCAGGTAGAACACCCCGGCGATGCCTTCCATCGTGGTGGAAGCAACCACGACCGCCATCACGGGTAAGAAAATCACCAGGGCGCGAGCGCTGGAAATAGCCGAGAATCCTAGGAAAATATCTTTAAAACTATCGCGCTTAACCGCATCGAAAATTTCGTGATCGCGCCGTGCTGGCACGTTAAACCAGGCGATGACTGCCGCAGTCAGCAAGAGTACCGAAGAGCCTACTATAGTGGCGGTCATGTTCCAGGTAGTGAAGAAGGCGCCCACAGGCGGGGCTACGATCGAGCAGAACGAACCGATTCCCACAATAGAGGCGGATGCGCTCGACGGGGTCATACCCGGCGCCTTCGGCAGTAGTTTGAATTCGGCGGCGTTGGTGAGATTTCCGGCGGCCCCGTTGAGCACGCTCATGGCAACGATAGTGACCGGATGCGGGAAAAACGCGATGACTGCCACGCAGAGCGCGGAGACGGCCAGGGAGCCAGACCAGCAGGCTCGACCCGAAAAACGATCGGCAACCCAACCTGTGAAAGGACCACAGAGTATGCCGGTGAAGAACCCGCCGACGGCCATGACGGTGAGCCACCAGGGCTCGGCAATGCGCGAGATATAAACAATGAGGATCAACCCGAAGGATGCGTCCGCGAATCCATCGATCAGGGTGATGAGCAGAAGGGGAGTTTTGAAGTATTGAGTTAGTTTTTTCATGCTTTCGTTTCGGTTCAGAGGGATAGTTGCCTATGCCTCTGCGCCGCCGAACACTATCTGCTGCACGATACGCACCTCCTCACGTGGTATTTTGCCTTGCGTCCTCGCGGGTAAACCATCGGACATGTTTTCTAAATCACATTGTATACGATAGGGTGACCGACTACCGGACTTCGTCCCATACCCCCCCCTCCACGCATACCCTATATACCGCGAGCAGATAGGATTTCGACGAAAAGATAACGGATTGCTATCTGCTCGTCGAAATCCTATCTGCTCGCGGTTAAAGTGCTACAGCATATGCTGTGACAAAAGTTCGCGCTGTTCGGGGGTGAGGCGAGAGAGGCGGGCGGCAGGTGCATCCCAAAAAGCCAGCACAGTGAAGGCACGCACGCACTCGGCATGATCCACCGGAGAATAGATACTATAGCCCACTCGCACTGAGGCGGCACTCACCTTTTCGACGCGCACATTTACCTCCAGCGGCTCACCCGTATAGGGAAGCTGCCCCAGATAACGCACCCCGTGTTCGGCGATAAGGGCCTGCACTCCATCGGGCAGGGTTTCAAAAAGCGGGATGGGCGGTGCGGGCAAATTCTGCGGTTTCTGCCCCGAAGACGGTGGCGGTCCGAAGATGGCAATGCGTGCCTCTTCGAGAAGGCTCAGTATTGCAACGTTATTGACGTGCCCGTAGGCATCCATATCACCCCAGCGCGGCGGCACCTGCACGGTCAGACCGGATTCGCCGGTTATCGAAGTTGATGGGTTCGCAGTGGATTGATGTGCGTTCATGCTCTTAACTCTACCTTGTGCATTTTTATGCATAAATACGTATATGGGTAAAGTTTTATGGTCATATCTTCACCAACATACAGTCATCCTGACTTCATACAGTATGCGGCAAGAAAATCTCGCTAGAACGCTATCTAATACCACCAAGACATCTTAAATAGCCTTAAATATGATGTTCCCCGGAAGCATCACCGCCTCCGGGGAACACCCAACACACAGACATTTGAACGCATACAAGATCATACGGTTCACCAATAACTATAGACCCTCTTGTAAGCCTATGATGCATTATTGCGGGTTTGTTACAGAAAAACTTTTTGTGAATTTCGCGGTCTTTTGAGAATACCCACAAAACCTTCAAGTACTACATAATAGATAAAATCATCATCACTTGAGGTTTCCCTGCAAAATATTATGGTGATGGCTGCGGCAGAGCACTCATCACTCCGCACTTCAGCGACGAAACCCAGCATGCGCCGCATCAGCAAAGCGCTCTAGCGACCGAACTCAGAGGCGGTTTTCAACGCCTCCTCTTCCTCCTCTAAGGCTGTGGCGTGATCACTGGAAGCCTGCTGTGCCTCGGCAAACGCATCCTCATCAACCGTGAGTGTGTGTTTCACACGCGCAAAGTACACAATCGTCAGGACCAGGAAGTACCCCACGCCCACAATCGCGGGAATGAGCGAACCACGCACCATAAACAGGGCAACCCACACGGCGAAAAGCACCATAATGCCCACGCCTGCCGTCATGCGCCCGCCCCACAGGCGGAATGCCGAGCTTTTGCCCTCAACCCGCCGGTACACAATATACGCAAGCAGAATCAGCACCCACACGGTGAGCGCACACACCATAATCAGGAAGATCATGGAGAGGAATGCTTCTTGCGGGCTAAATAGCGCCAGCAGAATAGCGATAACAACGCCGCTGGTGGAAACCCATACGGCACGCGAAGGCACCCCGGAGGCGTTCACCGCTGCCAGCGCGCGAGGCGCCATACGGTCGGTCGCCAGCGAGTGCATCAGGCGGGCACCGGCATACAGGTTAGCATTTGCCGAGGACAGCGCCGCAATAAGCACCACAAAGTTCACGAAATGCGCCGCGCCCGTAATGCCCAACTGATCGAAAACCAGAACGAACGGGGAGGTTTCAACCTTCTCCCCCAGCTCGCCCGCCGAACGCCACGGAATAATCGACACCACAATAAACAGCGCCAGCACATAGAACGTTGCCAAACGAATCATCATAGCCTTCGCACTGGAACGCACCGATCGGGCAGGATCCTTGGCTTCTGCGGCGGAGATAGAAATCATCTCAATACCGCCGAATGAGAACATCACGACCGCCAGTGAAAGCCAGACCGAGCCGAACCCGTGAGGCATGAACCCGCCATCATTGACAAGATTAGCGGTGCCGACCGCCGCATGTGAGGGCAGTCCGAAGAATACCAGGCACAGACCCACCAGAATAAAGGCGATCACCGAAATAACTTTGATGGACGAGAGGAAAAATTCGAGCGCCCCAAAGGATTTCACGCTCGTGATATTCAGGATAATAATTGCGACACCGAATACCGCGATGCCCGCCCACAGAGGCAGCTGCGGCCACCAGTAATTCAGGTAGGTAGCCACAGAGACCAGTTCCACGCCGGTAATGACCACGGTTGCGGTCCAATAGGCTAAGCGTGTGAGAAACCCGGCATAGGGACCAAGGTACCTGGTGGCGATAGCGCCGAAACCGCCTCGCACCGGATAACGCACCGCCATCTCGCCAGTGGCCGCACCTATGACGGAGGCGAGCGCCGAGCCGATAGCATACGCAAGAATAACGGCTGGTCCGGCCATAGCGATTGCCCGCCCGGACCCCAGGAATAGGCCGGTGCCAAGCGCCGAGCCCATAACGATCATGGTCATCTGTCCGTGCGAGAGGGAACGCTTGAGTTCGGCGCGGGCGGATTTATTGCGTGGTGCTCCGCCAGCTGGATGCGCAGCGCCGCTTCTATGCCCCTTAGCAGGTTGAGGGGTGTGGCCGTCGGTCATGTTTAAGCCTTCTTCGGGTTCTGAGTGCCTGGACTGTGATGTTGTGAAAATGTCAAAGAATGAGTGTGTTTCTAGGGTAGTACATCGCCCGTATTAACCGCGAACAGATAGTATTTTGACGAGAAGATAGCGCTATCTTCTCGTCAAAATACTATCTGCTCGTGGTATAGCAACAGGCTATGCGTCTTCCTTCTGTTGTTCGGCAAGCGCATCAAGATCGGCACGCGGGAAACCGCCGCGTTTTTTCGCCAACACCACGTAGAAAACGGAGATAATGGCGAAGAACACCACGCCCACCTGCACGGATACTACGGCGCTCGAATCGGGAAGCATGAAAAGGGCGACCAGTGTAGCAAGGACCCCGGCAAGCCCCACACCCGCCGTAATGCGCCCACCCCAGACGGTGAATCCTGAGGAGTTCCCCTGGTGCTTCTTGTATGCCTGATAGGTCAGCAAAATCATAATCCACACAACCAAAATGCACAGGGTGACCAGGGCCATCAGCAGCTCGAAAATATTACTGATTTCTGCCACCGCCATGACAGATGCGATCACCACACCCAGAAAAGAGAGCATAAGCGCGGTGACGGGCACGCCGTTATGGTTCGTGGTGCCCGCAAACGTGGGTGCCATTTTATCGCCCGCAAGCGCGTGGAGCAGGCGGGTTGCCGCATACAGCGAGGCGTTCGCGCCAGAAAGCGCGGCGATCAGAATCACGAAGTTGGTAATATCTGCCGCATAAGGAATGCCCAGTTCAGAGAACACCATCACGAAGGGCGATTGGCTGAGGTCTTTGCCGGTCTGCGCCGCCTGCTGCCAGGGCATCAGGCACAGAATAATCAACATCGAGAGCACGTAGAAACTGGAGAGCCGCCAGATCATGGCCTTGACGCTAGTGCGTACCGAACGGGCCGGGTTCTGCGCCTCTGCGGCGGAGATGGAAAGCATCTCAACACCACCGAAAGAGAACATCACAATTGCCATCGAAACCCAGACGGCGCCGAGTCCGTTGGGAAGAAGCCCACCGTCGTTCACGAGGTTTGCGGTACCCACCGCAGCGTGTCCGGGCAGGCCAACGAACACAAGAAGCAGCCCCAGCACGATAAAGACGATAACCGCAATTACTTTAATGGAAGAGAGGAAAAATTCTAGGGCTCCGAAGGATTTAACGCTCACCAGGTTCAGGATGAGAATCAGGATGCCGGAGGCTGCCACCGTCACCCACAGCGGAATTGCGGGGAACCAGTACGAGAAATATTTGCCGACCGCCACGAGTTCGGCGCCGGTCAGCGGCACAGTGGTTGCCCAATATGCCCAACGGCCGATATACCCGGCGTAGGGGCTGAGGTATCTGGTTGCGATGGTGCCGAACCCGCCGGGAACGGGGTGGCGAACCGCCATTTCGCCCGCGCATGCCGCGATAATAGCGGCGATCATGGAGCCAACAGCGTAGGCGATGATAGCACCGGGTCCCGCAATTTTAATGGCGGAACCAGAGCCCAGAAAGAGGCCGGTCCCCAGGGCGAGACCCATCGCAATCATAGTCATTTGACCGTGCGAGAGGGAACGTTTCAGTTCGCCGTTTTCTGCCGGTGCCGTCTTAGGTGCTGAGGCGTCCTGTGCTTTACTCATCAGGTGGTGCTTTCCATTTTTTCGTTCATCGGTTGGGCGCCTGCCCTCGTATGTCGCGTCGAAACCGAGCGCGGCTCGGTACCCGGTCTGTAGCAAATGTGGCAAAGGCGTATCGAATAACTATCCCGCGCCGAGCATCATCTATGCAACTTTTTGCATGGGTTTGTGCGTGGCGAAACAGATTTTCCCTATGATTCTCAGAGTTTGGTTATTTTTGGGTGTTCCACGACGTAATGCAAATTTGTGCATAGGATGCGCCACCCACCGCACAAGGATACAGCGCCACAAATATTAATGGCGAGAAGCGGACAACCCATCTGCTTCTCGCCACATCATCAATTTTTCACGGCGGTGTGCAGCATCAGCCTAACCGTCGTACTCGATCTCGTGCCGTTTGAACCAGCCAATCACCGGGTAACTGATAGGCATGAGCACAATCTCAACCAGGCACTTATACACATACCCGACCAGGGTGTAGCTGATGAATTGATCCAAGCTGGTAATCCCCAGAATAGGCGAAGCAATCGCACAGAAAATAATGGTGTCCGCCAGCTCACCCACGAGGGTTGAAGCGATCATACGCGCCCACATAAACCGCCCGGAGGTGGCCTTCTTCATGGCGACCATCACCCAAGCGTTCAGAAGCTGACCCGTCAAATACCCCAGCAGCGACCCGGCAAAAATCTGCCATACGGGACCGAGAATAATGGCGAACGCCTCTTGATTCTCATAGTAGCTGGCGGGCGGCAGGGCAACAGTCAGCAGGAAGCATCCGGCAGCAAACGCCGCTGCCACAAACGAGGCGATAATAGCCCGGCGAGCACGCTTAAACCCGTACACCTCAGAGAGCACGTCGCCGAGTACATAGGCCAGCGGGTACAGGAAGAAACCGCCGTCACTGGGGATAAAGTTGCCGTTCGTGAACGGCGGAAGCTCAAATGGGAGCGGCCCGAATTCGATACCTTTCGTAGCCGCAATATTCGAAATAATCAGAATCACGCAGGATGCGCCCAGCAGCAGGTCAAAATAGCTGCGACGCTTTGCCCACGGCGGGGTCGTAATATCCTGCGGTGCCTTAGCGGGGGTAGACATAGTTCTCCCTGAAAGATTTGATGTGAATGTTGTTTTGAGATTATGCTCGTCTGCCACCCGAGCACTCACTATCTTACCCAGTAACTCCGTTTGAGTGAGAACCTAAAAAGGCTCTTGAGGTGATAAAGCGTAGTTTCGCCAATTTATTCGCATCACGAGCCTTTTTACGGTGCAGGCTGCCTCCTCTTAAACTATAAATATGGGTCACCAAGAACCTGCTCGCTCATCCGTGCGCCGCACAACCGCGCACATCCCGCGTTTGCCCCGAAGCATTTCGGCGGCGATGCGCGGTGCCCGCCGCGCCGGTTCAGTTCTGGAACCCCTGCTCGTTTCCTCCAGCGAACTCATCGGGTACCTCCCCTATCGTGCCTACGGACGAACCCTGCACTATCGGGTTGATAACGCACACTATCTTGAGGCTGCCCAGACCGAGCCGCCCGGAATTCTTTTCTTCTTTGACGGCGATTACCTGCTTCGTTCCAACAGCAGGCTGCTCAGCCGCACCTCCAGTTTGCGCCGCGACCTCGCCGATATTGCCCGCGAACATCGTATGCTGTGCGTGCCCGTGCTGGCACCAGGAACCCTTGAAGCACCCGTTTTCAATGACCCCACAACCACCTGGTGGGTGCGTGCCCGCAGGAACGGTCGTGTTTTTCGTGCCCTTGCCGCCGACCTCGCCGAACGCTACGGATACGATCGCACGCGCATCTGGCTTGCCGGGTATTCGGGCGGAGCGGAATTTATTACCTACGAACTGTTGTCGCATTCCAACGACTGGCTGCTGGGCGGGGGCGCATCCATGATCGGCGGAGGCGGTTCCGACGGCATTCCGCAGCGCTTCCGTGGGCCCAGCCGCTCCCTAAACGGGATGCTGCTCAGCTGGCATGTGGGAGACCGTGACGGCAAAGCACCGGCTTCTGCGGGCCAGATCTGGTCAGCGCAGCGTGCAGCTCATGAGGGTGAAGAGTTTTACCGGGGACGGCAGGCACGCACCATGCTGCGTATTCTGCCAAAGCAGGGGCATCGTGGGTATCCGCTGACCTCTTTGATTCGGGACGATTTGCGTGCCGCCACACGGCTGGGCTACCTCTAAGCCGGGGCTTCTAAATTTTCCGAGCACAGTATTTTCATTCCTAGTCAGGGCGTGATGCGCTCGTTGAGAAATATCTCAAGTTTTTCGGTAATTTTTTGTGCCACAGTCGCAATTTATTGACGTTCTGCGGTAAAGTGTCACTATGCCTCGTATTTCTGCCGCAACAAACGCCGCTCAGCGCGAAAATACCAAACGTGCCATCCTCGAATCTTTCGGTCAGCTCCTCTACTCCCGAGGACTCCCCGGACTCACCATGACCGACGTCGCCAAAAACGCCGGTATTGGTCGCACAGCAGTCTACAACTACTTCGCTGACATGGGCGAACTCCTGGTTGCCTACGCCCTTGACGAAACCGAACGGTTCCTGCACGAACTTGATGAAGGGATCGCCGGAGTCACCAACCCCATCGATCAGCTCGCCGTCTATATTCGCCTGCAGATCGAAGACCTCGCCCGCAGGCACCTTCCCCCCGGGCCCGCCATGCGCTCCATGCTCTCACCCGAATCCTACGCGCGCCTCGGCAAACACGTAAGCGAACTGCAAATGGTTTTGGCAAACATCCTCTCCGACGCCATCACCGAAAAATACATACCCGAAAACGACATTCGCGAACTTGCAATGCTCGTGCACGGTTCGCTCTCCTCAAGCGCCGGACGCGCCGAAGATGCCCCCGACGTACAAACCCGCGAACGCCAGATTCAAAGCACCATCAGGTTCATCCAGATGGGACTGGGCGCCCGGTT
This sequence comes from Rothia sp. HMSC058E10, assembly GCF_001809415.1. NCBI lineage: Bacteria > Bacillati > Actinomycetota > Actinomycetes > Micrococcales > Micrococcaceae > Rothia > Rothia sp. HMSC058E10. Next base: position 117,540 of record NZ_KV797643.1, on the reverse strand, counting down.
TGATGCAGACGGGAACCCCCTCAAAATCGAAGAAACTCAAGCAAACAAAAGCGAGAAAACGACCAACCTAACCGTCGCATCCTAAAGACACTCGCCCCCCGTCCGACAGAAAACGAACCAGCGTTAAACGCGAAAGCCCCCGACCGCTACGTCAGGGGTTTTCTTCATCTCCACAAGTTGGCTACGAGGAGCGAACGCGCATCCGGCTAAAAACCCGGAACCTGATCCAAATCAAGCACCCGCGCATACATCACCGCACGCCGATGCAAAGCATTACGCAACGCCCGATGCACCCCATCCTCCAGGTACAAATCATCACGCCACTTCACCACATGCGGAAACAAATCCCCATAAAACGTGGAATCCTCCGCAAGCAGCGTCTCAAGGTCAAGCGTCTTCTGCGTCGTAATCAGCGCATCAAGACGCACCTGCTGCGGAGGCACATTACCCCAATCAGCATGCGACAAATGATGCTCAGGATACGGGCGCGAAGAACCAACCTTCTTGAAAATCATATCTACATTCTAGAATGCTTCATCCGCTGGATCGAAATGTTATTTCAGAGGCTTGAGCCCGCGCCAGGCTTTGAGAAGTGCAATATCTTTTGTGTTTGTCCTATGCTCCAACCGACTGATAATAGCTTGCTCCGTTTCTGGGGTCCAGAAGATCATCAGGTTCTTTCGTGCCCTCGTGATTGCTGTGTAGAAAATATTGTGAGTTATATCGTCTTCATTAGCATCAGTAATTACGATCTTTACAGAATCATATTCAAGTCCCTGAGCCTTATGAATTGAAGTAGCATAAGCAACTTGGAAAGGTACGGTTGTATTGTCTGAGTCATCATCTTCATCAGTGCTACCCAAATCATAGACTTCAAACCTAACCGTAGATTCATTAATCCATTTATGATCGGAACTACCATCACGAGTAGATATATTGTTTTTATCGATTTGTATATCAAACTGAATTCCACCATCAATCCATTCAAAGTTAATAATTTTACCTTTAACATTATTATGAATCTCTTGACCAAATCTCTGTGTCTCATTAAAAAGTATTGGGTCGCCCACTTTATAACGTTCAACTCCTATATCACAAAATTTGTTTTTATTTGCAGTCTGCAGAAAACGGTTAATATTATTAATACCATAAAGACCATCATAATTAAGACATAAAATAACTTCATCATTATTCGATATATTAAATAAAGAGGAAGAAAGTGGAGCAGAATATCCATGACGCACAATCTTCTCTGTAACGTCATCCTTAGATTCACGTACGCTTGTCCAAAAATCAATCAATGACTTACTCTGTGTTCTATAAGGCGTACTTAATTCATATACGGAAGATTCTGGAATAAATGAACGTATAATGTCAAACCAATTGCCAAATTTTATAGACTCGATTTGATAGGTGTCGCCAACAAGTAATAAATTTTTAAAAGAACTTTTTAATTGACTATTTTTTAGAATTTCAACCATATTTTCGTTATTTACCATACTACACTCATCTATCACAAGAAGCTCATATTCCAAATTATTATTCTGAAGAAAGCTAGCAATTGTTTGGAATTTACTATTCTTATTTGATACACGATGCTTCAAGTTATCAACCGCTGCATGAGTATTTGCTAAAAATAGTTTTGTTTTTTCCTCAAAAACCTCAGAAACATAGTTTATCATCGTAGACTTTCCTGTACCAGCAGCTCCATAGATAACAGCAATTTTTGATTCCTTAAAGATATTTTCAATAATTTTATTTTTTAAAGGATCATCTATCCTATTGGAATTTTCATTTAACCATTTATTAACAATATCGCTATATCCCTCTAGTCCTTCGCTAACATAACCTTGGATATTTTCAATAATGTAGGCAATATTATTTTCATACTCCTTAATAAATACATGATCATTCTTAATTATCATTTGGCGATTCTCAGCGTGTTTAGAATAAAGTTTCTTATTATATAAATCAATGGATGATTTTAGAGAACTTAAATTTTCTGGCTCGTCAGTTAACTCACTAATAGGAGTATAGATAACACCATGATACTCAGTATTTCCTTTTACCTTACGGGCAATAAACTCATGTTTTCTACCCGCAGGGTTTATACTTTCAATTAGGTCCCAGAAATGAGGAATATGACCAATGGGAGACGAACAATAAGGCATATCCTCAAATGGGATGCACCCATATTTTAGATTCAGATTAGACAATCTTGAGCATACACCTCTATTATTCCATTGTTTCTTTATAACTCGGTTATTCATTCGGAGCAACAAATAACGAATTATGTTTCTTCCTGGACTATTTTGTTCAATAATTTTACGAGCTTCATCTAAAATATGAAAAATTTGATACCTTCTTGATTCTTGAATAATATCTTTTTTTATTTCATTATATAAATAATCATTCATATCTATAATATCTAATAAATTCCAGGATTTTCTTGTTAGGTATCCCATAAGATTTCTATACTCAAGGCTTTTCGTATTAATTCTCCTATTTTGTCCAAAAATTTTAGCAAAATTATTAAATTCACACGGGCGGATTGAAACCTGCCAATCAGATATAATAAATATATCCATCTCGTTTTCAAGAACATTAATAGACGCTGGTATTAACGTAAGATTAGCAGCATACTTATCAATAATATCAATACTGGTGAATGCTATGTTTCTATTGAATTTATCGATTCTATCGATAGCTTTATAAAAGGTTACCTCGTAATAAATTTTATAATTGGCAAAAAAGGGTTTAATGCTATGAATATAATAACGGCCAGTTTTTTGAAGCGAGATAGAGGTGCTAGTTTGCGTACTCTCAATAACTTCAGCAATTTTTTCATGATATTCATGTATTGACGGATCAAGATCAATTGGAAATAGTTCTATATTCTGAAGTATCTTAATGTCAAGCTCATTCTCCACCACACTCCGTAATCTTAGCAAATACTCATAGTATTTAAGCATTAATCTTTCTGATCCGTCACCTTTAAATGTATAATGTGATGCACTTACTTGCAATAGTCTATGAAATTTACTTAAGAAAGAGTACTGTCCTCTAGTACGAATATACTCTAAACCTTCTTGGACTATAGAGTATTCATATTCAATATCACCATTTTGCGACATGATCCTGGAAGCAACAGCCTCTACAAGATTTCGTAGTTGCGATAATATATTCTGAGACAAAAGTCCTCTACTATCAGCAAGATTACTAATATTTTGCGTGATTACTTCATCTGTAGATCTGATGTGTTCATCAATCGAACTCATATCATGGTCCTTTACTATTTTCGGGCTGCAATTAACACTCAATGTACTCTAGAATATCAAGTTATACTGTAAGTTTCATGATTCCATGTTCATAAAGAGAAAAATCTTCAAATATTCTCTAGCCAGGTAGGAAGACACTATACCCCGAGCATAAAACGGCAAGCATGTAAAAATCCCCGACCTCGAAAACTCGAAGCCGGGGAAAGAGCGGAGGATGGGGGATTTGAACCCCCGAGGGCGTGAACCCAACACGCGTTCCAGGCGTGCGCCATAGGCCGCTAGGCGAATCCTCCAACAAAACACCCAAAAGGGCGAACGGATAAAACTATACAGGGAACCCAACACTAAGGCAATTCTGCCCCAACGAAAGTGCCCAATGCCACTAGCCGCCCCAAGGCCCCGGCACCAAGTTCACAACCACCACAAAATCAGGTAGACTGGTACGTGCCTCTTACGTGGCGTTATCTTGGAAAACTCCCCCAGGACCGGAAGGTAGCAAGGGTATTCGAGCTATGACGGGTGCGTAAGAGGTTTTATCGTTAAACTTCGGATGCATTACACAGTGCATCAGGCTGACAGGATTTCCCAGCTTTACAGGGCCCCTGTCAGCTACGCTCGTTCCTCGCTTGCTGACATCCCTAGGCGCTTAGAAATCCTGTAGCCATGATGCACCTGCATCTCGTTTCCCTTGGGGCGGGAGGGGCAAGTGTCTCTGGGTTTCTAGTGTTTTTTGGCAAAATGATGTTTTCCGTTTCAGCGTCGAAGGTGGATTCTAGGTTCTTCTAGACTTCGGGAGCGTTTTCTTCATTCGGGAGTTTTCTTCATTCGGGAGCAATTAAAGTGCTCCCGAATGAAGAAAACGCTCCCGCTTTATGCCTTCAAGAGACTTATCTGAGATAACCTGCCTGCCATTTCTCACAGGCGAGAATTTAGGCATAAACCATCCCACGCCGATGACGAAACCAAGCCCCAAGCGTGTATCCGTGAACTAAAATAGTGTAGAACCCCGCATCGTCAACCAGAAGGTCACCCGTGAGCACAGCACTCTACCGCCGTTACCGCCCCGAGACCTTCGCCGAAGTCATCGGGCAAGAACACGTCACCGAACCGCTCATTGCCGCACTCACCAACAACCGCGTCAATCACGCCTACCTCTTCTCAGGCCCACGCGGATGCGGCAAAACCACCTCCGCACGCATCCTGGCACGCTGCCTCAACTGTGCCCAAGGACCAACCCCCACCCCCTGCGGCGTATGCGACTCCTGCCGCGAACTCTCCCGCGACGGCGGCGGCTCCCTCGACGTCATCGAAATGGATGCGGCATCCCACGGCGGCGTAGACCACGCCCGCGACCTGCGTGAACGTGCAACCCTCGCACCCGTGCGCGACCGCTACAAAATCTTCATCATCGACGAAGCACATATGGTCACCCGCGAAGGATTCAACGCCCTGCTCAAAATCGTGGAAGAACCGCCCGAGCACATCAAATTCATCTTCGCCACCACAGAGCCAAATAAGGTTCTCGGAACCATCCGCTCACGCACCCACCATTACCCGTTCCGGCTGGTACCGCCCGAAGTTCTTCTGCCCTACCTCGAAAAGCTCTGCAGCGAAGAGAACGTACCCGTCGAATCCGGCGTGCTTCAACTCGTCATCCGTGCTGGCGGCGGCTCCGTGCGCGACTCGCTCTCCATTCTTGACCAGCTTATCGCCGGTGCCAACACCGAATCCGGCATTAGCTACGACCGCGCGGTCGCCCTGCTTGGGTATACGCACGCCCAACTTCTCGACAACGTGATTGATGCGTTTTCCGCCCAGGATGCGCCCTCCCTCTTCGAGGCGGTCTCGCGGGTGGTGGCGACCGGGCAAGACCCCCGCCGTTTCGTCGAAGACCTGCTCGAACGCCTGCGCGATTTGATTGTGGTGCAGGCGGTGCCGCAGAATGCAGCGCAGATTCTGCAAGGCGTTCCCGCCGACCAGATAGAACGCCTCAAAACGCAGGCGCAAGCCTTCACCACGGTTCAGCTGACTGGCGCAGCGAGCACCGTAAACGAAGTGCTTAACTCTATGACCGGTGCCACCAACCCGCAGCTGCAGCTTGAACTGCTATGTGCGCGGCTGCTAGTTCCTGCGGGCAATTCGGGCGGTGCTGGCGGCGATATTACTGCCTTGACCTCTCGACTGGATGCGCTCGAACGTCGTCTTGCCGCCGGTGGGGTGGGTGCGCCTCAACGCGGGGGACGCTCGGGAAATCCCGCAGTGGGTCAGAGTACGCCTTCCGGCGCGCAGAATAACGTATCGCCCAGCGCTGGCGGTTCCGCCGAACGTCAAGCTCCCGCGCAGCATGCCGCTCCCCCGTTGGCGGCAGGCGGCGGAGCATCAAAGAAGGCGGCTGGTGCCGAGGCTACGAACGCATCGGCACAGCATCGCGGCCCCGTTTTAGGGCAGAACACGAATCAGCAGATGCCTAAGTCTGAAACGGAAGGCGAGCAAAAAGAGACGCCCCAGACTCAGAAGTCTCAGGGTTCCGCGCCTCAGAATTCAGCGCCGTTGGCCTCTGCCGCAGAAGGTACAGGATCTTCCGAAGCTGCGCCTTTGGAGCCCACACCATCCCGTTCGGCTCCCTCAGAACCATCGGTCGCGCAGGAAACTCCCGTCAAGCGCGTTACCGTCGCGGATGCAGAAGACCCGCTTGCCTCGGTGCGTGCCAACTGGCGTGCCGTGATTGCTCGGGTGAGTGCGCCGGGCGCATCCGAAAAACTATTACAGGTTGAACCCGTGCGTCTGATTAGCGGCGAACTGTATGTGCGGGCAGATATGCCTACACTCAAGGCGGTCGCTTCTTTTGTGCCGGAGTTGAGCGCGCGCGTAAGCGATTTTCTGCGTGAGCAGGTGCGTGTGCGTGCCGAGGTTGCGCGTCCCCAAACCCAGCCAGATGCACGCCCTGCCCAGGCACCCGCCGCGAACCAGAAATCTTCTGATCCCGCGCCGATCGCTGACGGCCCGCGTGGCGGCGTGGATGCGTGGAACCGTCACGGGCAGCCCGTCCCGTCCGGGCAAGAGGCGGCATCACAGGGTACAACCAACGTAGATGCGCCCATCACGGCCTGGGAGGTCGCGCCTATTCCGCAAGATTCCGAGGATTCCCCCGCCGAGCTACGCCCAAACGATGCGGCTGAGGGCCAGCCCGCCGCAGCATCACAGCCCGGTTCTTCCCCGCAAGATACAGCGCCTCAAGATTCCCCGTCTCAGCCCAGCGCATCCTCGGAGGCGCAAGCGAACTTGCCTCCCGAAACCGAGCCTGTACCCCCTGAAATACCCGAAGATAGCGGGAATACGAGGGTTCCCGAGGGCGGTTTTGGCGAGCGCGATTCCTTCGCGGCTTCGGGCAGCGGGATTCCGCAGCAGGATTCTCCGAGTCCGCACGAACAGGGTGAGGATAGCGGTAATAAAGATCCTCAGGATGCCGGCAACCATGATGAACCGGTGGACGATTCCGCGCCGGATCCGGGCGAGACGCAGGGTGAGGGCTCTTCCCCCTCAGTTTCCCTTGAGTCTGTAGATACCGCCGAGAATGCCGAGTTCAGCAATATCCCGGCGCCAAGCGCATCTGCACCGCTGGCTGCGGGGAATAAGTCGGCTCGGGAGGCTGCCGCATCCGCCCCGGTCTCACCTTTACCACCCCTGGCTCAGCGGCCGGATTCAGCGGACACAAAACCCGAAGAGCCGCCCGCCGAACCCGAGCAGGAGACTGCCCCGGCACGCGGACAACGCGCGCAGCAGGAGCAGAGCGATGAAGAAGATGTCGTTTCCGATGACGACGAAAGAATTGAGAACAGCGTTCATATCGGTTTACGCGCCATCGAAAAGATTATTGGCGGCAAAGTAATCGACGAACGTCCGCTCCATCAGATTTAGCGCGGCACAACGCGCTCACAGCACACACAGACGAGGAGAAGCATGTACGAGGGCGCAGTCCAAAATCTCATCGATGAACTTGGTCGCCTGCCGGGGGTGGGTCCCAAGTCGGCGCAGCGCATCGCCTTCTATATTCTCAACTCTGACGCCTCAGACATGGCACGCCTGACCAACGCGATTTCGAAGGTCAAATCGAGTGTGAGCTTTTGCGAAATATGCGGCAACGTTTCGGAGACGAAGCAGTGCGTTATCTGCCGTGATGATCGGCGTGACCCGGGCCTGATTTGCGTGGTTGAGGAATCCAAGGATGTGGTGGCGATTGAGCGCACCCGTTCCTTCACTGGGCGTTACCATGTGCTGGGCGGGGCTATTAACCCGCTAGCGGGGCTTGGTCCCGAGCAGCTGCGCATTCGTGAGCTGGTTTCGCGCCTGGCAGATGAGCGTATTCAAGAGATTATTCTAGCGATGGACCCTAACCTTGAGGGCGAAGCGACCGCAACCTACCTTTCGCGAATGCTGGTTCCGCTGGGCATTCGCCTCTCACGGCTGGCATCCGGTCTGCCCGTCGGCGGCGACCTGGAATATGCAGACGAGATTACGCTCGGGCGCGCGCTTGAGGGGCGCCGCGTGATCAGCGAAGGCGCAAGTATCGCCCAGGCGAATGCCGCCGAAGATTTTGAGCAGGTGGTTGACGAAGAGCAGGCGGAACGTGAGCGCGCTGATGCTGAGCCAAAGGCGCCGCGTAAACGCTGGAGCGGGAGCATGTTCGACGACCTTGATGATTCCCAGGGTGAGCCCGAGGATTCTTCCTCTGACGATCCGCGCGACGCGAAGAACGATAATCCTCGTACAGATAATTCTCCCTCACCTGGCACGCAGACTACCGTTGATGAGGCGCTTATCGAACAGGCGCTCGATAATTCTGCCCAGGCAGACGCCCCGAGTTCCGAAGACACGCCAGATTCCCCTCAAGAGACCCCGCCCGAGTCCCATAAATCGGCGGCTCAGGCTGAGCAGATTCCGGTGGATATTACGCGCGCTGATGCCTACCGCACCCACGCGCACCGGTCGGAGGATTATGAGGCGCGCATCCGCAAAATCCAGGAGGAGCCCTTACGCACGCCCACCCCGGAGGTTCCGCCTCTGCCCGGTGCCAAATACGTTAACCCGTGGAGCTAATAAGCCCTGCCGTTCTATAAAAGTGGGATGTGCACCGCTCGGTTCCGCAGAGTCATCCGTAACAGTTCTTCATATTTCACGTTCTAATACACATACGTGCACAATTCCCACCGCGCGCCGCACCCGCCTACTATGTAAAGAGCCGGTAAACTAGCCGGTGGCATACTCAATACTGACCTGGAGAATTCAATGAGCCTGATCGTCCAAAAGTTCGGCGGTTCTTCCGTCGCGGATGCCGAGGGTATCAAACGCGTCGCCCAGCGCATCGTGGACACCCAAAAAGCGGGCAATGATGTGGTCGTGGTTGTCTCCGCGATGGGCGACACCACCGATGAACTACTCGACCTTGCCGCTGAAGTAACCGCTACCGTTACCCCCTCGCGCGAGCTCGACATGCTCCTGACTGCGGGCGAGCGCATCTCGACGGCTATTCTGTCGATGGCGGTCAACGATCTAGGCGCGAAGGCGCAGTCTTTCACGGGTTCCCAGGCGGGCATGATTACCGACGGCGTACATGGTTCAGCGCGGCTTGTGGAAGTCAATCCAGACCGTATTCGCCGGTCTGTTGAGGCCGGAAACATCGCGATTGTAGCGGGGTTCCAGGGTGTTAACCGCCAGAGCGGTGACATTACGACCCTCGGTCGCGGCGGTTCAGATACTACGGCGGTCGCTCTTGCGGCGGCGCTTCACGCGGATGTGTGCGAGATTTATTCGGATGTGGACGGCGTGTTCACAGCCGATCCGCGCATCGTATCAACCGCGCATAAACTCAATACTGTCACAAGTGAAGAAATGCTTGAGATGGCGGCAAATGGCGCAAAGATTCTGCATCTGCGCAGCGTGGAGTACGCCCGCCGTTTCAATCTGAAACTGCATGTGCGTTCGTCATTCTCGAATCTTGAAGGCACTCTTGTTATCCCGGAAAATTCCGCGGAACTAACCCCCACCCATGTGAAGGAGATTCCCTTGGAACAGCCCCTGATTTCTGGCGTTGCACACGACCGTGGACAGGCAAAAATTACCGTGGTGGGCGTACCCGATATCCCCGGATCTGCCGCTAAGGTTTTCGGTCTGCTCAATGAGGCCAAGATTAACATCGATATGATCGTGCAGAACGTCTCGACCGACCGCCCGAACGTGACCGATATTTCCTTTACGCTCAACCAGGCGCAGGGTCCGCAGGCGTTGCAGGTACTTGAGAAGACCCAGGCCGAGATCGGTTTTGAGGAGGTTATTTACAACGAGGCGGTGGGTAAGCTTTCGCTTGTGGGCGCGGGCATGAAGACCAACCCGGGTGTCTCGTTTACCTTCTTTGAGGCGCTGAGCAATGCGGGCGTGAACGTCGAGATGATTTCGACCTCCGAGATTCGCATCTCGGTTATCACCGAGCTCTCAAAGCTTGATGAGGCGGTCCGCGCGGTACACACCGCTTTTGAGCTTGATGCCGAAGGCGAAGCCACCGTATACGGCGGAACAGGCCGCTAAACTTCTTATCTTCCAAGAAGGGTTAGGGGCGTCGGAAGGACATTTTTGTCTTTCCGACGCCCCTACTTCTTAAACTCATCTACCTTCTTTATGTGAAATATCGATTTATGCGCTTCACTTATTTCAGATATTTGATACGCTGGTATTTGTAACGCTAGCGCACCATTGCAGCTGGTTCCCGTCGAAACTCTTATTCTTCATGGTCACCGACTGTCTGCGCACGAAAGGAAAGCTTATGTCTGTAACTATTCCCAATCTGCGTGATGAAACTATTTCTCAGGCTCGTGCCGAGGCACAGCACCTCCTTGCCCAAGCGAAGGAAACCACGATTTCACTCAACGTTTCCGGAGCGGAAAGTGGACAAATCGGGGATGCGCTCAATCAGGTCATCTCTCAGGTTTTGCATGCTTTGGCTCAAGGACAGCACATCGACATTCAGACCATCCCGCACGATCTGACGACCACAATGGCCGCACAGCGCATCGGCATTTCTCGCCCTACGCTCATGAAGGCAATCCGCTCGGGAGAGCTGCCAGCTCACAAGGTTGGATCCCATTTCCGCGTTCGTACCGAAGATGCCGATAGGTTCCGCAAGAAACTACTGGAAAAAAAGGTTGCCGAAAGCAAACAAGCGCTCCAAGACCTCTGGGCGTTCGAAGAAGAAAATAACCTTGTAGATGTACTCGGGGGCCCTGCGTGGTAACACGTGATTATTCCGTCCTGCTCGATACCAATATCCTGATGAGCAAGACCCTGCGGGACTGGATCTTAATGCTCGCAAAAGAGTCCAAATATCAACTCTTCACGCCATATATCTCATGGGGAATTCTTGATGAGTTTGGGTACAGAGTGCGCCGCAATGAGCCAACGCTTGATGACGGAGTAATATCCACATGGCGAAAGCAGATTCTCAAAGTAACCGGTCAGCCACTCGAAGGTTTTCCTGTAGGCTCTGTCGAGGGGTACCCCGACCAAGATGATCTTCATGTACATGCCGCAGCCCAGTACTGCGGTATGCATATTCTCGTCACTGACGACGTAAAGCTCCTTGCCTATGCGAGCACCACAGAATCAGAGCTAACACAAAACTATGAGACCTTCAGCGCCGACGATTTTCTCATGCACCTCACAGAGCTCTCGTCCCTTTCCCTCTTCGCTCAAGTGTACGTTAAACATGTAAAGTACACCCTTAGTCGCGGCTATAAAGATATCGATGTATGTAAGGCGCTAGACCGCACAAAAGATAGACGAGGGAATATTCAGAGACCTCTCGCTCCTACGTTTGCCCGATTCTTACGAACAAATATTATTAACCGCCCGAATGTCGCCTCTGCTATCGACCGAATTCTTACGGAAAGCGCCGATGTTCCGTTCCCTCCGTCCTCATGATCTTGCGCTCCCTTATACGCCCTGCGCAGCAGATAGTTTAGTCTAGAAGAATGACTCCCAAAGTGCTACAGGTACTTGACGGCTCGCTCTGGCGTGCTTATGCGAAGGAGCATGAGCGCCGGGCGGGTCGTTTTGCTGACCCGTTTGTGTGGCGGCGCGAGCGGGGGCAGGCGCATCCGGTCGAGGATTTTCTGTTTACGTACTACACGCTCAAGCCCGGTCAGTTCAAGCGCTGGCATCCGGGGGCTGGTGTCATTCTGCTGGATGCCGCCGAGCGCACCAGCTGGAAATTCTACCGCGCTGCAACCGAGGACGAGCTCCTTTCAGCTGGGCTCTCCCCCGACGATGCACACACCCATGCCGAACGCGGCGACGCGGTTCGCGTGGATGTACCCCAATTCGTGGACAAACGTGGCACCGCCCTCACGTTCACCCGCGAAATTCTGTCAAATACAGCCGATAAAAAAGCGTTTTTTGGGTGCTTTGGTATGCACGAATGGGCTATGGCGTATAAATCAGTTCAGAACAATATTCGTCACGACTACCTGGATTTGCGCTTGGGTGCTGAAGGCACCGACCGGGTGGTTGAGTCCCACCGCATCCGCTGCTCGCATTTCGATGCGTTCCGGTTTTTCATGCCTCAGGCGGCGCCCATGAACGAGCTGCAGCCCACCCGTGAATCGCAGCGCACACTAGAACAGCCCGCTTGCCTGCACGCCAATATGGACGTCTACAAGTGGGCATACAAGCTGATCCCGCTCATCGATTCGGCGCTCGTGATGGACTGTTTTGAGCTTGCCTGGGATGCGCGCGAACTCGATATGCGCGCCGCACCGTACGACCTTCTCGATTGGGGTTATGAGCCCATCAAAGTAGAGACCCCCGAGGGTAAAGCCGAGTATGTGCGGCATCAGCGCGAGCTTTCGGAGCGTTCGGTAACGCTGCGCCGTCGCGTCTTGAGTCAGATTGAGGGCGCTCTCGATCGCGCCGCTGTGGCTTAAACTAATTTCTCCCCCGCCGGAAAACGAGGGAGAAATACTTGTGGTTGAGTTTATCTATCGCGATAGCCTGTCTTTTTCATCCCGAGGAGCATCTTCGAGCTTTTCTGAAGTGCCACACTCCTCAAGCCCGTATGTATTCGGTGAATATTTTCAGCGATCGTTATTTACTTAGTGGTGATTGTCCTGCACGGCTTGTGCGGTGACTCAGCGCGGTGCATCACCGCCCACCCCGGAAATGATGGCTCATTCCGCTCGGTGGAACGGAGTGAATTAACATAGCCGCGCGCTATGCCTTTTCAAGCCACGGTGGTTACGCGGTTGATGCAGCTCAGGGTTTGCCCGTTTTGTTTTCTGCCAGTGGTGATGACAGGAGTGCGATGAGGCGCCGCTTGAAAACTGGCGCGACATCATACACGTTCTTAGAGAATTTGTAATCATATATTCTCTGTGAACATAATCACTTTAAACAAAATGTGAGCAAAATGAATCGTTGATGTCACTTTTATGGAGCAAAAGTTTACAACGGAAATATACTATACAGCATGCGAGATTGGTTTTTATAATTTACATGTAAATAGTTTATGTGAAATCAACAACTTTAAGATTAGTTTACCACTCAAGCATACTTTAAACATTGACACGACGCTTGAAAACTAGCTGAGGCGCGCATCCTGATATGCATAATCTCCAAAATTATTCTTTAATCCGCAATTCTGAAACATCACCTGCTAGAGACTTCAAAATTCCGATGTTCGCTCACAGAGAACGATTTTTGAGAAGAATTATTACGCTTTTCTACAAGGAGTTTTGATTCCACACTTTCTTCTTGGTAAGGCATAGCTCACCATGGGTATCTTCATATTTCTGCACATCTAGTTTCACGTTCCCGTACCCGCCGCTCTTTCACTGAATACTGCGGTCAAAATTCGCTCGCCGAGCGGGCGTCAAGAAGCGTGTTTGCGGTAACATTAAGACGGCTCAATCAGAACTCATGCACCCAAGGAGTGCCCGCACATGGCCCGTATTGTTGTTGATGTTATGCTCAAGCCCGAAATTCTTGACCCACAGGGTAAAGCTATCGCTCACGAGCTGCCCCGTATCGGTCTAAATTCCTTCACCGACGTTCGCCAAGGCAAGCGTTTTGAGCTGACCGTCGAAGGCGAAGCTACCGAAGAGCATCTTGCGCAGGCACGCCAAGCGGCAGAAGAGCTACTCTCAAACCCCGTCATCGAAGACGTTGTGAACGTCTCGGTTCTGGAGGACTAAGAGCATGGCAGAATCACTCGCAGCACACGAAGTTCCCCTTGTTGGCGACTTCAGCGTCTCGGCACCCAACCCCGACTTTGCTGATGCGCGCATCGGAGTTATTACTTTCCCCGGCACCCTTGATGACCGCGATGCGGCGCGTGCAGTACGGTTAGCGGGCGGAACCGTCGTCGAACTTTGGCACGACGAGGAAGACCTCAAAAACGTTGATGCCGTCATTATTCCCGGCGGTTTCTCCTACGGCGACTATCTGCGTGCGGGCGCTATCGCAGCGAAAGCACCCGTCATGCATTCGGTCATCGCAGCAGCAAATGCAGCGGGAACATCGGGCTCTGTTCCCCTGCCGGTGCTGGGCATCTGCAATGGTTTTCAGATTCTTACCGAGTCGCATCTGCTCCCCGGTTCCATGATTAAGAACGATCACCGCAAGTTCATTTGCCGTGACCAAACCCTGCGCATCGAAAATAACGCCACCTCATGGACCGGATCTTACGAACCTGGGCAAGAGATTGTGGTTCCGCTCAAGAACCAGGACGGTCAATACGTGGCGGACGCCAAAACCCTAGAGGCGCTCGAAGCCGAGAATCGTGTCGTGTTCCGATACGTGAGTTTCAACCCGAACGGTTCACGCCACGATATTGCCGGTATCAGCAACGAACGCGGAAACGTCGTCGGTCTGATGCCCCACCCAGAACACGCGGTTGAGCCCGGTTTTGGTCCCTCATCCTCCGGATTCGGTGATGTTTCACTACGAGGCGGTGCCGACGGCTTGGGCGTCTTCACCTCCGTTCTTTCCAACCTGATCAACGCCCGCTAGACGCACGACGACAAGGATAGACACAAGCGATGAGCGAGAAGCAGTTTAACCTCGATACCGTCGAGCATGCGGCGGAAACCCCCGATACTGAACTCCCCTGGGCAGAGCTGGGGTTAAAGGAAAACGAGTTCGAAGACATCAAGAAGATTCTGGGCCGCCGCCCGACCGCGGCCGAGCTGGCCATGTACTCAGTCATGTGGTCCGAGCATTGCTCCTACAAATCCTCGAAAGTACACCTGAAGCAATTCGGCGCCAAAGTCACCGACGAGATGAAAAAAGACCTGATGGTCGGCATCGGCGAGAACGCTGGTGTAACCGATATCGGCGACGGGTGGGCGGTAACCTTCAAGATCGAGTCACACAACCACCCCTCCTATGTTGAGCCTTATCAAGGTGCGGCAACCGGCGTGGGCGGTATTGTGCGTGACATTATTTCGATGGGTGCACGCCCGATCGCGGTTATGGATCCGCTGCGCTTTGGCGCTATCGACCACCCGGATACCGCCCGCGTGGTTGGCGGTGTGGTTGCGGGCATCGGCGGCTACGGTAACTCTCTGGGGCTGCCCAATATTGGCGGCGAGACCGAATTTGACGCCTGCTACCAGGCAAACCCCCTTGTCAATGCCCTGGCAGTCGGTATTATGCGCCACGAAGATATTCGCCTGGCAAACGCATCCGGCGTGGGCAATCAGGTAGTGCTCTTCGGGGCACGCACTGGCGGCGACGGTATTGGCGGCGCATCCGTACTGGCTTCAGAGTCCTTTGACGATACCAAGCCCTCCAAGCGACCCGCAGTGCAGGTAGGCGATCCCTTCGCCGAGAAGGTTCTGATCGAATGCTGCCTGGAACTCTTCAAGGGTTCCGTGGTCGAAGGCATTCAGGATCTCGGTGCTGCCGGTATTTCCTGTGCAACCAGTGAGCTCGCCTCCAACGGCGAGGGCGGCATGCATGTAGACCTCACCAAAGTACTCTTGCGCGACCCCACCTTAACCCCCGGCGAAATTCTGATGTCGGAATCGCAGGAACGCATGATGGCGGTCGTTTCGCCCGAGAACGTCGAGCGTTTTGAGGCGATTATGAAGAAATGGGGCGTGGAGTACTCCTTCTTGGGCGAGGTGACCGATACCGGTCGCCTAACCATTGAATGGGACGGCCAGGTGATCGTTGATGTAGACCCGCGTACCGTGGCGCACGACGGCCCCACCTATGAGCGTCCCTATGCGCGCCCGGCTGGTCAAGATGCACTCCAGGCAGACCATTTCACAGGCTCCACTGCCGACGATGCGCGCCCGCGCGGCGAACAGCTGGGCGAGGCTATCAAGGCTTTCATGGCATCTCCGAATATGTGCTCCAAGTCCTGGATCACCAATCAATACGACCGCTACGTGCAGGGCAACACAGCCCTCTCTATGCCGGACGATTCGGGCGTGGTGCGTGTGGACGAGAACACCAACCTGGGGGTCGCGCTGGCGACTGACGCATCACCACGTTTTACCTACCTTGACCCGTATGAGGGCGCGCGGGCATCCCTGGCGGAGGCCTACCGCAACGTGGCAACCGTGGGTGCCCGCCCGGTCGCGGTTTCGGACTGCTTGAACTTCGGTTCCCCCGAAGATCCAGACGTCATGTGGCAGTTTGCCGAAGCCGTGCGAGGTCTTGCCGACGGCTGCATGGAGCTGGGTGTTCCGGTCACCGGCGGCAATGTTTCGCTGTACAACCAGACCGGCGGTAAGGCCATTAATCCGACCCCCGTGGTCGCGATGATGGGCGTCATGGACGACGTTACCCGGCGCACCCCCTCGGGTTGGGCGCCGGAACACGATGGTCAGGCTATCTACCTGCTGGGTACTACGCGTGACGAGCTAGACGGTTCAGAATGGGCGCGTTTCAAGGGGCACTTGGGTGGTCTGCCCCCGAAGGTTGATCTGGCGGTTGAACGTCAGCTTGGCGATATGCTCGTAAATATGTCGCGTGACGGCATGATCGATGCGGCACATGACGTTGCCGCCGGTGGCCTTGCCGCAGCACTCGCGGAAGCCTGCCTGCGTTTCAACACCGGGGCGCGCATCGGGCTGGGCGAAGTTGCCGAACGCGACGGGCTCGACCTGTTCACCCTGCTGTTCTCGGAATCCTTAGGTCGCGTGGTGGTTTCCGTCCCGCGTTCTGAGGAGGTGCGTTTCAAGGATATGTGCACCGCCCGGCAGTTCCCGTTCGCGCGCATCGGCGTAGTGGATGCGCTCTCGAACGCGCTGGACTTCCAGGACGAGGTCTCCATCAACCTTGATGACCTGCGTGCCGCTCACGAAGGCACCATGGCAGCTCACTTTGGTGAGGTGGCGCAGGGCTAGATCCCTCTATCGGCACAGCTAGGCTCTTGATGTGAATAAAGCGGAGTTTCCAACGCTTTCTTCACATCAAGAGCCTTTTTCTGCCTCAAGGCACTCCCCACCTGCGCTTTCACACGCTAGACTGGAGGATGGGTTACATAAACCGTTCACACCGATAACACATTCGCCCCGCCGAACCGCATCCAAAAAAATGCACAGACACAACAGAAAGATCACCATGACCGCAGCACCATCCGTGCAGGTCTTTACGCCAGACATACCTAAAGCGGGCAGAATAACGCTCGCGGCATTTGCTCTCTTTGTTATCGGTTGGCTTATCTATATCGAGTTCACGGGCGGACTAGACTTCAATGTCTACCGTTTCGGTGCCATGACCATCTTCGATAACGACGGCATGCACAAAGATCTCTACGCCCGCAATCTCCTGGAGTACGGCGACTTTAGGTTGCCCTTCACCTACCCACCTTTTGCCGCGCTCGTGTTCTTACCGTTCGCTTTTCTGCCCGCGTGGGTGGGTATCGCCATCATGTATGCGATCAGCATCGGTGTTGCATGGTGGCTGGCAACCCTTATCTATAACTATGCCGCCGACCGCGGCTACAGCATCCCTTTCCAGGAGAGACTCGGCACATACGGCATCATCGCTGCTCTCACGTTCATCATTATTATGACCGGGCCATGGCGGCGCGGGCTCTCGCTGATACAAATCAACCCCATCATCCTTACGCTGGTGCTTGCCGATTTTATACGACCGGCAACCCGCATTCCCCGGGGTGCGCTTATCGGCATCGCGGGCGGTATTAAGCTCACCCCGCTTGCCTTCGGCCTTATTCTGCTCATGCGCAAAGACTGGCGCGGCATCCTTACCCTAGGCGCTTCTTTCGGCACGACCATTCTTCTTGGGTTTATCTTCCTTCCGCAGCAGGCAGTTACGTTCTGGACGAGCGCCGTTTCGGATTCCGGCCGTGTTGGAGGTATTAACTTCGCCGATAATATTTCGATTCAAGGCTGGCTGATGCACCTGGGTCTGCGCGAGCCCACTCTGAGGCCTGTATATTACGCTCTTGCGCTTGCTACGATCGGTCTCTGTGCGGTGCTTCTGCGCCAGCTTATTCGCCGTAATCTTGTGCTATCTCAGGTGGCGGTCGGCGGGTTTTTGATGGTGAGCATCTCCCCCATCAGCTGGTCGCATCATAACGTCATGTTCCCGCTGATTATCATGACGCTTATTCTTGACGCTTTCCCCCTGTTTTTTGCGCACCTGCCCGCCTGGTTATCCGGTACCGCACGTGTTTTGACGTGGGTGGCGTTTATCGGTCTATATATTTCGCCTATGTGGCTGGGTGCCGCCATCGGTGGCGGATTCAACAGTCTCAACCATCTTGCGCAGTATGCCTTGTTGTTTTCGACCGTGCCGATCCTGTGTCTCTATGCGGTCATGGCTCTTTGGGCAGGTTCGGCGCTCACACCGGCCGTGCGCATAGCGCAGAATCGCGATCGCGCGGTCACGGCGGGTCCTAAACCCGAGCCCCAGGCCGCGTAGCAGCAGGTAGTGTCATGTGCAGTTGAGTTAAAACGCGCATACGGCGGTAACAAAGGATGCGGTGGCTTTCTCTCTGAGGAACCACCGCATCCGCATGACGGCTATCAGGAAGCCTAAAAATCGGAAATATTCTGCCGAAAAGCACGATTTTTTCCTCCCTCCGCCCCCTAAAACTACGTAGATCGGTAAAATATTGCCGAAATATAGTGTTTTCACCAACTTTCATGCCATAATGGCATGAATTCGGAATTATTTTGCCGATCTATAGGGTTTCAGACTCATAGAAAGGATGCGCTCGTGCCACGGGACTTAAAGGGCTCGCTCGCCCAGATCGTTCGCGAGCATCGCCGCGAACTTCGGATTACGCAGGAGTATTTGGGGCTTCTTGCCGGAGTCTCGGAGCGCACGATCCGCGATCTCGAAAAAGGGCGCGAGTCTATCGGCTTTGACAAAGTAACCGCCGTACTCGACACCCTCGGCATCGATCTCATCCCTCGGGAGCGCTAATGCATGAAATCCTTGCAGACGTCTATAAAAAGGGGAACATCGCTGGCTATCTTTCCCGAACAGACCACGGCGATACAGCGTACACATATGCCGAAAACTACATAGAGTCCGACGGCAAACCTATATCCTCTACCCTCCCCATACGCGCGGAAGCATACCTGTACGGGAGTGGTGCGTTACCACCATTCTTTACAGGTCTTCTTCCTGAGGGCCGTCGGCTTACCGGACTGCGCCAGCATCTCAAAGTGTCTTCGGACGACGAGCTCCGCATGTTGATTGCAGTAGGAGCCGATACTGTTGGGGATGTGCAGGTGGTACCTCATGGTGACCAGCCCGCCCAGCTTGTCGTCCCCGATGGGCATGACATTATCCAGGGCCAAAACTTCCACAACATTAGGTTTTCAGAAATTATCACTCAGCAAAGCGTTATAGACCCTGTCTCTATACCGGGCGTTCAGGATAAAGTTTCAGGAAAAATGCTTACGATCCCGCTGCAAAGTAACGAAGATTTTTATCTTCTTAAAGTCTCTCCTCCCGAGTACCCGCACGTAGTGGAAAATGAAGCATTTTTTCTCACGATAGCCCACGGAATACATGCATCACCCGGAGTCGTTTCTCACCGTCTTGTACATGATGCTACTGGGCGCCCCGGGCTCCTTATCCGTCGTTTTGACCGTTATGTAGATGAGCATGGAATGGCCCACCGCCTTGCCGTTGAAGACGCATGCCAACTCAATAACCGCTATCCGGCGGATAAGTATAATCTGACGGCTGAGCAATGTGCCCATGTCATTCTTCGACAGGTCTTTTCGACCCGCCTTGCCGCCCCCGAAATTTTTCGGCAGTTTGTCTACGCATGGCTTACCGGAAATGGGGATTTACACGCTAAAAATCTGTCAATCGTAGAAAACCGTAAAGGACAATACGAGCTCTCGCCCATCTACGACATTCCGTCTACGGCACCTTATGGGGATAAAAACATGGCGATTCTTCTCAGCGGTAAACGTGATGGGCTATCACGCCGCAAGTTCCTTGAATTTGCTCATGAACTAGGAATATCTGCCAAAATTGCTGACCGAGTACTTCGCGAGGTTCTTTCCGCTACCGAGAGCATGCTGGAACAGGCTCAGGAAGAGCTGCCCTTCGATTCCCATCGCCTGAAACAGCTGACAAAAGTTTTGAAGAACCGAAGGCTGTCGCTTCTTCCCTAACGTGAGAGATACTGCCTCTGTAACGGAGGATGCGGTGGTTTGCCCCTCTGGGGAACCACCGCATCCTTATATGTCTGCGTCACAGGATGAATTGCCTAAGCGCGTGTCTAAATCTGCCCTGTAAGTGTCATATAACGGTTATTTACGTATATTTTTCAGTGATAATAAACACTCTGAGGCGCTGTCTACACAGGTGTAACAATCTGTCACAAATGGTCCCGATATACCTCAAACGCGAACTTTGAACATCTATCGAGACGCTTACAGACAGCCATCCTGCTCACCTAATTGGGCAAAGAGCGCGGCATTAATACGAAACCCTTCCATAGCCTCGTCAATCAGGGCTTCACGCTGCTCTTCACTCAAAGGAGCGCGATCAAGAAGCTCCCGGTATCCATCCTTGAAGACCTTCGGCTTGGGAAGCTGAGGGAACGAGTACATGGTCAGAGCATCCCGCGCAATACCGTAATGGCGCGCCACCAGAGCCGCCACCGCCTGCCCACCCGAGAGATCTCCCAGATAGCGCAAATAATGATGCGCCAAGAACCGCTCGGGAGCCTGCGCGGTCGCCTTAATACGCGCCACATATTCGATAGTTGCCGGCAGTGGGGCATCAATCTCGGTCTGCCCTAGAGCACGAATATCATGGTGAATCGCGGCGGTACGATCCAGCCCTTCCAGAGTGAAAGGATCGGTCAGCGAGTTACCGGATTCACGCAGATTCCGAGAGATTTCCTCCAGCGCCTCATAGATATAGGTGTACTGGTTGATGAGGCGTAAATACGCGGAAGTATCGAGTCTTCCGCCCATCAAATCTTCCATAAAGGTAGAGTGCTCGGCATTGTCATGCACGCGCTTGGTACTCGCTTTTAGCCGGGCCGAAAACCGCTGGTCGGCAGCATCGGGAGAGGTGGTTTCGGGGGTAATAATGGCGGTCATGGAACGCCTCCTGAATGAGTTGAGAGTCATGAATATTTTTGATGACACTGTGTCACCAAATCAATAAATGACATAGTGTCACTAAATTTTTGGTTTTGCAACACCGATGCCAAAAAATTTTATTAAGGGTAACCTCATCATGAAGCAAAGTACTACAATTAAGCTACACAAGTCTTAGCTAATAGGTCTAGACTAAAACTGCTCATTACTAAAACCACGAATAGAGGACACACATGTCTATGTCGCATAACGCGAAGCGCTCATGGGCGTTTCTAGCGTCTGCCGCCGTTGGCCTCAGTGGCATCGCCGCCACCCCCGCCCTAGCGAACCAACCCGCACCGACCGCGCAGATCGTCTCTGAGCAGGCGCCAGCTGCCGCATCACAAAGCCTGCAGGATGCATCCGTAGATTGGGGCGTCAAATCCTCATTCCGCAGATACATCACCGGTCCTGTCGCTGGTGGTTCGCAGGAACTAACCGGTGCTACCTCCAACGCGGATGGTTCTTATCACTTCACC
The DNA here is from genome assembly GCF_001809415.1 of Rothia sp. HMSC058E10. Lineage (NCBI taxonomy): Bacteria > Bacillati > Actinomycetota > Actinomycetes > Micrococcales > Micrococcaceae > Rothia > Rothia sp. HMSC058E10. Next base: position 96,141 of record NZ_KV797643.1, on the reverse strand, counting down.
GCCGCTGAAGGTACCGTCGAGGCAGACGGTTCATACCACGTTAAATTCACCGGTTCCAGCGTGAAGTACACCGGGCACCACGGCGTGCTCGAAGTAACTATCAGCGACTTAGAACTTGTCATCAAAGACGGGCAAGGCAGCCTATACGCAAATATCAGCGAACGCCCCTATAACGGCAACACCACCCCGAACCCGCCCGTACAGCACGGTCACACGCTGATTGGTACTTTCGATGCTTCCTCCCTGAAAAACGAAGGTGGGCAGCTGACCTTGGCAGCATCTGATGCCACCAAGGTGAAACTCAGCGCAGAAGCAACTTCGGTGTTTGCCGGGTTCTATCAGGCGGGGCAAGAGCTGGATGCGCTGGCATTCTCCGCGAAGCTCGTTACCAAGCAGGCATCGGCACCGGAGAAACCTACTGATCCGACCCCGGAACCGACTCAGCCTGCACCTGAGCCTACTCAACCCGAGCAGCCTGCACCAGAACCGAGTAAGCCTGCCGATCCTACTCCTGAGCCATCTCAGCCTGCGCCAGAGCAGAGTAAACCTGCTGAAACACCGGCACCGCAGCCCTCACAGAGTTCCGAAGCTCCGGCACCACAGCCCTCTCAGACTTCTGAGGCACCTGCCTCAAACCCTTCAAAGCCCAGCGAAGCACCCAGCTCTCAACCGGCACCGCAGCCCTCACAAAGCACGGAAGCCGCTAAGCCCGCACCGGCTCAGCCTCCGGCTACCGATGCAGCGCCGAGAACCGACGTGCCGAAAGGTCAAGGGCACATTATTGAATCCGGCAACCTGACCTGGAATATTCGTGATTCCTTCCTGCACTACCTCAACACCATTGCGCGCGGTAACATCACCGTCGAGGGTCTGTCGAAGAATGCGGCGGGCGGGCTGGACTTTACCAGCGCATCCGGCTCGTACGATGAGGCAACGAAGACCGGTCAGATCAACTTCGCGGGCAAGGTGCATATTAGCGGGCATCACGGCCAGCTCAACAGCAGCTTCGAGAACACTCGCCTAGTCATCAAAGAGGGCAGGGGCTACCTGGTTGTCGACGCCGAAGCGCTCAACATGCAGGGCGAAAACCGCACCTTCAAAGATCTTGTACTCGCCGAGGTCGATTTGAGCGGTGCAACCTTAGAAAATAACGTGCTCTCGGCTAAGAATGCAGCCGTTACCGTTACCGTCGAGGGGTCCGAGGCGATCTTCGCCGGGCAGTACAATGACGCCGACAAGCGCATTATGGCTCCGCTCTCCTTCAGCGCAAAACTCGGTTCTCAGCTGGTGGAAAACAAGGTTACCGACACCACGGTTAAGGGTTCTAACACCGGCAGCGGTTCGGCGAACCTGGGCAATAACGCAAACGCGGGTATTGGTGGCACGAACTTTGGCGGTTCCGTGAACAATGGCGGCGACAATGCCTCCCATTCCCATAACGGCTCCACCCCGGCTGCACACCCGAATGGCGGTAAGAGTGGCTCCTTCAGCAGCGTCTCGAAGAACCCCGCCCAGCCCGTCTGCACCCCGGTGACCGTGACCAAGCAGGTTCCCGTTAAGGCTGCAAAGAATGCACCGGCCGCATCCGCAGATGGTAAGGTTGCCAGCGCAGACCTCGGGTGGGGTGTGCGCGATTCCTTCCGCAACTACATTCGCGGCGGCATCGCTAACGGCAGCTGGGATCTGAACGGTACCACCTATTCCAATAATGCCTTCCAGTGGGCGAAGGGTACGGGTTCCTTCAAAGATGGTAAGGGCTCGATTTCCTTCACCGGTTCGGTGCATTTCACCGGACACCATGGAATTCTGGACACCACCATCTCAAACCCGCGTCTGGAGATCAACGGCAAGACCGCAGTTCTCTACGCAACGGTGGTCGGCAACGATATGGACGGCAAATCACAGAATTACGGTGAAGTTGCTCTGCTCAACGTTGATGTGAGCGGTTTGCAGGTCTCTGGCGATAAAATTTCCATCAGCGGTGCGGGCACTACCATTACCGCTGAGGGTGCTAAAGCGTTTGCAGGTTTCTACGAGGCGGGTAAGGATATGGCTCCGCTGAGCTTCTCAGCGTCGCTTTCGGGTACACAACCCGCGGGCAACACCGCCAAAACCCAGACCACCCAAACTGTGACCGAAACCGTATATCAGGGTCAGGGATGCGAATCTCTCAACGCACGCGGCTCTCATGGTCGTCTGGCGCATACCGGTGCCAGCGGTGTAGAGGCTGGGGTTGCTAGTGGTCTGGCCTCTCTGGTCGCCGGTATTGGTGCCGTACTGTACACGCGCCGTCGCAAGTCCTCCAGGATGTCTGAGCGCTCCGAATAAACCTAAGATCAGCCTATAAATACCGGCATATGCGGCGGTTCTTAGGCTCGGGTTTATTCCTCGGTGCAGCATCCGCACCTCATAACTCACCGGATGCGCCAGGGTGCGGGTAGTATCGACTGCCCGCACCCTCACCCTAAGCACACGCTCTCATCACGAATACATACACTCACAGTTTTAGCCGATAGGAACTCTTCATATGGCTTTTCGTCTCTCACACCCCGGCGCAACAACACGCCCCAAACACCGGCACGGCAGAGCGAGCGCATCGCAGAAGGTTACCGCCGCGCTATTAGCGGCATCCATGTTTTTTATCTCCGGATGCGGCATCGGCACCCAAAATTCGGACAACACGAGCGCATCCTCGCACTCCGTGGTTGATGAACAGACCACCAAGTCTGAGCTTGAGAACCTTGCGCAGGAGCTCAAGAGCAATGTTTCTTCCGATCCGAAATCGCTGACGGGTCCCAGCAGCGCGAAGAACACCCCCGAAGTTCAGCCGATGGTTGAGACTCCCACCCCGCAGCTTCCCGTGACTTTCAAGGATTTCAAGGGCGATGAGGTGACTGTTAAGTCGGCGAACCGCATCCTGGCTCTTGATCTGTACGGCACTCTCGCGCAAGAGGTCATCTCGCTGGGTTTGGGTGATCGTCTGGTCGGTCGTGTAACGTCTTCAACCGAGTCTTCGCTAGCGAAGCTGCCGCTCGTCACTCAGAACGGCCACGACCTGAACGCGGATGCGATTCTCGCGACGAACCCCGATCTTGTGCTCTGGGATAAGAGCAATGGTCCCGAAGAAGTTGTTGAACAACTGCGCGATGCGGGCGTGACTGTGGTGGTGTTCGACCATGAGAGGCGCATGGATAAGATTATTCCCCAGCTCAAGGCTGTGGCACAGGCTTTAGGCGTGCAGGAGGCGGGCGATAAGGTTGCCGAGCGCGTGCAGAAAGACCTTGATTATGCCCTGAATACCATCAAAGAAGTTGCCCCTGAAGGCGATAAGAAATTGTCGATGGCGTTCCTGTACGTGCGTGGTAATGCCGGGGTATTCTTCATTCTCGGCAAGGGTTCCGGTGCGGATGATCTGATTGCCGCGCTTGAGGGCAGAGATGTGGCTTCCGAGCAGGGAACGCGCAACATTGTTCCTGCGAATAGCGAGGCGCTGGTCAAGGTGAACCCGGATGTCATTTTGACTATGACTCACGGCGTGGAATCTACCGGCGGCTTGGATGGATTCTTGGCACGTCCGGGGGTTGCCGAAACGAACGCGGGAAAGAGCAGGCGCGTGGTTGATATGAACGACGGGCAGATTCTATCCTACGGTCCGAACACCCCCGCCGTTCTGCTTTCCCTAGCCCGCGCTATCTACGCACCCCAGCGTTAAGAGGCTCTACCTGTGAATTCGTCCAACCGCACTGATGCGGCGACTCCCGGCAGCGCGGATTATCGCAGCAAACGCCGCATCCGTATTCTCGCAACTTTTGGCTTTCTGAGTATTGCCCTGATCGTCATAACCGTGGTGTCGGCGGGGTTGGGTCAGTACAATATTCCGACCGATCATGTGGTGGCTTCGCTGGGGCGCCGCTTGGGTATGATTCCCAAGGATCCGACCGCCTATCTTGAAGACAGCACCCTGTGGAATATTCGTTTTCCGCGTGTGCTTTTGGGGCTGCTCGTGGGCGCTGCCCTGGGATGCTCGGGCGCGGTCATGCAGGCGGTTTTCGGTAACCCGCTGGCCGAGCCCGGGGTTATCGGTGTGTCTTCGGGCGCCGCGGTGGGAGCATGTGTAGCGGTCGTTTTCAATCTCGAATTCTTCGATATTTACACGGTTCCAGCTTTCGCCTTCGGCGGTGCCCTCGCGGCAACAGCACTGGTTTATTTTCTCTCGCGTTCCTCAGGTCGAGCGAAAGTTCTCTCCATGATTTTGACGGGTATTGCGGTAACTGCGGTGGCAAACGCCGCAATCGCGTTCTGCCTGTACCTGGCCGATAATGTCAGCCGCGACCGCATCGTCTTCTGGCAGATGGGATCGCTCAACGGGTCTACGTGGAAGGCTCTTGCCAGCGTGTGGTTCGTGATCGTAGCGGGGCTAATCATGTGCTTGATGATTTCACGCAAACTTGATCTGTTGGCGCTGGGCGAGCGCGCGGCACAGCATTCCGGGGTGAATGTTGAGCGTCTGCGCGGTGTTGCGATTGCTGCTACGGCGCTTTTGACGGGTGCGGCGGTGGCTCATGCGGGCATTATCGCCTTTGTGGGGCTTATTATTCCGCATCTGCTTCGGCTTATTGTGGGGCCGTCTAACCGTTTGCTGCTGCCTGCTTCGGCGCTGGGCGGGGCGCTGTTAATTGCGCTTTCCGATTTGGGGGCGCGCACTCTCATTCCGGTCTCTGACCTGCCGATCGGTATTTTTACGGCGCTCGTGGGTGGCCCTACGTTCTTCTTCCTGCTGCGCCGTTCGATGGGGAAGGGAGGTCTTTAATGCTTATTGTTGATGAGGTGTCGCTGTCAGTGGGCGGGCGGCGCATCTTAGAGGATGTCTCTTTTGAGGTTCGGGCGGGCGAGGTTGTGTCGCTCATCGGTCCCAATGGTGCCGGTAAGTCCACGATTTTGGGGGTTATTGCAGGCGATATTAAGCCTGATTCCGGTTCGGTGCTGCTCAAGGATAAGCCGGTGGGTGAGTATTCATATCTTGAGCTTGCGCGCCTGCGTGCCCTGCTGCTGCAGAAAACTCAGGTGGCGTTTTCGTACCTGGCACACGAGGTAGTGGCGATGGGGCGCACCCCGTGGCGCGGTACCGAGCGTGCGCATGAGGACGACGCCGTGATCGAGCAGATGATGGCACGCACGCATACAGAGATGATGGCAAATCGCGATGTGACAACCCTTTCGGGCGGCGAAAGTGGGCGTGTGCATTTGGCCCGTATTTTTGCGCAACAGACTCCCCTCATACTCTTGGATGAGCCTACGGCGGCGCTGGATATTAAACATCAGGAACAGACTCTGCAGATGAGCCGGGAGCTTGCCGCTGAGGGCACGGCGGTGTTGGCGGTTCTGCATGATTTAGATGTGGCGGCGGCGTATTCGGATAGGATCTTGCTGCTGGATAAGGGCCGTGTGGCTGCCAACGGTACCCCCGCTCAGGTGTGTACCGAGGAGCGGCTGAGCCGTGTGTATCAGCATCCGATTGAGGTTTTGGAGCATCCGGTGACGAAGCGGCCTCTGGTTCTGCCGCGGCGATAGAGCGGCACCGTGCTTTGAGTCGTCCTTTTTCTGGGCTGCTACCTTGAATATTTCATGCCGGTATCCGACGGATTCTCAGTATATTCCCAGTTCGGCATATAAGCCCTGTGCCATGGTTACTTGTTAGAATAAAGTAATGCCCGGCGCAGGGTTACTTCTCGTGATAAGAAGTCTGAACTCGCCCGGGTGCAGCCCAAACCGTATATATTACTCTTCCCCTACCCCACGAAGGAGAGTACCCCATCCATGAGTTCTGACCAGCACAAGACAATGCTGTCTGAAGCCTCCGGTTATGTTCCCGAATATTCTGCTCAGGCACACAGCGGTTCTCAAGAGCTTGCTGTTCACGGGCTCAGCAGCGATGAGGTTGCCAAGCTCACCGCCGCCGGTAAGGTCAATGCTCAGAATAATAAGTCTTCCCGCACCTTGTGGAGCATTATGCGGGCACACCTATTTACGGTATTTAACCTGGTGCTTGGGCTGTGCGGTCTGGTTGTGATTCTATACCAGCGTTGGGCTGATTTGCTCTTTCTGTTCGCCGTGGTGGCGAATGTGATTATCGGTTTTGTGCAGGAGTACAAGGCTAAACTTGAGCTCGACCGTATCTCTCTGCTTGACCGATCCCCGATCACGGCGGTGCGCGATGGCGCTATGATCGAGGTTCCTATGGAGTCCCTGGTTGAGGGCGATGTGGTAGTGCTCAAACGCGGCGACCAGGTTCCTGCGGATGCGGTGGTCCTCACCTCCGACTCGCTAGAGCTGGATGAATCCCTGCTGACCGGCGAGAATGACCCGATTCCGAAACGTCCGGGCGATATGGTGCTTTCGGCATCGAGCGTGCTCGGCGGCACCGGGCGCGTACTGCTTTCGGCGGTGGGCTCCGAGTCCCGTGCAAGTAAAATTTCCGATGAGGCCCGTCAGTTCTCGCGCATCCAGTCTGAGCTTCGCGATGCGCTCGACCGCGTGGTGCGGTGGATTACCTTCGGCCTTGCCATCATTATCCCGATCGTGCTGTGGGGCCAGGTGCGCGCGGCAGGCGGCCTTGAGATCGTCAATCGTGACGGTCTCTGGGAGAACGTTGCTATTGCGGTAGTTTCGTCAGTAGCATCTATGATTCCGCAGGGTTTGGCGCTCATGACAACCTTGGCGTTCGCGGCGGCGGCTGTGGCTCTGGGACGTAAACACAATATTTTGGTGCAGGAACAGCCCGCCGTTGAGGTGCTCGCCCGCGTGGATACGGTGTGCTTCGACAAGACGGGCACCCTGACCGAGGGCGGCGTGATTTTCGATTCGGTACGTCCGCTGACTACTCCGGCCGAGGCAAAAGCACCCGATGAAAATCAGGCGTGGCGAGCATCCCTGCCGCAGGGCTGGGACCAGGCGTTGGCATGGTTCGGTCATGATGAAAACGCGAACCCGACCGCAGCAGCACTCACCGGCGGGTTCGAGCAGGCACCCACCGAGCAGATCAGCGGCATTGTGCCGTTCTCATCGGCGTTACGCTTTAGCGCTATCGAGTTTAAGTCTTCGGGAGCCTGGCTTCTCGGCGCTCCCGAGGCTCTGCTGAACCAGGGCACCGAGGAACGTGAGCGGGCCCGTGAACTCGCGTCATTAGGTCTGCGCACGATGGTACTCGCGCATGCATCCGCCGTGGTACGCAACGATGACGGAGACCCGGTGCAGCACATCCCCGCCGACCATACCCCCGTGCTCTTCGTGATTTTCCGCGAAAATGTACGTTCCGATGCCCCCGAAATCGTGGACTATTTCAATCGCCAGGGCGTAACCCTCAAGGTGTTCTCAGGCGATAACCCGTACACGGTACAGGCAGCTGCGAAGACCGCCGGCATGGATATTTCTGCGGGCGCGATTGATGCCTCTACCCTGCCGCAAGACGGCCCCGAACTCGCCGAAGCCGCCGCAACCCACAATATTTTCGGTCGCGTTTCGCCCGAGCAGAAGAAGAACATGGTGATCTCGCTCAAAGAGCAAGGACACGTCGTGGCAATGACCGGCGACGGTATTAACGATGCGCTCGCCCTCAAACACGCCAATCTCGGCATTGCAATGGGTAACGCTGCACCCGCGACGAAAGCCGTCTCGCGCCTGGTGCTTCTGGACGGCAAGTTCTCTTCGCTTCCCGCTGCCTTGGAACAGGGCCGCCAGGTGATTGCGAATATCGAAATGGTGGCAAACCTGTTCCTGACCAAGACCGGCTTTGCGATCCTGCTGGGTGTGACCTTTGGTCTGATGGGGCTGATCTTCCCGTTCTTACCGCGCCAATACTCGACCGCAGATTTCCTGATTGTGGGCGCTTCCTCTTTCGCGCTGGCGCTGCTGCCAAACTCACGCCGGTACGTGCCCGGATTCTTGCGCCGCGTGCTGAATTACACGATTCCGAACTCTATTATCGTGGTGGCGATGCTTCTGACCGTGAATTTGGCGGCGCTTCTGGTGTTCCCGGGAACCGATATGCGGCAGGTGCAGACTGCTTCTTTCATCACCCTGGTGATTATGGGATTGTGGAACCTTGCGGCAGTGGCTAGGCCGTTTAACAAGGCACGTATCCTGCTGTTTGGGGCGCTGCTTGCCGTATTCTTTGCGGCGTTATTGGTTCCGGTTTTGGTGCGGTACCACCAGTTTGAGGCTCCGTCGGCGCTATTGTTGTGGCTGTCGGTGGGAGCTGGTGGTTTAGGGGCGGTGCTGATTGAGGTGAACGCGCATCGTAGTCGCCGCTGGCAGAAACGCAGCTACCCCGAGCTTGAGGTGGCTTCACTGAGCCTCTTCCCTTCCGCGACGAAATAGCTCAAGATCGCATCTTCCCCTCAGTAATCTCGTCTAAGAACCGGTGCCGTAACATCTCATGAACGGCACCGGTTCGGCGTTTAACCTCTTTCGGATGCTCTGCCTCGCCGTAACGTAAAAACCGCCGCATACCTGAACGGCACAATTTACACTTTCTGAACTTTCAAAACCTCATCTTGCGCTCGTGCAGGTTTACGCCTAAAGTTACATGCAGATATTGTGATTCTTAGAATCACACAACCATAGAACACAGGGTTGTTACTGGTAAGGCAGGCAAGACCTGAGTTGCTGAATCCCTTGAGGGAATAGATTCCCTAGGGTTCATCGTTATACCCACGATGCTTTAATGCATCACGGTACGGCGGCATGCAGCTCGGGTCTTTTTTTGTTTCCCTCGGGGCGTTTTGCTCTGAGGATGCCGCCGGTAACATCCCTAACACACTATTCACCGTGCAAGGATAACAACGTGAAAAACCACGAACTTGGCGAGAAGATTCTGACGGGACTTGGCGGTTCCGAGAATATCGCCCACTTTACGCACTGCGCAACCCGTTTGCGCGTAACTCCCGCCGACAGGAGCAAGGTCAATACGGACCAGATTAAGAGCATCCCCGGGGTGCTCTCGGTCATTGAGCAGTCCGGTCAGACTCAGGTCGTGCTCGGCGACCGTGTTGAGGGGGTCTACAACGAGATGCAGACCCTGCCCGGCATGGCGAACCTTGGCGAAGATAATGCTGGTTCCAAGAAGGCTTCCGAGGGCAAGAAGGCTGGCTGGCTCACCAATATCTTCGATGTGCTCTCCGATTCCTTCCGTCCCCTGCTGTGGGCGCTGTTGGGCACCTCCATGATTCTGACCCTGATCGTGTTCCTGCAGCAGTTCGGTTTCTTCGGTCAATACACCGACCTGACCGGCCAGAGCGTGAACATCGATATTGTGAACGGTCCGCGACTTTCCGATGAAGCCGCCGGTAAGGCACTCGAAGCCGAATGGATGAAGCAGTTCGCTTTCTGGTACATCCTCAAGGCTGCCGCTCTGTCGGTGCTGAACTTCATGCCCATTATGCTTGGCGCAACCGCCGCAAAGCGTTTGGGCGCGAATATGTGGGTTGGTGCTGCTATTCCGGCGGCGCTGATGACCAGCACCTTCCAGAGCCTCACCAAACTTGCTGACCCGGCTACTAAGATGCTTGACGTATCCATTATGGGTCTGCACCTGCCGCTGTACGCCTACGATTACACCGGTCAGGTGTTCCCGCCCCTGCTGGCGGTTGCCCTCTTGGCGCCTCTGGAGCGTCTGTTGAAGAAGATCATTCCGAATATGCTGCAGATGGTCTTCGTCCCCATGCTGTCCGTTATTATTCTGGTGCCCGTAACCGCTTTCGTGGTGGGTCCCATCGGTATTGGCGTGGCTATGGGTATCTCCGACTTCCTGAAGAATGTTAACGATGTAGCTCCGGGAGCTGTGGGTGCGCTAATCGCAGGTCTGTACCTGTTCATGGTTCCGTTGGGCCTGCACTGGCCGCTGAACGCCGTGATGATTAACAACCTGCAGACCCTGGGTACTGACTTCATCCAGTCCCCCATGGGTGCTTACAACTTCGCCGTCTTCGGCGCGGTAACCGGTGTTGCTATTAGGGCTTCACGGAATAAGGAGCTTCGCCAGACTGCGGTGGGTGCTTCTATGTCCGGTCTGCTCGGTGGTATTTCGGAGCCTTCTCTCTACGGTGTGGTTCTGCGCTACAAGCGGGTTATTCCCCTCATCCTGGTACCTGCTGTGGCCGGTGGTGCCACCATCTCACTGCTGGGGGTCAAGTCGCACGCTTTCGCCTTCACCTCGCTCCTGTCGATTCCCGCAATGCAGCCTTCCGCTCTGTATGCTCTGGGCTTGTCAATTGCGTTCGGTGGTGCAATGACGGGCGTTCTGCTCTTCGGGTATGAGTCCAGGAACGCAGCAAAGACTGCCGATACTCCTGCAGATTCCGCACGGGATGCGGCGGCAAGCGCATCGGCGAAGAAAGATTCCGCCGATCAGGCCGGGTCAGCATCCGCAGCTGCAACCGCTGCAGCGCCCGCACTAGAGGCAGGTACGGTTCTTGAGGTGGCTTCTCCTCTAGAGGGTAAGGCCGTGGCACTTTCCGAGGTTCCAGACCCGATTTTCGCTGCCGGTAAGCTCGGCGAGGGTGTTGCGGTTGAGCCGACCGGCACCACCGTGGTTGCACCCGCAGCGGGTAAAGTCGCAGCTACTTACCCCTCCGGCCACGCGGTGGGCCTCAAGTTGGATAACGGCGTGGAACTTTTGGTGCACGTCGGTTTGGATACTGTGAACCTCGATGGTGAAGGCTTTACCGTCAAGGTGAAGAAGGGCGATCAGGTTGCCGCAGGCGATACGCTGATCGAGTTCGATCCTGCGGTCATTAAGAAGGCTGGTTACCCGCTCATCACTCCGGTGATTGTGACCAATACCCGCAAGTTCGCCTCGGTTGAGGGCGTTGTGGGTAATGCAAATAATGCATCCACCGTTTTGAAGGTGACCACCAAGTAGGTTTTCCGATGCGGCAAAAGCCCCGCGTGCAGTTGAACTGCATGCGGGGCTTTTGTGTATTCTTCCATTGTTTAGTCATGGCGGCGGAGTCTCTTAAGCCCCCGGTTCATACTACGATTTTTTCTCCCACCCCACGTTAATCCACACATTGGGGTCGTAGTAGGGCGCTGCGAAGAGCGCGGGGCCATAGTTGGCGAGTTTTTTGCGCACCGCAAGATAGTTGGGCCCGTTGTACAGCGGAATATAGGTGGCAACATCCTGCTGATGCTTCTGTTCGATGGCGTTGGCGCGTTCCAGCTGCTGGTGTGTATCCTCGGTTCCCAGCATCTGCGCCGCCATGCTGCGGATTTCTTCGGTGCTCCAGCGTTCCGCGGCGGAAGCGTACAGGTAGTTAACCGCCTCCACGGGGGTTGGGGTGATGCTGTACCCGGTGAAAACCGCATCGTAGTCGCCAGCGGCGAGCGCAGTGCTGTATTCGTTGGCTGGGCGGTTTTCAACTTTGGCGTCGATCCCCATGCGCTTGAGTTGTTCCATCATGAAGTTGCTCATGGAAGCCACCGTTGGCTCGGTCGTGAAGTTGGTGATGGTCAGGGCTGCTTTTTCTTCGCCTTTAGTGTAGATACCTGCGCGGGTGTATCCGGCTTTCTCAAGGATTTTGACGGCGTTTTCGATGCTTGATCTGCTGGGATAGTTGTTGCGGTACCCGTTTTGGAGCGGCAGGAAGCAGAGCGAGCCGGGCAGGGTTTCTTTCCAGCCAAGCTGTCCGAAACGTATATGCTGAATCTGTTTGCGGTCGATTCCGGCAACCACGGCCTGGCGTATGGGCAGTGGAACTTTGCGGGGGTTGAGCTGTAAAACGCCCGCGTAGAGCGCCATTCCGCGGCGAATTTCGATGTCTGCAACACTCGTGATGTCGTTGTAGGCGCTCACGGTGCTCACGTTAACAACATCAAGTTCTCCGGTTTTGAAGGATGCGCGTTCCTCGGCGCTGTCTTCTATCTCGTACCAGGTGATGGTATCGAGAAGGGGCTGCGTGCCCCACCATGCTGGATTTCGCTCGACTCTCAGGTATCTTTCGGCGGTATTCCACTCTTGAACTTTGTAGGGTCCTGCCCAGTATTTATCAAGGGGTTTATCAAAGCCGTTGTTGAAGAGCTCCGGGTCTTTCAGCGCCGGGTGCAGGAAGATGCAGAGGCTTCCATCGGCTGGGTACCACGGGGTTTTCATGGTAATGCTGATGGTGTGTTTGTCGCCTGCTTCTTCGATGGAGGCTATCTGTTTCCAGGCTCCCCCGTCGTGTATTCGGTAGTCGTTGCCACCATCGTCTTTGCCGCGCAGGATCTCCCAGGTGGTGCGCAGTGCCTCAATGTCGATAGGGGTTCCATCATTGAACGTGGCTTTTGGGTTGATCTTGATGCTGATGGTTTGTGAACCGTTCGCGGTTTCGGCTTTGAACTCGGTAACGTAGTCGGGGTTGGTGGTGAGTTTTCCGGCGTAGTCGCTTATCCATCCCCCGGTGGCGGCCGCCGAGTTCACGGCCGCGTGAATAGTAAGCATTGAGATGCCGTACCCGGATTCGGAGGCGATGTTGAAGTTTGGTCCGATAGCGGGATATGACAGGTTGAGGCTGCCACCCTTGCTCAACTCGGCTCTATCGCGCGGATTGGTTGCTGTTGCCTCTTGAGAGTCTGTTCCCCAGCCCGAGCCGGGCAGTTCTGAAGCATTCGTTCCAGCCTGGCAGGCGGTTAGCACGCTGATTCCTGAGAGCGCGAGAGTACCAGTGAGCAGGGTTCTGCGGGTGACAGATACGTTCTTCATCGAAGCTCCTGAGGTTCCGGGGAGAATCTGTGCCGGGTGAGCTAGTTCGCCGTGGATGGGTAAAACATACCGGATGCACAACAGTGAAACATCCCTGCTTAATTATATCCCGGCTATCCTGCCTTTTGAGCTTATTTCACGCGGTTTCATGAGCTTTCGCAACACCCTTCATCTTTTAATCTTCGCCACGCTGATCTTGCCGGTGGCTGTCGGCGGCGGAGGTATATACTGCCTTCACTGGTTGGAATTGCGTAGGACCAGCACAGACCCTCAAGGGCTTCATCTTGGCGACTACTAGTATCTTTCAGAAAACAGCCCAGCAAAAGCAAGTGCCCCCAACCGCATATCGGTCAGGGGCACTTCGGCTCAACAATGCTGCAAGATTGACTACTCCTGCCAGCCTACGTTCATCCAGTAATCGGCGCTCGTGTAACTCGTTTTGAAAAGGCTCGGCCCATAGTTAGCCAGCTTAGACTTGACGGCATAATATTCCGGACCATTAGCGTATGGAAGGTACATCACGACCTTTTCAAGGTGCATCTTCTCAAGTTTATTGGTCATCTTGAGCTGTTCTTCACGCGATTCGACGGTCAGAAGCTCTTCACAGAACTTATCGATCTCGGGATCGCCCACGCCGTTGTTATTGGCGGAATGGTAGAGGGAAACAGCCGACTCTGCCGGGTCAAGACTGGTGCCGAAACCGCCTAGTATCGCCTCGTAAGATTTTGAGCCGATGACCGAGGTGTAATTTGAACCCGGCTGATTATCAGTATTCACCTTGATTCCAGCCCGCGACATTTGCTCGGCAAAACTACGTGCCAGGGCCTGAGTCGTGGCCTCACCACCGAAGTAGGTGATAGAGAATTCTGCTTTTTTGCCGTCCTTCTCATAAATATCGCCATTGAGCTTATAACCGGCTTCTTCCAGAATCTTCTTGGCGGCACCGGCACCGGTTTCTTTGGGGTAGTTATCCTCGTACCCTCTTTGGAAAGGCATAAAGACAATAGAGCCGGGCATCGGCTCGCTCCAGCCAAGCTGAGAAAACATAACGTTCGCCAGTTGAGCGCGGTCTAAAGCTGCGGCGATCGCACGGCGCAAAGCCAAGTCAGTAATACGCTTGGGGTTCAGGTGCACACCGCGCACTCCTGTACGCTGACCCTCGCGGATATCGGTACCCGCCTGCCCCTTGAGCTCGGTATAGGTATTGTTTTCGACAAATTGAGTAGCGTCAACATCACCATTTTTGAAGGCCGCCCGAATAGCATCGGTTGTCATTTCACGCCACACAATACGGTCCAGAAGGGCTTTCTTTTCGCCCCACCAATTCGGGTTTGGCACAAGGGTTAGAGTCTTCTCTGCGGAATTCCAGCCATTTTCCGCGACCTTGTACGGACCTGCCCAATACTGGTCGAGAGGCTTATCCACAAATCCCTGATTGAAGAGTTCCTTATCGGTCAGCGCCGGATGCACTGCGGTAGCAAACAGGCTTTCTGCCGGATAGTACGGGCTCTTAGTCGTGATTTTGACTGAGAACTTATCACCATCTTCTTCGATGGATTCAACGAGTTTCCACGCTTCAGATTCGAGGAGTTCGTACCCGGTTTCTTCGGTGGTCTTTCCGTAGAGAGTCCAGCATGCGCGCACCGCTTCAATATCCATTGGGGTGCCGTCGTTAAACTTTGCTTTGGGGTTAAGTTTCATGCGGATAATCTGTTTACCGTCTTTGGTTTCCGCCTTATGTTCCAGGCACAGATCCGAGTTGAGGCTTAGGTCTCCGTTATAGTCGACATTGAAGAAGCCAGCACCCGAGGGGATATTACAGGCGTTAATGGCATCCAGGTTTGAGCTTGTGTACCCGGTCTGAGTTAGGGTATTAAAGTTTGGTCCCAATGATGTAACGACGAGGCGCAGCTCGCCGCCCTTCTTCAGCGAAGAGTACTCTTGTTTATTCACGTTCACACGCGAGAGGACATCTGCAGAATCGGTAGCGGCAGTGCCGCCCGGTTTATTGGATTTACCGCCTCCGCACGCAGCCAGCAGGCCTGTAGTTCCCAGGGCAACTGTTCCCATAAGCAAGTTGCGTCTCGACACAGGTGTTTTCATGATTTTCTCCTTAAGAGTGGATAGGAAGAAGCGCCGCTGCTACCTTCCAGAAATGCTCACCCACTGGGGATTTAGAGGTATCCCAGGGGTGAAAGATGCTTTTAGTATAACCCATTGTGAGACGCATCTATGATACAAAACATATTATGAAGGCTCTAAGGAAACTTTTAGAAAAATACACACCTGGTATTAACACAATGAGGGCACCTACCTCACGATATATATGTGAAATAGGTGCCCGCGTTGATGAGCCGCTAAAGACTACTCCTGCCAGCCTACATTGACCCATAGATTAGCATCTGTATAACTTGTCTGGAACAAGCGAGGACCGTAGTTTGCCAGCTTACTCTTCACAGCCGAGTAGCTCGGACCATTAGCGAAGGGCAAGTAAATAGCAACCTTTTCCATGTGGAGCTTCTCTACCTGATTGGCAAGCTTAATCTGCTCATCTTTAGATTCAGTTGCCGAAATCTTAGCAATCAGCTTATCGATTTCGTCGTCACCCACACCGTTGTTAATATCCTTGGTGTAGAAGTACTGGGGGCTATCTGCCATATTCGCGCCTACAGCCCAACCGGAAAGCGTACAATCGTAACTCTTCGTACCCACGACAGAGTTAAAATTCGACTCTGGCTGATTATCGTTGGTTACTTTAATACCGGCTTGTTTAAGCTGTTGCTCTATTCGCTGGAATTTTGCTTGGGTGACGGTATCACTACCGAAAGTAGTAATCGAGAATCCTGCAGTCTTACCGTCCTTCTGGTAAAAGTCACCGCTCTTGGTGTACCCTGCTTCTTCCAGAATCTTCTTGGCAGCATCTGCTCCCGAATCCTTCGGAACGTTATCCTCATATCCCTTCTGGAAAGGCATAGCGAGCATAGACCCGGGCATTGGTTCTTCCCAGCCAACCTGCTTAAAGGTAACATCTGCTAGTTGAGAACGATCAACCGCTGCAAAAGCAGCACGGCGAACCGCCAGATCTGTAACGCGAGTAGCATTAAACTGCAAGTTCTGCACACCAGTATTCTGACCTGAACGAATTTCAGTACCGTTCTGCCCCTTAACCGCGCTATAGGTTGCAGCATCGGTAAATCCTGCGGCATCCAGTTCACCGTTCTTAAACGCAGCCCGAAGAGAATCGATACCCATCTGACGCCAGATAATCTTCTCCAGCAATGGCTTCTTCTCGCCCCACCACTTATCGTTCGGAGCCAAAGTAATAACCTTCTCAGAAGAGTTCCAGTTACTTACCTTAAAAGGACCAGCCCAGTATTGATCCATAGGCTTATCGACAAAACCATCGTTGAACAGCTTCTTATCGACAAGAGCAGGATGTGTAGCAAACGTACCCAGGTCATCCGATAGATAGTATGGAGTTGAGAGAGTAATCTTCACATGGAACTTGTCACCATCGACAGCTTCAATACTTTCCATCTGCTCCCATGAAGGGTTGGGGATGATGTTGTAGCCTGAGTCTCCGCCACCCTTATAGATCTCCCAGTATGCCTTGACTGCTTCAACGTCAATAGGAGTACCGTCATTAAAGACAGCCTTAGGGTTAATCTTGAATTCTACGGTCTGAACCCCATCTTTAGTCTCCATCTTGTGTTCCAAACAGAAATCTTTGTTGATAGAGCGTTCGCCTGCAGGGTCCGTATTATAAAAACCAACAACGGCTGGTATGTTACAAGGGCCTCCAAAAGCTGCTAGGTTCTCTGTGGTATAGCCGCTCTGAGTCATGGTGTTGAAGTCCGGGCCCAAAGCACTTACGGAAAGTTTCAGTTCGCCACCCTTCTTCAGTGAAGAGTAGTCTTGCTTGTTAATCTGCAGATTCTTGACAACTTCTTCCGCGCTAGAAGCTGCTTTGCCGCTTAGCTTGTCATCTTTTGAACCGCCACACGCAGCCAGTAAGCCAACACTTCCCAGGGCGACAGTGCCCGTCAGCAGGGTGCGGCGGTTGAAGGTTCTCTGAACGTTCATGAGGATTCTCCTTTACTGCCTCGAGTCTATACGATGTGACACATCACCTATGATTCAAGGCACATACAACAATGTTGCTTTTATAGTACAGAACCCCCTACCCCACCGCAAATAGTTTTCGAGCCTTACCAATCTACGGAATTTCTACCATACAAAGCCGTAGATTCTCCCCGTCATATATTTGCTTTTTTAGAATAAAACTAATTTTTATCCGCAAATGCGATAAAGCGCGAGCAGATAATATTTTGTCGAGCAGATAGCGGGTTGTTATCTGCTCGACAAAATATTATCTGCTCGCCGGGTTAGGGTGAGTGCAAATGTGCATAACACCCACACCATCCGTCAGAGAGCGAGCAAAACTACTTCACCCAACCAACCTTAGTCCAGTCGATGGTCTTGAACAGGAACGCACCATAGTTAGCGAGACCCTTCTTCGTAAAGACGTAGTGAGGACCGTTAGCGGCGCATCCTAAGAAGGCAAGTTCGGCGGTATGCTTCTTCTCGATCTCGTCGCATTTGAGGTTCCGCTCCTTATCGTCCTCAATCAGAAGCATTTCATCAATCATGGCGTCGATCTCAGGGCTGCCGATACCGTCGCTATTGGACGAGTGGAAGAACTGTTGAGTGGCGACCGTAGCATCGGGGTTATTCGCCTCGTACCCCGCGAACGTAATGTCGTACTCCCAGTTGCCCAAGACCCGACCGAAATCGCCTTCGGGATGCTGATCGACCTCAATATTGAGCCCGGCTTCTTTCATATTCCGCGTAAAGGTCTGAGCCATACCCTTATCAACAGGATCGTCGCCAAAGATCACGATCTTATAGTGAATCTGCTGCCCATCTTTCGCGTAGAACTCGCCGTCTTTAGTGTATCCGGCGTCCTCAAGCACCTTCTTGATGGCGTCTTTGGGACTGCCCTCTACCTTGGGGAATGCATCCTGATAGTACTCCGAGAACGGCATGTGGAGCATCGATCCGGGTATCTCTTCTTCATAGGGCAAGCCCTGGTACCGAATCTTGGCGAGGGCTTCCCGATCAAGCCCATAGAAAATAGCCTTCCGCACGGCGGCATCCTTGACCCGCCGGGGGTTCACATCGATACCGGAAACATGCAGGCGCACTCCCTTGTGGAGTTCCGTGCCTGCCACCGCCTTAAACTCGGAGTAGGCAGAGGCGGTTCCGGCAGCCGCAGCATCAATTTCGTCATTCTTGAAGGCCGCTTTCTTCGCTGGTTCATCCATCTGCCGGAAGATAATCTTCTCCAGCACGGGCTTATCACCCCACCATTTATCGTTCGGCACCACCGTAATGGTCTTCTCGGAGGAGTTAAAACCGCCGTCTTTGATCGTGAAGGGTCCACAGCCCCACTCGGGATGCAGATTATCCACAAAGCCCTCATTGAAGACCTTAGGATCTTCCAGCGCCGGATGCAGAATAAAGGTGAATAGGGCGTTCAAGGGGTAGAAAGGCTTCGAGAATGTCACCTTTACGTGGAAGTTATCTTCTTCGGCTTCCACGCTTTCAACGTATCCATAAATATCCGAGGTCACAATATTGTATTCCCCGTCAGCCTTTTGCTGAGTTTTCCAGGTGGCCTGCAGGGCTTTCACATCAATAGGCGTTCCGTCGTTGAACTTGGCCTGGGGATTCAGCACGATCTTGACGATAACCTTCTCACCCTCTTTGCCGGGGGTAAAAGACTGAGCATATTCTTTCCTGAGGGTCGTAGTACCGTCAAAGTCTAGGGTCCACAAGCCTGCATCATGAATAGTGCTCATGATGGTCTGGGTATCGGTCATATTGCCCGACGTAGTCCGGGGGTTGAAATCTGGCCCCATCGACCCGACCGGCAGCCGCAGGGTTCCGCCCTGTTTCAGCTCAGAAACCTCGTGAGCATTGATGTCGTAGAGGTCTTTAAGGTTTGCACCCTGCCCGGGAGCGGTAGTTTTTCCGTCCTTCGCGCCGCCGCCACATGCGGAAAGCACACCGACGGTTCCAGCTGCCGCAGCTACGCCCAGCAGAGACCGGCGAGTCAGTGCATGAGGAATGAACGCTGCTGGGGTTTTGCTGATGCTCATGATGTGTTTCCTTACGTGTATGCGCCCTGCGATGGGCTTGGTGTTTCAAAGGCTTTGAGATAACTTATGCAGTATTATGCATAAATTATCCATATCCAGAACCATACACCGAACTTCATGCGAAAGTTAAGAGAAACAGCGATAATGTGTTGTAGATTACATATTTTCATGCATATTTACGCAATCTTTGAGCAGATATTTCCCTACTTTCAGGCAATAATGAGCATAACTTACGACAATCCAGGATATTTACTGAATATCATGTGTGGCTATGAGAGCACAGACAAGGCGCATCCCCACTCCCCCGCGAGGGAATGTAGGATGCGCCTTATACATATTTGTAGAACGCTCCCCTAATTTCTAGGGGCTATAAGCCCGTCCAACTAGCCAGTGAACCCAATACGCGACCACGCCGAAGGGTTGTACTGCGGATCATCAAAGAGAAACGCACCGTAGTTCGCCAGGTTCTTCTGGCAGCATACGATTTGTGGACCGTTGTAGAAGACGCTGCTCGTAGCAAATTCCTCCATATGCTTCTTCTCGATCTCGTTGCACTTGAGGTTACGTTCTTTAGCATCCTCAATGGAGAAGAGCTCTTCAATCATGGCGTCAATCTCTTCGGAACCAGCCCCATCGTTGTCTTCGCGGGAGTAGAACTGCTTGGTGCCTTCAGTACCATCGTCGCTGTTTACACTGTACCCAATGAAGCTCAGTTCGTGCTCCTTGGCAGACATCACCTTACCCAAGTTACTAACAGGCTGCTGATCGACATCGCTCTCAATGCCCAGATCACGAAGCTGCTGAGAGAGGAAACGTGCCAGAGATTTTATGGTGTTATCCTCGCTAAAGTTGTTCACCACTACTTTCGCGCGTTTTCCATCCTTTTCATAGAAATCGCCGCTTTTAGCGTATCCGGCCTCTTCAAGAATCTTAGCGGCCGCAGCCTTCCGATCGGCTGCCTGCGGCATACTATCGGCATAGTACTCCGAGAACGGCATATGGATCCTCGATCCGGGCAGGGCCTCGTTGAACGGCAAACCCTTAAAGCGAGTATCGGAAAGCGCCTTACGATCCAAGCCCACCATAATGGCGCGGCGAAGCGGAGTATCGACTTTGACGGGGTTCATCACCACACCGCCTGCAAAGAGGCGTTGGCCCTGGCGGAACTCGGCATTCTTAACATTTTCGAGTTCCTTGTATACGCTCACGACATTAGCGTTTACGGCGTCAAGCTCGCCATTGGCAAAGGCAGAACGCTGCGCAGGGGTATCGAGCAGACGGAACGTAATGGATTCGAGAACCGGTTTTTCGCCCCACCATTTGTCATTTCGTGTGACGGTCAGCGTTTTCTCGGTTGAGTTCCAGCCGCCTTCGGCAACCTTAAACGGCCCTGCCGCATAATCGGAATTCGGCTTATCCACTAGACCATTGGCAAAGAAATCGGTATCCGTCATTTTCGGATGCACCACATAGCTGAAGAGGCTGGCAATAGGGTATGAAGGCTTCGACATCGTGACCTTCACGCGGGTTGCGCTGCCGTCTTCTTCAATAGACTCAATATTTGGGTACAAACCCGTGCTCTGAATCTGATAAGTCTTGTTGTCTGAAAGAACTTTATGAGTCGCTCTCAGAGCTTCAATATCGAGCGGGGTACCATCGTTGAATTTTGCCTTTTCATTCAACGTGATATGCAAAACCTGTTTGCCGTTCTCCATTGCGGAGGTGAACTCGGTACAGAAGTCGGGGTTAGGTGAAGTTTTACCTTCGTAATCTTGCTGCCACAGACCACTCGTGAGCAAAGAATTATACGAAGAGATAGCACGAGCATTATCGCCAACGGCGCCCTGAGTATGCAGAGGGTTGAAATTTGGTCCCAAACTGGTGACCGCCAGACGCAGCTTTCCGCCGGATTTGAGGGCAGAAACATCCTGCTTATTAATTTTCACGAGGTCTGCGATATTCGCACCTGCCGTTGCTGCAGCCTGAGTAGAACCGGAACCACTGTTCTTGCCGGAACAAGCCGCAAGCATACCAGCGGTGCCCAGCGCAGCACCACCTGCGAACAGGGTGCGGCGGTTCAGAGTGGAGTGAGCTTTCACGAGCGTATTCTTTCTATCACCGACAAACGCACAGTCTAGCGCTACCGCCCGTGGTAGCGGCGTTTGATACACCTTAATTGTATTCATGGAATTACAGAGCGAGAATTTATTTCCTGCAATCTCAAATATTGGTAATTCATATCACTATTTCGCTTTATCGCATAATATAAATTTTTAGCTCTTTAAAACGTTGCGGGGGTGACTCTCCTATGAAAATCACCCCCGCAACACACATGCGGTTCTACGAAACCGACTCTAGCGCTACATCGGGAAGGTCTGCACCATCCGGGTAGTAGCAAGCATAACCGTGGTCTTCGCCGTCAAGCGTGATAACCTCGGGCTTTTCCTCCAGGCACCGCTTCTGCTTATCCTCAGGAAGCAGCTTGAAGATGGGGCACCTGCTGGAGAAACCGCATCCTACCGGTGCATTAACCGGGGTGGGCAGGTCGCCATCCAGCATGATGCGCTGGCGCTTAGCCTCAACCTCCGGGTCTGGCACGGGAATAGCCGAAAGCAAAGCCTTGGTGTACGGGTGAATCGGGTTATCAAAGACCTGATCCACGTGACCAATCTCGACGATGCGCCCCAGGTACATAACCGCAACCCGGTCAGAAGCGTGGCGAATCACGGCGAGGTCGTGCGCCACCATCAGGTAACTCAGACCCAAGCTCGCCCGGAGTTCCTCAAGCAGGTTAATCACGCCCGCCTGAACGGAGACATCCAACGCCGAGACAGGCTCGTCCAGCACCACAAGTTTCGGGTTCACGGCAAGCGCGCGGGCAATACCAATACGCTGGCGCTGACCGCCCGAGAACTGGTTCGGGAAGCGGTTCACGTGATCGGGCTGCAGACCCACGATCTTCATCAGCTCAACCACACGCTTTTTAATGTCCGGACGCTTCATGCCCTGGTTTTCCAGGGGCTCAGCAAGAATCTCGTAGACGGTAAAGCGCGGGTCGAGGGCGCCCGTGGGGTCTTGGAAAACCATCTGTTGGTTCTTGCGCAGTTCAAGAATCTCACTGACAGATTTATGATCCTGCGTAGAGACGCCGTTAATCAGAATCTCGCCATCGGTTTTCTTGCTGAACTCCATAATTTCCAGCAGCGTGGTGGTTTTACCACACCCGGATTCGCCCACGATTGAGAAGCACTCACCCTCACGAATATCGAAAGATACGCCGTCCACGGCCTTCACGGTGCCCACGCGGCGCTTCATGAGGGAACCCTTCATGAGCGGGAAATGCTTCTTCACGTTGCGCACTTCAAGCACCGGCGCGCGATCTTCGCGCGGAATGCTTTCAAACTTCGAAACGGGAGTTTCAGGAACGGTATAGAGTTCTTCGGCCGTCTTACTGATGAGTTCCTGCGAGATAGTGCAGGAGGAGTAGTGACCCTCACCAGCGCCCTTGAGCGGAGCGAGCTCGGGCTCACCGGCATCGTCCTTGCAGCATTGACCGCCGTTTTTGGCGACGGGGCAACGCTCACGGAACGAGCAGTGATCCACCGGGTACAGCAGATTCGGCGGAGTACCCTCAATGGGCACCAAAGAGGTCTTCTGCGAGCGATCCACGCGGGGAACCGCACCCAACAGGCCAATCGTGTAGGGATGGCTGGGGTACTTGTAAAGGTCTTCAGCCTTAGCAATTTCTACCGGTTTACCCGCGTACATCACCAGAATGTCATCAGCCATACCAGCGACAACACCCAAGTCGTGGGTAATCATGATAGTTGCCGCACCGGTTTCATCCTGCGCCTTATCCATAACCTCAAGCACCTGCGCCTGAATGGTGACGTCAAGCGCGGTAGTAGGCTCATCCGCAATAAGCACGCGCGGATCGTTGGCAATCGCCATTGCGATCATGATGCGCTGGCGCATACCGCCGGAGAACTCATGCGGGAAAGAACGCAGACGGTCGGCTGGGGAAGGAATACCCACTAAGCGCATGAGTTCGATAGAGCGATCTTTAATCGCCTGCTTGCTCATACCCTTATTGTGGATTTTGAGGACTTCGGCAATCTGATCCCCGATAGTGTACACCGGAGTCAGCGAAGACAGCGGATCCTGGAAGATCATGGAGATGTGCTTGCCGCGGTACTGGCACATTTCCTTATCGCTCAGACCCAGCAGTTCGGTGCCGTTGTATGTGATAGACCCGGTAATATCGGCGGTCGTAGGGTGAAGCCCCATAATCGCCATAGATGCCACGGATTTACCCGAACCGGATTCGCCAACGATACCCAGGGTTTTACCGGCGTAAAGGTCAAAATCGACGCCGCGCACCGCATGTACAACACCGTTTTCGGTATTGAAGCTAACGTGCAGGTCTTTAACACTCAGAACGGGAGAAGTGCTCATGAGTTTTATGCCTCCTCATTCTGGGCGGATGCCTGAGCATCGGGATTGGGGTCGGTTGATGGTGCTGCAGCGTCGGCTTCCTGAGCCTCCACGTCTTCGACCTTAGATACCGATTTCTGGCTCTTAGGTTTCTTTGACTTCTTGATCTTACCGACCGACATGGAAGTCGGGTCGAAGGCATCGCGCAGGCCATCATTCATGAGCGAGAGCGGCCCCACCAGCAGGAAGAAGAAGATAACGGGGAACCAGAACATATGCGGCAGGGTATTAAGCTGCTGTGCAGCATCGGAGATCAACGACCCCAGCGAGTAGTTCGGGTAGGTAATACCAATGCCGATAAAGGAGTACGCTACCTCAGAGAGCACAGCGATCATGATGCCGGTCGTGAAGTTCAGAACGAGCATCGAGCCGATATTCGGTACGAGGTGCCGCAGCACAATCTTGAAGGGATGTACGCCCATGTAACGTGCTGCCTTCACGTAATCGCGCCCAATCAGGGATTGCGCCATCGCACGAATCACACGGGCAGGTCCCATCCAGCCGAATACAATCAGCACAGAGGAGAGCACAATCCACGTGGGAACGGTCTTCTGAATCTGCTTACCGATCTGACCGTTGATGAAAATCGCCAAAATCAGCAGAGAGGGAACCATAATCATGGTCTCCAAGAGGAAGAGCATAACCCTGTCGATCCAGCCACCAAAGTACGCCATTACGCAACCGTAGATCGCGGAGATAATGACGGTGGCGATACCCACGACCAGGCCGATTTCCATTGAGGTCCATACGGCTTCGCTCATCATGGCGAAGAGATCGTTACCGCCCACGGTGGTGCCAAACCAATGCTCTGCGGAGGGGCCTTCACCGCCGAGGGTCATAAAGTCAGATTCGGTTGCGGAGTACTTAGAAACATATTTGCCGAAGTACCCGAAAAGCCCCACACAGATAAAGACGATAAGCCCGAACACCGCAGCCTTGTTGCGCAAGAAGCGGCGGAGGATAATCACGTTCTTGTTGAGAACTTTAAAATCACCATTCTGCACGACAGGTACCGTGCTTGTTTCAGTTACCTGGCTCATGAGATCCTCACTCGGGGGTCGACGATCGTGGTCGCGATATCGGCGATAATGGCACCGATGGCGAACAGCACGGAACCGTAGGCGAGAGTAGCGGTCGCAGCGTTCACATCCTGCTGGCCGATCGCGTCAATAGACCATTTACCGATGCCGGGCCATGCAAACACGGACTCCGCGAAGAAGGCACCCGCAAAGATGGTGGGAATGGTGTACGCAATCGACTGTGCCACCGGGATGAAGGACACACGCAGAGCGTGGCGGGTAATCGCCTGGTTACGGGTGAGTCCTTTCGCGCGAGCGGTACGCACGAAGTCTGCGTTCACGTTATCGAGCAGGTATTGCCGCTGGGCAATCTGATAGCTGGCCCATCCGAAAATCGTCATACAGAAGGTCGGCACCACATAGTGCGCCGCCATATCTATGGTGGTATCCCAGAAGCCTGTAACACCGGGCGTCGAAATACCGGTCACATAGAAAATCTTTTCGCCACCGTTTTCAACCACGATGTTGTTAATGGCGGTCGCTCCCTGCTGCACCACGAAGTATGCCACGGGGGCGGGAATAATGTAGACGAGATAGGAATAACCGGTAATAACCCGGTCGGAAAACTTGTACTGACGCGCTGCCGAGTAAACGCCCAGCGCCACACCGATGATAATGGTCAAAATAGTCGCCGCGAGCATCAATCTGGTAGAAACCCACAGACGCTGACCGAATTCCTGATTGATATATGCGCTGTTTGGGCTGCGTCCCCAATCAAATTTGGTGACAACATTCGTCAGCCATTGAATGTATCGGTCCCACGCACTCATTTCGGGGTCTAACCCAAGGGATGCGAGGGTGCGGTTCACCTGCTCAGGCGAGGGGCGCGGTACCTTTTCCTGCTCCAAAAGGGCAGGTTTTAGAGTGGTAACAGCCGCAAAATAACCCATAGTCGTGGTTAAGAAAACCATCACGAGGTAAGTGAGCGACCTCCGGAGGATGTACCTAAACATGGGGCGGTTCCCCTCCTAGATATTTTGGTTTCGTAGGCATGTGTGTAATAGCTTCCGTCATCGGATAATCCAGTGACTATAGTCACTAGAAGCGTAGTTCCTTTATCTTATATTTACATTCGGGTATCCACCAAACCCACATCGCCTTAAAATCAGCCGACAAGCACCATTTTGCGGGGTGTTGCGAGGAGTTTAGAGGCGGCATCCCCGGTATCGCTATCAAAATAAGGTTCGGCAAAAAGTTACGAAAGATTTACACACACCGAAGATTTGTGGCGTCATATTTTTCCAGAACGCCTCAAACCCTCTCCAGACCCCAAAAAATCCACGAAAAACCATGTAAACAGGAGCAAAACCAACATCTAAAATAAGTAGGCCCTAACTTATATTTTCGGGATTTAGGGCAAAAAAATTTTATGAATTTCATACCAAAAAGCACCCCGTATCCTGTGATTTATGAATGGCATCACAGGATACGGGGTGAGAATGTATCTCTTTTACACGTGACTTTCTACGTTCGTGAAAATTCTAGAACCGGTTACGGTACTCGCTCGCAGCAGCACCGGTGCGGAAGGCACGAATATTGTGGGCGATCAGTTCCTCCGGATTTACGGGGCGACCACCGGCGGCATGCGGGGTGATCACGATATTCTTCGCATCCCACAGGGGAGAATCGGAGGGGAGCGGTTCGGTTGCCGTCACGTCCAGTGCCGCACCCGCAATCGAGCCGGAGTTTAGGGCGGCGACGAGTGCATCCTCATCAACAGTGGTACCGCGCCCGACGTTAATCAGGTAGGCGCGCTTGGGCAGCAGCTGCAGCTTATGGGCATCGAGCGCTTTGAAGGTCGAATCGCTGGTGGGAAGCACCATCACGAGAATATCCGTAGTTGGCAGGTATTCATCGATTTGTTCGGTCGCAATCACCGGGAATCCGGAGCGCTCCCCCGCGCTCTGTGCAACGCCGGTTACGTTCGCGCCGAAAGCCTTGAAGAGCCGCGCGGTCTCTTGGCCAATCGAGCCGAATCCCCACACAAGCACATTGGCATCAAGCAGGGTTGTGACCTGGTCTTTCGGATGAAGTTCCTGCGCGCCACCTAGCTCCTCAGCCCAACGATGCTCGACCGTCGCCTGCGCCAACGTCGGCAAGAAGCGCACGAAGTTCAGGGTCAGCGCGAGTGCATGTTCCGCAACGGTCTTCGAGTGCAGACCCACACCTGCACAGATGGCGGCATCTGGGGTGAAGCCTGCCGCGCGCACCGCATCCGGTCCCGCAAGAAGCGCCTGAATAAGCCCCACATTTTTCATGCGGCGGGCGGAATCCGCGAGCTGATCGGCGGTATTCGCCCAAGCAATCAGGACCTCGGCATCGGTATCCTCCTCGGCGATAGGTTCCGTGGGGTTGTAGTGCCGCACGGTATCGCCGGGTTCAAGCCCTAGTTTCTCTTCGTCGAGCGTAATTGAAGTAGGGATCAGAATCTTCATGGGTCCTCCTGTAGATGGCGCATGCGGACTGGTGTTCAGCAACGAAGGCAACCCGCACCCGTGTGAGGGGGTTAACAGTTATTCCCCTCCAGCATAGCGTGCGAGGGGAATAACTGTATAGGGTTACCTAAGAAAGCCGTTAGGGCTTGGTGCCGCGCGAAGGTTCGCCGGTGTCCTCTAGATCCTGAGCTTGATGCTCGGTTTCAGCCGGTGCATCGGATGCACTATCGGCAAGTTCCGGGTCGATCACGGTATGCGATTCACCCTGCATCTTCTTCAGACATTCGGCATCTTTCGCCGCCATTTCGGGCGTGATGACCTCAATGGCACCCGTTGCCGAACGCGCCACATCGGTAGTAGTGTGCGTTTCGATGGTGGTGGCGAGCGCATCCTCACGGATGAAGAGAAGCAGAATCGCGGAGATTAGCCCGAGTGGTGCCAGGTAGAGGAAAAGCGGAATCAGGGCATCATTGTAGGCGTTCACGATAATGCCGTGAATCGGCTCAGGAATCCGGCTGACGAGCTCGGGAGTCAGGGAGGAGGTTCCGTGTTCCCCTGCCGAGGCTACTGCTTGCGCGGGCATGCGTTCACTGAGCAGGCTGCTCAGGCGTGAGGTAAACAGACCACCCACGAGCGATGCACCCACGGTTGAGCCGACCTGGCGGAAGAAGTTGTTGGCTGCGGTGGCGGTTCCTACGACGGTGACGGGGAAAGCGTTTTGCACGATGAGGGTGAGGAACTGCATCGACATGCCCAGGCCCGCGCCCATGACCGCCATGTAGCTGCAGAAGATCCAGGTGGGGGTGCTCGGGGTGATGGTGGAGATGAGGTAGAGCCCGAGCGCCACGAGTGCGGTACCGGTGACCACATATGCCTTGTATTTGCCGCGTGCGGAGACCAGCCGTCCGGTAATAATGGAGACCACGAGCAGGGCGCCCATGAGGGGAATCATGAGCAGACCCGCCACGGTTGCGCTCACGCCCAGGGACATTTGCAGGTAGGTGGGGATGTACTCGACGGCACCGAACATGGCAACACCGAGGGCGAGAGAGGCGCCCAGGGTGAGCAGGAAGTTGCGGTTGGTGAAGAGGTACATGGGCATGATCGGCTCTGCGGCTCGGTTTTCAACCGGGATGAAGATCAGGGCCGCGACGACGGATGCGATGAGAAGCCCAATAATCTGCGGGGAGTTCCAGGCGTACTGGTTGCCGCCCCAGATGGTGGCGAGCACGAGCGCGCTGGTTCCTGCCATGAGAATAATGCTGCCCAGGTAGTCTATCTGCCGCTTTTCGCGGTCTTTGAGCGCGGTGTGCGGGAGCAGGAAAATGACGGCGAAGATTGAGAGTACGGCAAGCGGCAGGTTAAGCCAGAATGCCCAACGCCAGCCGGGCCCCTCAGTGATCCACCCGCCAATGAGCGGCCCGGCGACCGAGGAGAAGGCGAAGACGCCGCCGATAATACCCATGTATTTACCGCGTTCGCGGGCGGGGATCACGTCTGCGACCACGGATTGGGAGAGAATCATGAGACCGCCACCGCCGACTCCCTGGAGCGCGCGGGCGACGATCAGCCAGGTCATATCGGGAGCGAGCGCGCCGATGATAGATCCCGTCATGAAGGAGAGGATGGCAAAAATCAGGAAGGGTTTACGCCCGAACTGGTCGGAGAGTTTGCCGTACACCGGCATGGTGATGGTGGAGAGCAAGATGAAGGTGGCAATTACCCAGCTCATATGCTCCACGCCATGCAGTTCGCCCACAATGGTCGGCAGTGAGGGTGCGAGGATGGTTTGGTTCAGTGCCGACATGAGCATCACGATGACCAAGCCGGAGAACATGAGCGCTATTTGATGTTTTTTAGCTTCAGCCGTGGTGGCTTCAGCGGTTTTGTCTGAGTGCGACGTCATTCCTAGTTTTCCTTCAGCAGGGCTTGAAAAGTTTTGACGGTGTTGTGGATGCGCCGCTCGACCTCGTCTTCGTCGGCAATATCCTTGGCGAAGTGCAGCTGCCGCAGCACCGCGGATGCGAGCTGGACCGTGGCACGGGTGCGTTCTTCGGCAGTTTCTGTCAGCGGCATATTTTCGGGGCGGGTTATCAAAGGGCCGCGCCTTCCTGCGGCGTTGAAGGCATCCCAATCGACGGTATTGAGATAGTCAATGAGCACCTGTTCGCAGTTGATATGGTGTACCTTCAGCCGGTGCCTAAATTCGGGGAATTCGTCGATGCGCTCCCGGAATTTTGCGTGATTGGCAAAGTTGAAGCTGTGCCGCACGATGTACAGCAGCAGATGGGTGATACGCACGATGAGGTTGTCGTTTTCGTGCGCCCGGTCGCTGGCGAGCAGCTCGTCGGTGATGGCGGGGGCGCGCAGGCCGAGCACCGCATCCTCTTTGGTTCCGAAGTAGTTGAAGAAGGTGCGGGGCGAGATTCCGGCTTCCGCCGCGATATCTTCGACGGTACTGCCGCGCATGCCGTGCTGGCGGGCTAAGCGCAGGGCGGTTTCGTGAATGTTCGCCCAGGTGCGTTCGCGGCGGCGTTCACGCAGGCTTGTCTCGGTGCGACTCGGCTCAGATTTTTGCATAACTGCAATTATTGCATTTCTGCATTTTTTGCACAACTGCACTATGCAGGCGACGCAGCGTGTCCTGTCTCTCCCCCACAGAAGACAAGATACTAGGCATAATAATAGGGTGAACTTTTTTTCCCCCGGATACCTCGACTTCCTACCCGATTGGCTCAGGATTATTCTGTTCTTCGCAGACCTGAGCATCCGTGTGCTGTCCCTATTCTGGCTGCCCTACAACCGCAAGCCCGTGGTCGCACTCGGCTGGCTCATGGCTATCTTCTTCATCCCGTTCATCGGGTTCCTAGCCTTCCTAATTTTCGGGTCTTCTCATCTTCCGCAATACCGGCGAGCCCGGCAGCACGCCATGAACGACCTGATCCGCGAGACCACCGGCGGCACCCCGCAGCTCACCGACTCCGACGGGCTCAACGAAGCAACCTTGGTCGCCAGCCAACTCAACTACAAGCTCGGTTCGCTCCCCCTCGTCGGCGGGAACTCCTTCACCCTGCATAACGACAACCACGAAGCCATGCGCATCATGGCGCAGGAAGTCAACAAAGCCCAGCGGTACGTTCACTTCGAGTTCTACATCACCGCCTACGACGAAGCCTCCAAAGTACTCTGGGATGCCCTCTTCGCCGCCCAAAAACGTGGCGTGCGGGTGCGTGTGCTCATCGACCATATCGGCTCGCGCAAATATCCCTCATACCGGCAGCTGACAAAAATGCTCAACGAATCGGGTATCGAATGGCGCCTGATGCTGCCCATCAAACCCTGGCGACTGCAATGGCAGCGCCCCGACCTTCGCAACCACCGCAAAGTCCTCGTGATAGACGGCGCAGTGGCTTTCTCAGGCTCGCAAAACGCCATTCACCGCTCCTACGACCTCAAAGAAAACGTGCGTAAAGGTCTGGAGTGGAAAGACCTCACCTTCTCATGCACCGGTCCCATCGTCGAAGAGCTCAACGCGGTATTCGTCTCCGATTGGTACTCCGAAACAAACCAGCTGATCCTCGAAGAAATTGAGGCGAAAATCCCCTACGTTCCAGGATCGATGCGCGCCCAAGTAGTTCCCTCCGGCCCCGGGTTCGAGACGGAAAACAACCTGCGCCTAATCAACTACATGATCTACAACGCAGAAAAACGCATCACCATCTGCTCACCCTACTTTGTACCCGACGAAACCCTGCTGCAGGCACTCACCAACGCAGCATTCTCGGGCATCGAAACCACCGTGATCGTCTGCGAAAAAGGCGACCAGTTCCTCCCCAATATGGCGCAGCGCTCCTACTACGAGACGCTGCTGCAATCCGGGGTACGCATTCTGCAATACCCCAGCCCCACAGTACTGCATTCCAAGTTCATGTACGTAGATGACGAAATGGCGTTTATCGGCTCATCAAATATGGACCCCCGCTCATTCTCGCTCAACCTCGAAGTATCAACCTTTATCGCAGACCCCGCTATGGTGGATGCGCTCGCCGACGTTGCGCGAACCTACGAAAGTATCTGCACGGAACTGCGTTACGGCCCGTGGTCCTCACGCCCGCAGCGCATTAAGGTCACCGAAAATATCTGCCGACTCTGGTCATCACTCCTGTAAAACGTGGTCTGGAAACGCCCTTAACATGAGGGAGTTCGGCATGACCGCACTCTCGAAGCGGTACCTGCGGCTGTGGTGATGACCGTGTGCAAGTGCACCTTCTGCCGCCTCTGAAAGACCAGCTGACATGGGGTTTTATACCGATTCGCCATATCCGCGATGTTTTCCCCGCGAATGCAGAAAACGCACGATCGCCCGCACCCGTCGCGGACGCATCGCGCGTCGTCCATTTCTACCCAAAAATATAGTATATAGCCTATCGCCACATGCGATTTCCCGCGTGTATCGCCGAGGGTTTAATCTGCAGCCACTCCGGACTGGGCAGCCGCACGGCCTTCTTGCACCCCGACAGAGCCGTGATAATCGACTCGCACCGGCGGTTGAACTCAACCGTATGCCGCTTATCCACGATCTGCCCCGGAAAATGGCGGTGCATCTTCGACACCGAATCGCTGCTCTCCTGCAGACCGTGCCCGGTATGGCCCGGCACATGCTTCACAATCACCCGATGCGCCCGAATAGCCGCAGTCAGCTGTTCCATCTCGGCGATAACCCGGGCATCCTGCACGCCCTCACGCACCCAATAATCGAAAGCCCAACGGCTGTGCGCCAGCCGAAGAAGAAAAGTCAGCGCGCCCAAGGAATCAGTGTTAATAATCAGGCGGCGACCGCCGTGATAAAACACGTGAAACGCCGCGAGCATCGCCGAAAGCTCACCGGTCATAATATTCACGGCATCATAGTGGGTGTGGAAGTAAAAGCCGTCCTCGCTCACCCCGGCAATGCCCATGCGCCCACCGCGCAAATACTTCTTATTGTGGGTGGCGCGAAAGGAACAATCGGTAAACACGTTATAGTCCACGAGCTGATTTTCGGGAACCTCTGCCAACGTATCAGCGATCATCTGCTCGGTCAGCTGCTCGGCACGATCCTGAAAATAGCGCATCGTCTCGGCGGCATCCGTACCGGCAAGGCGCACATGCACCTCACCCAGCGAATGGTTATCGTAAGGGTCAAGCACCTTCTCAAATGCCCGGTACTCCATCGCCTTCTTAAGCTGCTCACAATTACGAAAAAGAAGCTTCAAATCGTGCCGGTCGGCAGCAACCGTCACCAGGTGGTGCGTGTAATCCGAAGGAATAACATCCCAGGCATTAAGCACAATGCGCCCCAAAGTCTTCGGGTGCACCACATCGCACGGGTCAAGAAGCGAATGCATACACGATTCAACCACCGGTTCCTGGTTGATGACAATGCGCTCACCGTTTTCACGCGAAATATAGACGAGAGCCGTGAGGGTGCTGTAACAGTACCCCTTGGTTTTACGGGTGTATTCGGCAACTGCAATCACAGCCACGCCCCGAGTTGTATAGCCCGCTGGGTACGAGGTGCTGTAGTCGGGCGCCTCCCAGGTTAGGGTGCACCGTTTAATATGAGCCGGTGAGAATCCCACGTGTGTACACCCCCTTGCCGCATAGTCTCCTTCTTTCGTGTAGTGAGGAATTGTTCCACTATCTTTTATATGCCCGCCGGTGTCTGTGCGCAAACGTTGAACAGGTTATTTTACAGTCAGCGAAGAACCTTAAAAAGGGAAGCTAAAACCGTTTCTTGGCGGGGATTATGCGCGGTGAATGAGAGGTTCTGCCCCGCTCTGGCGCGCATCTGTGCGACGGTGTAGGGTTGGAGTTATCCGGTATATCTAACCTTGAGAAGGAGCACACCATGATCGGTGTTTATGCAGGTGTTTCGGTCAAGCCCGAGCACGTTGAAGAATTCCTGGCATCCGTCCCCGCCCTCGTCGATGCATCGCGCAAGGATGCGGGCAATATCAGCTACGATTTCGGCCCCGCCGCCGGTGAGACCCCTGCGGGTGAGCCGCGCGCCTTCGCGTTCATTGAGCGTTGGGAGTCACAGCAGGCGCTCGAAGCGCATATGGCGACTGAGCATTTCGGCACCGCTGTGAAAACCTGGGAGCCGCTGCTCGCCGCAGAGCTGGATGTGCGCATCTTCGAGATGTAACTCTACTCCCCCTGTTCTCCTCTGCTAAAAAGAGCCTTTATTTGAATAAAGAGGGTTTTTCGCCGCTTTATTCAAATAAAGGCTCTTTTTATGCTCGGTCAGTAGGCGATTAGATTCCCTCCGGGAGGATGCGCACCCCGCCCTTA
The DNA here is from genome assembly GCF_001809415.1 of Rothia sp. HMSC058E10. NCBI lineage: Bacteria > Bacillati > Actinomycetota > Actinomycetes > Micrococcales > Micrococcaceae > Rothia > Rothia sp. HMSC058E10. The sequence continues at coordinate 62,903 of NZ_KV797643.1, read as the reverse complement.
TCGGCAGAGGCGGCCAGCATCCCGTAAACCTTCAGCGCATTCGAGACTTGACGTTCGCGCGGCTTGGTGGGCTTCCACGGGAGGGCGCCCTTCGCCTTGCGCCGCGCCTCCAAAACCTCGTCCGGCACATTCGCCCGCAGGATGCGGTTGTGTACGTCGATCTCGATCTCGTCGCCGGTTTCCAGCAGGCCGATAGCACCACCGGCGGCAGCCTCCGGCGAAACGTGGCCAATCGAAATGCCCGAAGTACCGCCCGAGAAACGCCCGTCGGTAATGAGCGCGCAGCTTTTGCCCAAGCCCAGACCTTTCAGGTACGAGGTGGGGTACAGCATCTCCTGCATGCCGGGGCCGCCCTTCGGACCCTCATACTGAATCACCACAATATCGCCGGGTTTCACGTGCTTCGACAGAATCTCAAACACGGCTTCATCCTGCGACTCAACCACAAATGCCTTACCCACGAAGTGGAAGAGTTCTTCATCAATACCGGCGGACTTGATGATCGCGCCGTTCTGGGCGATATTGCCGCGCAAAACCGCCAGACCGCCGTCTTTCGTGTAGGCATGCTCCACGGCGCGAATGCACCCGTTTTCGGCGTCCGTCTCATGCGATTCGTACTTGTTCGCGGTCGAGAACGCCTGCGTGGTGCGCACCCCGCCGGGTGCGGCAAGATACAGTTCTTGAGCCTGCTCGCTCGCGGTACCGGAACGGATATCCCACTCGCCAAGCCATTCATCCAAGGAATCAGCATGAACAGAATGAACGTTCTTGTTTAATAGCCCGGCACGGTCCAGCTCACCCAGCAGCGCAGGGATACCGCCCGCACGGTGCACATGCTCAATGTGATACTTCGTAGAGTTCGGTGCAACCTTCGCCAGACAGGGCACATGGCGCGAAATACGGTCGATATCGTCCAGGGTGAAATCAACCTGCGCCTCGTGGGCAATCGCCAGAATATGCAGCACGGTATTGGTGGAACCGCCCATAGCCACATCCAACGCCATAGCGTTTTCGAAGGCTTCCTTGGTGGCAATAGAGCGCGGCAGAACGGACTCGTCATCCTGCTCGTAGTAGCGCTTCGCCAGGCCAACGATGCGCTTACCCGCCTGTAAAAACAGCTCTTTACGCGCGATCTGGGTCGCAAGCGTGGTACCGTTGCCGGGCAGTGCCAGACCGATCGCCTCGTTCAGGCAGTTCATGGAGTTTGCGGTAAACATGCCCGCACAGGAACCACACGTGGGGCAGGCGTTCTTCTCGATCTGGGCGAGCGCGGTATCGCTCACGGAATCGTCCACCGCCATGACCATCGCATCCACCAGATCCAGGCGGTGCTCCACAACGCCTTCAACGCCCTCGCCGGATTCCATAGGGCCGCCCGACACGAAAATTGTGGGGATATTCAGGCGCATCGCCGCCAAGAGCATACCGGGGGTGATCTTGTCACAGTTCGAGATACATACGAGCGCATCCGCGCGGTGAGCGTTCACCATGTATTCGACCGAGTCGGCGATGAGGTCGCGTGAGGGCAGGGAATAGAGCATGCCGTCGTGGCCCATCGCAATGCCGTCATCAACCGCGATGGTGTTGAATTCTTTCGCCACACCGCCAGCCTCACGAATAGCGCCAGCCACCAGGTCGCCCATATTTTTCAGGTGCACGTGACCGGGCACGAACTGGGTGTAAGAGTTGGCAATCGCAATAATCGGTTTGCCGAAATCATCATCACCCATGCCGGTTGCGCGCCATAGAGCACGGGCACCCGCCATATTCCGACCGTGAGTTGAGGTGCGTGAGCGTAATTCGGGCATGTCTTTACCTTCCGTTGTGATGCATCTATAGATTCTACGCGCAGGCGTGCGCCCAATCATCGAAGGGTTACTTTGGTTTCATATGTTGGCATGCCGTGATGCTTGGTCATGAGCTGTGCCTGTGGCACGCCGAAGGGTGAGTGTGGATGCGGCGCGCACCTTATGCCGCGGGGCGGGCAAGGATGCCGGATCTGCGGCAGATTTGCCCCCTTGAGAATATATCCCCGTGCAGCGTGGAATGAGTCTATTATGCCCCCTATGCTGGTGGGGTAAGAACTCCCTCCGCGTGATTTGCGCCAGCTAGCGAACAAACACTACACAAGCGCACGAAGACTCGCACGGCAACCCCCGTTATCTTCTCCATTGGATGTATAGATGCCTCACTCCCCCGCCTCGTTCCGAAGCACCGTGATCTACCAAATCTACCCGAAGTCATTTTATTCCGCGCACGGGCGGCCAACCGGCGATATTCGCGGCATTATAGAGAAGGTACCCTATGTGGCATCGCTGGGGGTGGGTATGGTGTGGTTCAACCCGTTCTTCGCCTCGCCCCAGCACGATAACGGCTACGATATTTCCGACTACTACGCCATTAACCCCGAGCTGGGCACGATGGAGGACGTTGAAGAGATGATCGCCGCGTTTGGGGAGCACGGCATCGGGGTCATGTTCGATATGGTGCTCAACCATGTTTCGACCGAGCATGAGTGGTTTAGGCGGGCGCAGGCGGGCGAGCGCGAGTACTGGGATTATTTCTATCTTCGCCCGGGGCGGGTTCAGCCTGACGGCACGGTGGTTCCGCCCACGAACTGGGGGTCGAAATTTGGCGGTTCGGCTTGGGAGCCTTTCACCGATACGGCGGGTGAGGTTTATCGGGACGAATCGGGGGCACCGCTGTACTATCTGCACCTTTACGACGTCACACAGGCTGATCTGAACTGGTATAACCCCGCCGTGCGTGAGGAACTCTATAAGGTCGTTAATTTCTGGTATGACAAGGGTGTTCGCGGGTTCCGCTTCGATGTCATTAATGTGATCGGCAAGTCCGAAGAGCTTGAGGATGCGCCCGCCGGGGTTATCGATAAGACCCTGTATACCGACACGCCCATCGTGCATACGCATCTGCGGGAGCTGAACCGCGCATCGTTCGGGTGGTATGGGGATACCGTGACCGTGGGTGAAATGTCTTCGACGAGCATTGAGAACTGCGTGGGCTATTCCAACCCTGAGAACCGCGAGCTCGACATGGTGTTTAGTTTTCACCATCTGAAGGTGGATTATGAGGACGGCGAGAAGTGGTCGAAGGTGCCGTTCCGCTTTGCTGAGCTGAAGGGTCTGCTCAACGATTGGGCGCTGGGCATGCAGGCGGGCGGCGGGTGGAATGCGCTGTTTTGGAATAATCATGATCAGCCGCGTGCACTCAACCGTTTTGGTGACGTTCAACGGTATCGGGCGGAATCTGCGACCATGCTGGCGACCGTGATTCACCTGCTGCGCGGCACTCCATATATTTATCAGGGCGAAGAGATCGGCATGATTGACCCGGTGTATTCTTCGATTGACGACTACGTGGATGTTGAGGCTCATAACGCTTTTAAGACCCTGCGTGCGCGGGGTCTCTCGGAGGGCGAGGCGCTTGAGGTTGTGCGCGCCAAGGCACGGGATAATTCGCGTGTTCCCATGCAGTGGGAGTCTGGTTCTGGTGGGGAACGCGGCGCGGTTGGATTTGGTACCGCCATCCCCTGGCTGGCGCCCGCGCCCAGTGTGGATGCGGCAACCGGCGCGGGTATTTCGGTGGCGGATGAGGAACGTGACGGGGTGATTTTGCCGTACTATCGCGAGCTGATTCGCCTGCGCGGGCAGTACCCGGTGATTTCTGAAGGCAGTTATGCGCCCTATGCGCTCGACCATGAGCGGGTCTTCGGGTACCTGCGTGAACATATCGCTAAAGGCACGCGCACGCGGCTGTTGGTGCTCAATAATTTCTTTGGGGACGAGACGGCGGTGCGTGTTCCTGCCGAGTTCATGCCGGGCGAGGTTCTGGACGCAGTCGCTGGCAGTGAAGGCTCACGAGTTCCAGCGGAAGTGCAGTCTGCACGGGTGCTTTTGTGTAATTACAAGAATCCGCTCAGTCAGGTTAGCGGTGTTTCCGGCTCCGATCCCCGCGAGGTTGAGGTTACGCTGCGCCCCTACGAATCGTTGGCTTTGATCGTGGAAGAGCCCATCGTTTCTTCTTAGCTCGCCAGATTAATTGCTCGGTTACCCACGCGCGGTTACATGGGCATTTACAGGTATGGTTACATGCACGAGCAGGTGGTTTTTTGTTCCGAGCAGGTAGGAAAATCCTACCTTTTCGGCAAAAAATGACCTGCTCGCGGTTTAAAACGCAGTTAAAGTGGGAGCATGAGTTTTGATTACATGCCCTCCGAAACCTTCCAACGTGCCGACCTTGACTCGCTTCTGAGCGTGCGGATTGATGTGGCGCAGGTGCCGGGCGGCGCATCCCAACGGCAGATTTTGGATGCAGTACGCACCTTCTTGGGCTCCCTCACTCATGACGATTCCGCCGACGGGCACGCGATTGACCCGGTTCTGGGGTTTGCGCGCCCCTACTATGCGGGCGGGGTTACGGTGGGCGTGGTGCCCGCATCCGGGCGGGGCAAGGTGGCGCTCGCCGGGATCCATGAGGGAGCACAAGCTGTTGGGTTAGGCAGGTTCAGCGTGCCATCGAACGGTAAGGCGGGCTGGCGCATCGTGACGTCGGTGGTGGTCTCTAGCGCGGGCGAGGATGTGCTGGATTCCCTAGAGGCTGGCATCGAATACCTGACGGATGCGCTCGGTGACCTGCGGGTAGGCCTCTCCCTCACGGAACTCCCGGTCGTTTAGGCTCCTCTCCCCTTTCCAGTTTCTCCGACCGTCAAACCGTCAAAAGAGCCTTGATGATGAATAAAGCGGGATTTCCAACTCTTTATTCATCATCAAGGCTCTTTTTATGCGCCCGGAAGAATTAGTGCGTAGGCGCAGGGTCGTCCTGCGCATTGGAAAAGACGGTACCGCCGCGGGACATGCACACTTCTTGCGCCCGGCCCGAGTCAATGTAGTCGAAAAGTAGTTTCTGATCCTCTTCAGAGTAGGCCTTAGCCCAACGGTTATTCAGGATGCGGAAGGTTAGCTGGGCTTGGAGATAGGCCAGGTTGGCGCATACGCTTGATGCCTGCACAGAGTTTATATCTCGCCCATTATTGACTATTTTGCCGCTCCCCTGCAGGACAATTCCGGTTTCATAACCGTCATCATAGACGTTATATCCCGTAATGTTCTTATATTCAATCTTATTTTTATGCCCTTTGAAGGTACATGTTTCAACAAAGCTTCGGGTTATCATTACATATGTATTAAAATAAATTAAAGTTACGCCAATAACTATTATTGCAACAACAAACATAATAGCAATAGAGACATATATGTTCGTGGAACTATATAAGGATGCAAAAAACATGATACCCATAGCAACTAGGCTTAGTAAAAACTGCACGAGACCAAGAGGTTTTATGCGTTGTTCCTTAAAGTTGTCTGGATCATTCTTCTGACTACTCTTCGACAGATATGCTTTAAGACCGTTTGACATTTTAGAAGGCTGAAAATCTTCCATGATAAATTTTCCTTTCTTCATTCATTTTTATCGCAAGAATTGACAATAAGATAATCTGGTACGTCTGTAAAATTACTCCTTACTTTCCCGGTATGGACTATTATCGTTCTCTGGGAAAACAAAACCGCTTTGCTCCAAACAAATCTCACGCGCTCGA
>NZ_KV797643.1:55253-57186 GCF_001809415.1 Rothia sp. HMSC058E10 | reverse complement strand
ATTCACAATACGAAACGCAAGCTGCCCCAATACATACGACATATTCACCCAGTTACTATGAAGCTCTATCCCTTCACCAAAATATCCTTCATCATTATAGGGACCATCAATATATAATCCATCCTCAAAATTATTGTCACGATCCGTCCGCTCGTAGTATCCAAAATCACGAATACGACGATATTCAACCTTTTCAACAAACCGGAGAAAAGTACGCCGCAACACATACGTACGCGTAATCTCCACATACGCATTCCGATACCACACATAAAACAACAGACCTGCTACAGGACATGACATCAAAATTCCCTGACATATACCGTCAAAACGATTAAAACGGAAATAAAAATACAGAAATAACACTAATGCCACAAGAGAAACAGCCCAAAATCCGTATGCAGCCAAAAGAAGAAAACCCATCCGATGTATATTCTTTTTACCTGTAGACTTCCCTCGATTACGCTTCGACAGAAAACTCCGCCCGAAAGCAGAAAGTAGGGGACCCAAAAATGCGTTATCCACAGTACACCGCCAAAGGTGAATTAGTTGCCCTCATCAGATGAACTCTCCGAAGCTTTCTTATCATTTTCAGGGAAATTAGCCCCACCAGAAGACATAACCATCTCCCACGCCTGCCCCGAACGCATATAATCCCTCAGCATACCCTGATCGTCATCCGAGTCAGCATCAGCCCAACGCTCCTGCTCCATACGAAACACCATCTGAGCCTGAATATACGCCAAACTGGCCTGCACACTTGATACAAGCACCGATCCCGTACCAGCAGAACTATCACTAAATAAAACTATCCCAGATTCCTCACGATTGCCATACGCACGAAACATATTCACATCTTTAAAATGAACCTTCTGAACACGCCTCAATAAATCACGACGCAACACATACGTACGCGTAATCTTCACATACGCATTCCGATACCACACATAAAACAACAGACCTGACAATGGAGCTACAGCTAAAACCCCCATACAATATCCATCAAGTTGATTAAAGCGAATATAAAAATATATGAGAAAACCTAAAGACCCAAGAGACACTATCCAACAGCCCCAAGCCATCACGATCAACAGAGGCATACGCTGAATATTGGAGTTTACTTTCTTACCCCGGTTATACCTCGACAAAAAGGTACGACCTAAAGCGGAAAGAATAGGACTCAAAAACGCATTATCCATAACAACCCGCCTGAACCATGAAGCTCCTACTCATTAGATGGGTCTTCCTCTGTAGGATCTTTGTCCGGGATGATGTTATTCTCAGGGAAAGCCATACCATCATATTCCAAACAAATATTTCGAGCCTGCCCCGACGATACATACTCCTGAACTTGCTCATGATCCTCATCAGAATCAGGATCAGCCCACCGCTCATTCACAATACGAAACGCAAGCTGCCCCAACACATAATTATAATTAGCCCAATTACTATGAAGCTTAACACCAAGAGTAGGAGTACCCTTAGCATCATACGGACCATTTAAATACAGCCCATCCTCAAAATTACCTTCCCGATCATGCCCCTCATAATAGGAATACCCACGAATACGACAATATTCAATCTTCTCAATAAATCGAAAAGCATCCCGCCGTAACACATACGAACGGGTAATCTCCACATACATATTTCGATATAATGCATAAAATAATAGACCACTTAAAATAAAAACTAACTCGGCAAACGCAAATGCCATGGCACCACCAAAATTAGTACCACCACCGTTAATAGTGCTCCCAGTAAAAAATATTGCCGCAGCAACACTAAAAACCCAAAGAGCCCAGGCCATAACAATCATGAGAGGCATACGCTGAATATTAGAATTTACCTTCTTACCCCGGTTATACCTCGACAACCATCCCCGTCCCAAAGCAGAAACAAGAGGACCCAAAAACGCATTATCCATAACAACCCGCCT
>NZ_KV797643.1:54773-55153 GCF_001809415.1 Rothia sp. HMSC058E10 | reverse complement strand
AGCCCACCGCTCATTCACAATACGAAACGCCAACTGCCCCAACACATACCCAAAATTAGCCCAATTACTATGAAGTTCTACAGACTCAGCAGAATACTTATGACCCTCTACTAGGGGACCACCCAAATATAAACCATCCTCAAAGTTATTATTATGATCGTACCTCTCATGATACCCATACTTACGAATACGACGATACTCAACCTTCTCAATAAACCTAAAAAGATCTCGCCGCAACACATACGAACGTGTAATCTCCACATACGCATTCCGATACCACACATAAAACAACAGACCAAGCAGAATAAGAACAACCTCACCAACCGCGAATATCATAACACCGGTAAAAGTAGTACCACCACCGTTAATAGTGCTCCCAG
>NZ_KV797643.1:30477-54673 GCF_001809415.1 Rothia sp. HMSC058E10 | reverse complement strand
ATTTACCTTCTTACCCCGGTTATACCTCGATAAAATCCCCCGGCCAAATGCAGAAACAAGAGGACCTAGAAATGCGTTATCCACTCAGAATCACTCCTTTTATCCCTATTCTGAGGTGCTCTCTGGAATCGCGTTATGACTTTCTATTGTATTAGAAGAATTGGAAATATTTGATGGTTTAGAGTCTTTCTTAATATTTGCATTAAACTTGGCAACGGTTTTAGGGTCCCACTGCTTCTTCAACTCATCCACCGCTGTATCACTCGCAATCTCCCAAGCGTTTTTATCTTTAACCTGAGCACGATTACGGGCATTAGGATTTTCCCCTGGATGCTTTGCCATATATTCATCCCTATCCTTACGCAGAATTTCATTCTGTAAAGGAGCTGTAGCTGCAGACTGAGGAATATCGACCATACGATTTAGCCCTTCGGATGCCGTATTCTTAAGGGTAGCGGAACCCCAGCGTTGCAACTTGCTCCCCTCTTTTGCATTACGGACTATGGGGAACTTTGTGTAATCGGTGCTATCAAGCTTCATTTTAGGGATTGTCTTGATGCCGGATCCGAGTCCTTTCATCGTGCCTCCGGTTGCAGCACTCAGCATCATGCCACGCACGCTCCAGTCGTCCCCGGCGTTTTTGCTGTAGTCGTAGGCTCCTTCAATAGCTCCCGATGCCATGTCTCCAACGACTTCACCTCCTTCTTTACCAAGGAGGGTAGTGTGGCTCTTAATATAATTGGGATCAAGAGCATCAGGGTGCTTCGTCTCTAACTTATTAATAGTTTTATTTGCCCAACGACCTGGCGCTTTATTCGCCAGAAAACGATTACCTTGAATCTTCTGAGCAACCTTCCCCTTTTCCCACAGGAATCCACCACGACCCACCGAAAGAATCTTTGTTGCGGCACCGGTGACTCCACCTACAATACCTCCGATAAGAGCATCTTTCCCAACAGCACCCCAGTCGATACCGCCATCAGGACCAACCTTATCCATAGCCGAGGCCGCAGCGGAAGCCGCGCCTGCAATCGCACCCAACGCGATAATCGCCACTGGCCCAGTGAAAGCTACTGCGGCAACAGTAGCAACTACAGCCACGGCATTCAGGAACAGCTTTCCTACAAAACGTTCATTAGCATGCTCCGCATACTTATCGTATTCCTCAATCGACACGGGCCGCATGCCCCAGGGATCCATGAGACCCACGGGGTTATTGCCCACAAAGGAATACGAGTCTGCAAACCAGCCGGTACCTGGGACCGATTCAAGCGGGTCGAGCGAGAGGAAATGCTTCGATGCAGCATCGAAGGTACGCACACCCATGACGTCCAGACCAGCAACATGTACGCTACCGGCTCCCGAGAAGGCGAAGCCTTGAGGAAGAAGAGACTCCGCCACGGAAGGCACTTTTCCCCAGGGTTCCTGCTGTGAGGGAGTTCCCACGCCCCACGGGTTAAACCCGCCCGGAACGCTCACCTGCGAGAACCCACCGTCATGACCGGGTGCAGGAACAGAACCGGCACCCAAAACCTGAGGAATCGGTGCGGTTGGGTCCCAGAGCAAAGGCACGGATCGGCCGTCAAGCCCCGTCACCTGAGCAAGCTCGCCCACGGCATCCGTCACCAAGCGCACATGAGAGTATGCTTCCGTCGAGTGCCCTGTCACGGCGTTATCCGTAACGGCAGCAAGAGAATCCCACACGCCCCACGAGTACTCACGTGTTCGGCGGGCGCCCTGACTTGTTGTTACCGTCTCTTGGGAACGGCGCCCAGCGGCATCGTAACTGTAAGTTGTCACCGTTTCCAGAGGATTATTCTCGCCCACATTTTCGCGAGCGATAATCTCAACAAGTTGATTGAGCTCGTTATACCTAAACGTACGTTCACCCAGCAAAACGCGCTCAGAGTCCTGCCGTTCATTCTCCTGGGTTCCAGACTCGGCGGGGCGGCGGTACAGACGTTCACGAACCATAAGCCCGGCATCGAAAGTCCATTCAAATTCCCGTTCACCCTGGCGAGCGCCCGTCAGCTGCCCAGCGGCATCATAGGAATACATAACCAGGGAGTTTTCGGTATCGAGCCCGATAATCCGGCCTTCACGGTCACGGATAATTTCAGTCCGTTCCGTATGAGGGGCATGTTCCGCATCTTTCCCGCTGTGATGAGGCGCGGTGCGGGTGTAAGAAGACACCAAACCAGAGTCGCCATCAAACTCCCAAGTGGAAAGGGTATCACCCAGCTGCGCACGCACTAGGCGACCCATCACATCGTAGGAATACTCCGCAACCGTCATCTCGTCGTTATGAGAGGACGATGCTTCACGACGTACAGCATGACCGGCACCGTCATAAACGGTCTGTTCGGTGCCGTATGGGGTAACCATCATGGTGCGGTAGCCGTCTGCATCGTATTCGAACGTAAGCGTATAAGCGCCGGTCGAAACGAAAGTACTCAGGCTCTGGGCTTTCGCATCAGTATCCGCAGAATTGTGGAAGTTCTCGGTCGCTTCTGCGCCAATAACACCCGTGCGGGATCGTTCGATGAGGAATCCTCGGGCATCATACACATACCGATGCTCAAGGTAGGAACCGTCGGATGCCTGGGGGTCGAGTTCCTGCGCGGTGACATAATCGCGCACCCATAGCTCACGATCCCCGCGTTCACGCCCGTATTCGGCGAGCAACACACCGTTGCAGCTGGCGCTCTTGAGGTTACCGCCACGCTTGTAGTTATAGGCGTATGCATAATCTTGAAGACCGTTGAAGTAACGGGTGGGACGACCAGCGGCATCGTAGGCGTACTCTTCCACGATCTCGTGGGATGTGCCGGTGCCTCGCGTCACACGGGTTACCCGGTCCATAGCATCATACTCGTAGGCGGTAACCTGACCGGTAGCGTCCATAACCTGCGCCACCCGTCCGTTTTCGGTGTATGAGAAGTGGGTGCGATACCCCAGCCCATCCATTACACGGACTATCTGCCCGGCAGCATCGTACGCGAAGGTGCGGCGACCGTAGGTTGTATCTTGGACTGAGGTGATACGACCGCATCGGTCATACTCATAGGCGGCAACTCGCGCACCTGAAACTACACGAATAACACGACCGCACGAATCATAGACGGTTTTTTCTTCGGTGCCATCGGGGTTGATACGCCGTACAAGCTGAGATGCGGCGTCATATTCAAACCGGGTGACCGCCCAGCGTGTGGGTTCTGCCTCGCGCAGTACCCCTTCGGCGTCAGGAATGCGTTTAGGAGTATCTAGTCCAACGGCATGCGCTGCCGTACGTCCAGCGGAATCATATTCGTAAGTCTCAACACGACCTGCGGCAGATACTACACGCAGTGGGCGCCCAGCCTTATCGCGTTCGATGCGTGTCAAGCCACCGGAGGCATCCAAAATTTCTACGGGACGACCAGCGGCATCATAGGTCACCAGGTCTTCCACATGTTCTTGGCCGCGGCTGGTCTGTGTTCCCTCGGTGGTTACGCGCCCGAGCACATCAAGCCGTTTGAACGAAGAACCAGAAGCAGCAATAGTACGTTCAAGGCCACCTTTACGCTGCACAAAACGTTTTGCTTTCACACCGGTCGGGTCTGTGACACTGGAAATTTCACCCGCAAGGTCATAGGTGTATCGAGTAGTAGCACCCGTGGGATCTGTGATACTGCTCAGCTGCGATAACCCATCCCAGGTGTACTCCCAGGTGCCGCCCGAAACGTTTACGTAGCGCGCAAGGTTGCCCCAGGTATCGTAATCCGCCCGAGTTACGCGCCCCAGAGGATCGGTCACAGATACGATATCGCCGCCTTGGTTATAGGTAAAGCGGGTTGTATTCCCCTCGGGGTCGATAACCGCTGAGGGAAGGAAACCGCGGGTATGCTCTGCACCGTAGCGTTGCTGCGCCTGCTGTACGAGCGCCGGAGTGTCACTTTCAGCAAAGGTCGGATAAATAAACTTCCATCGGGCACCTTCCGGGTTCTGGATAGCGGTTACTACGCCCGAGCTGCTGTAGGTCAGTGTATTTTCGTACCCAAGACCATCAATAATTGTGATAACGCGCCCGAACTCATCACGTACAAGGCGAGTAGTATCGCCCGCACCATTGGTGATAGCCACAAGATTCCCGTGGGAGTCATACGTGAAATCGGTACGTACACCGCTGGGATCGATCTGTGCGATGAGGTTACCACGTTCGTTCCAGTCAAAACGCGTGGTTGCGCCGGTGCCATCCGTCACCGCGCTGGGGTTCGGATTCGCCGTATCATCGTACTCATAGGTTATCGTGGTCGGGTCGCCCAAATTGCGCCGGTCGCGTGCATCCCGCACTGAAATACTTGTCAGACGGTCATAATCATCCCAAACATACGTGTAATCCGCGCCTTCGGGGGTGCGTTCTCGGGTTATGCGGCTGCGCGAGTCAAAACGCCGTGTGGTCAAAGAGCCATCACGCCCCGTCACACTAATGCGGTTGCCCCAGGAATCATATCGCATGGTTTGTTTGCTGCCGTCCGCCGCAGACAGTGCGACTAAGCGCCCCTTTTCATCACTGCGCCAGATATTGGGGTTCTCGCCCGTTTCAGCGTCAGCGACAATAGTCATCAGCCCCTGAGCGTAGGTGTATGAGACCTCACGCCCATATTCGGTAAGCTGATGGATTACCCGTCCGGAATCATCGTAGGTGTTTGTCACCTCAACGTGACCGTTAACGTTGGTAACTTCGCGGATTAGCCCTTCGTCTGTATGCGAGTATGCGCGCGTTCCGGCGTTCGTGGTCGCCGATACCAAGTGTTCGCCTTCGTAGGTATACTCCACCACGGCAAGCTCTTCGCCAGCGTGGTCGCCGCGAGTGTTGTAGGTGTAAGCAGCCACAGGACGTTGGGGTACGGTCGAATCATTCGAGTCTTCGCCGTATAGCACGTAAAGACCGCGTTCAGTAACCGGATGCACAAGTTCCACGATCCGGTTCTGATCATCTCGACAAGCAATTACCGTATTTGCCGTATGCCCTTCAACGGTACCCGCCCAATCTCCGGCAGGAGTGAAGAAAATCCGATGGTGTTTAGCGTTAGATACCACCCAGTAGAACGGTGCCGAGGAACCAGCGGTACCAGTCTTCGCCTGGGAATATGCCTCATCACGAAGCTGTGTAAAACGCTCGTACTGATCCGCCCCAATCGTCACCTTTTCCAGCCACCAGGGCTCGTGGGTGCATCGCGCATACCCCTCACCTTCGCGGGCGAAGAAGAGGATACGACCATCGTGGGTGTGCCAGCGGGCTTCCTGAACGGTAAATTCCATGTGCTGGTCTAATGTGGATGCCCACCCGGGACCAAAAACACCCGATGGTATTTCATCAGGATGCGTAACCGCCAAGCTGTTGTACATCCGTTCCAGGCGCAAAGTGCCCGAGCCAGTGCCGGGGAAGGAAAGGTCGAGCTCTTCCTCAATAAAGTTACCCGTGGCGGCGTTCACAGGGTCATTCACGAACCCCGAGGTAAGATCAGCTCCAGCTACCGTAGCAAGTGGAATATCAAGTTCTTTGCGTTCTTGCGCTTTAACGCCTGCTTTCGCAAGAATTTCTTCAATCAGGAAGCTATCGTAGGTCGCCACCATATTGCTGGAGGCACCAGCCTGACGGAAAGCCTCAGCGATCACGTGTACGAAGGATGCATCCTCCATGTTTTTGCCAGCCCAGTCACCCGTTGCTTTGAGCAGACCCATAATATCGAACTGACCCCAGGAGGTATTTTCCATAAACCCCTGGTATTCCTTTTGGATGCTTTCAAGTTTCTTCCCCAAGTCCTCACTCAGGGTGCGCGCTTGGTTGAAGTAGACATCAAGATTATCGGGGATGGCGGAAGTCTTTGAGACACCCGGCCCGCCCACCTTAATATTTTTCCTAGCCGGATCCAGCGTATCTATCACCATGTCAGAGACGTTTTCCAGGAAGGAGCCACCTTTTCCTTCTCCCCCTTGGGAAGAGCTCTCGGTCGCTGGCGGCGGTGTACGAAGACTCGGCCCGGTTGAATGAGTTTCTGGCTTTTTCTTACCTGACCACGAATCACCAACCTGTTGGAAAAAGTCACGCTTATCCCAATCACGAGCCTTCTGACGATTCTCTTGCTCTAGGCGGGCAAGCTCTTTATATTTCTGAAGTTCGTTGGCGGCATCGGAGAGCGCATCGCCCAGCCGTTTTCCGTCGCGAAGAGCAGTTTCCGTGTTGTGCGCAAAAAGGTCCGCGTATGGTCCGGCAAATTCGGTCATCGCCTGATCACGAGCGCCTGAACGCTGGGTGGAGTCCGTGGTGTGCAAATATTCGGAGGCTTCACGCAGCTGACGCATCAGCTGGTCTGCTCTGCCGTTATCGAAGTGCACGTCTTCTTGTGAGGCTTTATATTCTTCAGACATCAGGAACTCCCCCGGAAGTGTGTAGTTTCAGATGGTGTGATGCTCACGAGCGCACTCTGCCCGCACCGAAGCAGATGGGTAATGCGCTGCGCCTCTTTAACTGAGGCTTGATCAGGCATGACATCTTCCGTATAAGCAACGATCACTGGTGTATTCGCGCTCTAATTCCTTGAACGCATTCACATTTCATGGACTACGGAAGTTTCACTCAAGGCTATCTACTTTAATGTTGAAGGTCAAGGATATTTGGGGGCATTCTTGAACGTGTTTCATCGTGTGTATACAGTTGTGGTGCCCTCTAGTACACCACCTACACAAAGAGCTTTGATCGCGAATAAAGCGGGATTACCAACGCTTTATTCACGATCAAAGCTACTTTGCATTCCAAGGAATGGATGCCCCAACCGGATATTCTCTGAGCACCAGAACCTAACGGTATCCAGCACCCCGCGCAGAAAAGGAAGAAAGGCTACAACAGCCCCTTACCCTTGAGCCAGTTTGCCGCTGCCGTGGACGGGTCCAGTTTCTTATCGCCGGATACCTCGTCATTGAGCGAGCGTAAATCGTCGGTCGTCAGCACCGCACTGATGCGGTTCAGCACCGCCTGCGCATCCTCGGGAACCCGTTTGGTGTTGATAATGGGCAGTACCTGCTGCGCCGGAATCATGTTTTTCGGGTCTTCGAGCATCACAAAATTGTTCTGCGTAATTGCCGGGGTGGTCGAGTACAAATCTACAACCTGCACGGTGTCATCCTGCAGGGCCTTGACGGTGAGTGCCCCGCCCCCGTCCGCAAGCGAGACGAATTCCGCCGGAACGCACCCGTATTTATCTTTGAGTCCCGGAATTCCGTAGGCGCGTTCGGCAAATTCGGGAGCAGCCCCAATCTTCAGCTCGGTACAGACCTTCGCTAAATCATCCAGGGTGCGCAGATTGTATTTCTGGGCGGTCTGCTGGGTAACAACTAGGGTATCTTTATTTTCCGCCTGCGAGGCGTCCAGAGCCTTGAGGTTTTTATCCAGCACCCCACCGAGCGCCTGCAGAATCTCTTGTTTAGTCTGCGCTGTGGAATTCTCGTCAAGATACAACAGCAGGTTGCCCGAGTATTCGGGAACCACGTCGATAGCCCCGGAGGTGAGCGCCCCCAAGTAGGCTTCACGCGCGCCAATCCCCAGCTGGGTGCTCGATTTAAACCCGTTTTTATTTAGCGCTTGGGAGTATATTTCGGCGAGAATCTGCGACTCTGCGAATGCTGCTGATCCCACGATAATACCGTCGTGTTCACCGCCGAAAACGTTTTCGCCGCTCAGCCCGCAGGCGCTCAGCGTTCCCAGCGTCCCGAAGGCACCGAGGACGCCCAATGCCCGCCGCCTGGTAACGCCGCGTGCCATTCCAGTCTCCGCCGTTCCGTGGCTTTTCGCGCTCTTTCCGGAAAGAAAAGAACGATCGTTCGTGTTTCGGCGATGCACCAGGCTCATGCGTGCGCCCCTTCCGTGTGCGAGTTTGCCGCATCCAGTGCGCTCTCGTGTTTCGGTTGCCCATGACGTTTGGATGCGCCTCCACCCCGCAGGGGTATGGGGGTCACGGCTCGCTGCGCTAGGGCCATGAGCGCATCCACCACGAAGGCGAGCACCGCTACCAGCAGGGTTGCCACGAGCATACGCGGATAGTCCCGCACCGCCAGCCCATCAAAAAGGTACCGGCCCAGGTTATTCCCATTAATGTAGGCGGCAATAGTCGCCGTCGCGATCACCTGCAGCACCGCGCTGCGCAGACCGCCCATAAACACCGGAAGACCCAGAGGAATCTCAACCCGGCGAAGAATCTGCCCTTCGGTCATGCCTTGAGCGCGTGCCGCATCCACCGCATCCGGATCAATCCCGGTCACGGCTTCAAGGGTATGCGCCAGCAGTGGCGCCACCGCAATAATCACGAGCACCACGAGCGGCGGAATCGCGTTAACCCCAAACCAGAGAGCCAGCAGGGTCAACAAACCCAGGGCGGGCAGAGCGCGCAAAGCGGCGGTAAACCCCAACAGAGCGTGCCCGCCGCGGCGAGTATGCCCAGCCCACAGACCCAAAGGCACGGCAATCACCAGGGCAATCGCAACCGCAAACACGGTGATGCCCAGGTGCTCAATGGTGCGCGCAAGAATGCCCTGAGACCCTTGCCAGTTGGCGCCATCACCCAGAAAAGCGAAGGTACGTTCTATAACATTCATGCGATCCTCCAGGCGGTCAGGCGCCGTGCCGTGAGGGCAAGAAGCGCATCGGCAAGGTAGGCGAGGACGGCGCTGAGCACCACGCCCGTGATAAGTTCGGCGGGGATACTACGCGCCAGTCCGTCGGTAAAAAGCGTGCCGAGCGAAGAAACACCAATAACCGCGCCCACGGATACCATCGCAATATTCGCCACCGTCGCCACGCGGATACCGGCAAAAAGCACGGGCAAAGCGAGCGGTAATTCCACCGTGAAAAACGCACGAGCCGGGGTGTATCCCAGGGCGCGCGATGACTCCACCACATGCTCGGGAACCGCGTTAAAAGCGTCTACCCCGGAACGCACCATCAGCGCCATCGTGTAGATCGTGAGCGCCACAAGCACGTTCACCGGCGAAATAATGCTGGTCCCCAGAATCAGCGGCATGAGCACGAAGAGCGCGATCGACGGGATTGTGTAGAGCAGCCCAAAGCCGTGCACCAGGGCGTGCGCACCACTCCGGTAGGTTTTCGCGCCGTCTTCCCGCGCGCGGCGGCGGCTCGCATACCGCGCCACCGGAATCGACAGGGCGGTCCCCACAAGTACTGGAATAATGCCCTGGTACAGGTGATTGAGGGTCAAATCAAGGACGCGCTGGATGTTATTTCCCAACCAGTCCCAGTGCATCGAATCTGCCAACAACAGGTTCATACTATCCCCGCCCAGAGGTCGATGCGGCGCCCTCGCCCGATACTGCAGCTTCGCGTGTGCGGCGGTAGCGTTCGCGGCGAATATACCGCACCTGGCGCATCACATCGGCAGGCAGCAGGGCGCCCACGGACTGGCTAACGAAAGATTCCACAAAATCATTGGCGGGATTCGTCAGGATCTCTTCGGGAGCACCGTACTGGGCAAGCTTACCGCCGGGGGCGAAGACCGCAATATTATCGCCGAGGAATAGGGCCTCATCAATATCGTGGGTTACGAAAACAATGGTCTTATGCAGCTCGCCCTGCAGGCGCAAAAGTTCTTCCTGCAGTTCGGTGCGCACAATCGGGTCGACCGCAGAAAAGGGCTCGTCCATGAGCAAAATAGAGGCATCCGCTGCGAGCGCCCGCGCGACTCCCACACGTTGGGCCTGCCCGCCGGAAAGCTGAGCCGGGTAGCGCTGTGCTAGGGACACATCCAAACCCACGGTACCCAGAAGGTCAAGAGCGCGTTCTTTCGCCTGCTGTTTGGGGGTGCCGTTCAACAGGGGCACGGTCATGACGTTCTCAAGCACGGTACGATGCGGCAGCAGCCCGCCGCTTTGCATGACGTACCCGATGGATCGGCGCAGCTTGTATGGGTCTTGGTCTGCAATATTTTGCCCGCCGATGGTGATCGTGCCTTCCTGTGGCTCTACCATGCGGTTGATCATGCGCAGGGTGGTGGTTTTACCGCTTCCTGAGGAACCGACGAAAACGGTGGTTTCACCGGCGGGGATGCTCAGAGTCAGGTTATTGACCACGGTGTTAGCGCCGTAGCGTTTGGTGACCTGGGAGAATTCGATTCCCGCGGTGCGTGTTGCCTGCGCGGAGTTCGACGGTATGGTGTCTTGGGGAGTGGGTGCTGGCATTCGTTCTCTTCCGTATGCGCCGGTTTTGCCGCCGTGTGTACAGGTGTTGTCCAAATAGCACAACGTCTCCACCCTAACGGAAATTCCAAGAAATTGAAACGAACCGGCGTGTTTACCGCTCTGCCAGCTACTACTCTCCTCTTCCCCGGTGTAAAAAGAGCCTTGATTTCAAGAAAACGGCAAGAAATACTCTTTCTTGAAATCAAGGCTCTTTTCAGCAAAAAGGATGCGGGCGCACAAAATATAATGCACAAGACATAGAATACGCAGGCTTGAGAGCAGGGCGAGGTTAAAGAAAAAATCCGCCCCCACTGTAGAAGCCTGGAGGGCGGATTGTGGCTCCGACCGGCGTCGATCCGGTGACCTTACGATTTTCAGTCGCACGCTCTACCAACTGAGCTACAGAGCCTTGCGCATCGAAGCAGATACGCAACGACCGCGTCTTCGTGATGAATTTCTTCACCTGAATCACGCGGCCAGAGCGACCCCGACGGGACTTGAACCCGCGACCTCCGCCGTGACAGGGCGGCGCGCTAACCAACTGCGCTACGGGGCCTTGTTGGATTCGGCAGGGGTATAATCTGCTTCTTCAACATGGCTTTGCAAATCTGAGGATTTGCAAGTACCCCCAACGGGATTTGAACCCGTGCTACCGCCGTGAAAGGGCGGCGTCCTAGGCCGCTAGACGATGGGGGCCCAGTCGATGCGAACGGGTTCTTTTCATCCCGTCGTTCGAACCTCAACTAGTCTATGACAGATTTTTAAGCCGTGCAAGCCGGATTCTTCAAAAACTTCTTCATACCCGCCGCACTCCCCCTTCTAAGATACCCTGCTCACCTACATAGTTACTAGTCAGAACGTATTTTATAGTCACCAGAAATTTCTCAAAATTTTTCTGAATAACCCCCGCAAACAGCACGAAATGACCGGGTAAGCGACGCGCATCCCCTACACAGGTTCAGCAAAAAGGCGTAGAATATGCCGCGCGCACGCGCACACCATGATTTTGATACAAGAAATCCCCGCCGGTTTCGGGCTGTGCCGAAGACCCGGCGGGGATTCTTCATTGCGGCTCATGTACCGCAGAAAATCGCTGCGTACAGCTATTACTCGCCGCGCGAAATACGAATCATCTCATCACGGTCAACAACCTTCACACGCTCACGTGGCTCGCCCTTCGCATCCTGTGATGCTGCACCGAGCG
This sequence comes from Rothia sp. HMSC058E10, assembly GCF_001809415.1. Classification (NCBI taxonomy): domain Bacteria; kingdom Bacillati; phylum Actinomycetota; class Actinomycetes; order Micrococcales; family Micrococcaceae; genus Rothia; species Rothia sp. HMSC058E10. Next base: position 43,239 of record NZ_KV797643.1, on the reverse strand, counting down.
CCTTTTCGTGATCGTCCAGACGGTGCCAGCCTTCCCAGGTGGTATAGCGAATGCCCTTAGAATCCAAGTAATCGCTGAAGGTGTCAGCATCCGGTTCGGGAGCGGTGTACAGGTTCTCGCGGTCCTCCAACAGGTGGGTGATGGTTTCAAGTGCATCGCCCTTTGTGGAGCCAATCAGACCCACCGGTCCGCGCTTAATCCACCCGGTAGCGTACAGGCCGGGCACGTGCTCGCCATTTTCATCGACCACACGACCCTCAACGTTAGTAATCACGCCCTTATCAGCGTCATAGCCAACCTCGGGCAGCTCAGATCCGAAGTAACCGATCGCGCGGTACACGGCCTGCACGGGGTAGTCCACGAACTCGCCGGTGCCCTCGATACCGCCCTTACCGTCAAGCTTATTGCGTTCCATGCGGATGCCCACAACCTTGCCGTCCTCGCCCAGAATCTCGTGCGGGGACTGCAGGAAGTGCAGGTGCAGGCGGCGCGAAGCGGTCTGCTCGCCCTCCTCCTGGTCGGTAAGCCAGGTGGTGAGGGTCTTCATCATGGTCTTAACCTGGTTATTCGTCTGAATAGCCTCATCCGAAGCCTCGTCGAACTCGAAGTCCTCTTCGTAGAGCACAATATCGACATCGCGGGAATGAGAGAGCTCGCGCAGCTCCAAGGGGGTGAACTTGATCTGCGCGGGGCCGCGGCGACCAAAGACGTGCACATCGGTCACGGGCGAAGATTTCAGCCCTTCGTACACATTCTCGGGGATTTCGGTGACGAGCAGATCATCGGCGTGCTTGGAGAGCACACGCGCAATATCCAGCGCCACGTTGCCATTACCAAGCACCGCGATTTCCTTCGCGTTCAGCGGCCAGGTGCGCGGGTAATCGGGGTGACCGTCATACCACGAGACGAAGTCGGCAGCACCATAGGAACCGTCCAGGTCGATGCCCTTAATAGGCAGGGGCGCATCGTAAATAGCACCGGTCGCAAAGATAATGGCATCATAATGCTCGCGCAGATCGGCAAGGTTCAAATCTTTACCGTATTCGACATTGCCGAAGAATCGAATATCACCGCGGTCAAGTACCTTGTGCAGGGCGGTGATAATGCCCTTAATACGCGGGTGATCCGGGGCCACACCGTAACGAATGAGCCCAAAGGGCGCGGGGTAACGGTCAAAAATGTCGATAGAAACCTCAACGGCTCCAGAGCGTACTTCCTCAGATTTGGTGAGCAGATCGGCGGCATAGATACCCGCAGGACCCGCACCGATAACGGCAACGCGCAACGGGCGTGCAGCTTCAGACACGTATTTTTCCTTTCAAAGTTCACCCATAGGGCGAGCTTAGCCTTAACATCCTTGCTTATTTTAGCGGTCATGCCTGAGCAAACGCAGGAAACATGAGCTGAACCACTCAAAAGACACATTTTTCATGTTTTTATCCCAAGGATTTTGAAGGCTCCATCATTAATATTCCTGTCACGACTTCGGAATATGTGCGCGAGCATAAAATTCGTCACCTGCGTTACGAGAGCACAATAAAACCCACCAATGCAGTCTCGGTGGGTTTTTCTCATTCCGTCTTCCCGCATTGCCCGCTCTTATTGCCCCGCGAGCAGGTGGCTTTTGGCACGAACAGGTAGGAAAATCCTACCTTTTCGGCGAATTCCTACCTGCTCGCAGAATGAATACAGGGTTAGACCGCGTGGAATTCCACGACTAGTTCTTCGCGCTCGCCAAAACGCACAAGGTGACGCTCCAGCACGCCTGCAAGGCTCTGTGCTTTCTCGTCGTCTTCGGCACGAACCTCCATGATGAGCGCATGGTTTGCATCATCGGCTACCAAGTCACCATACCCGCGAAAGATACCGTCGCGATTAAAAATTAAACGCAATCCGCCAGGAATTTCCTCGGTACTAATTTTGCGACCCATATGTGAGCCAAGCTGTTTAATATAGCGCGCCGGGCGGTCGGTACTGACCGTGGAACGCTGACGAACGGGCACAGATTCTGCGGCTGGATACTCACTCATAACAACCTTCTTCATGCTTCAGGATGCGCGCCCAGCGCCAATTCCCAGGCGGCACATATCATCCTTAGGTAATCCTTATCTTAGCAGTGTTGCAAGCGTGTGCCGACGGGGTTTCGCCTACAGCGCGGGCGGTGCCGTCGCGGATTACCTTAACGCACAAAACCGACCATCATGCGCACACGCAAAGAAGTAGCCTTTTACGGGTTATTCCCCCTAGAATGTTGTAGTAACAAGAGCGTCACGCCCCACGGCTGGCGCTTTTCTTATGCGCACCCCCAACCGGCGGATGCGCGCCCTACGAGAGTATCTACGGATTTTCACGAATGTCTTCTGAGAACACCGCGGCTCCCCAGACGCCTAAACCCAGCAGTTCGGGCGGCACACTGGACCGTTACTTCAACATCACCGAGCGTGGCTCAACTATCAGCACCGAAATTCGCGGCGGTTTAGCGACCTTCTTCGCCATGAGTTATATTGTGGTGCTCAACCCACTTATTCTCGGCCTCACGCCCGATTCCTCCGGACGGTCCCTCGGCGTGCCGCAGGTTGCCGCCATGACCGCGCTTGTTGCAGGCGTGATGACCATTCTTCTAGGCGTTTACGCCAAACACCCCTTCGCGATGGCGGCGGGACTGGGCGTGAACGCACTATTGGCGACTACGATAGCCACGACTCCTAACCTCACCTGGCCGCAGATTATGGGGTTGGTCGTGTGGGCGGGCGTGCTCATGACCGCCCTCGTGCTGACCGGTTTCCGCACCGCCGTTTTCGACGCCGTGCCCGAAAGCCTGAAAACCGCAATCGTGGTGGGTATCGGGCTCTTTATCGCCTTTGTTGGGCTGGTGAACGCCGGAATTATTCGCCGTGCAGAGACCGGCTCAACCCCTGTCGTGTTCGGTGTTCACGGGCATCTGCTCGGCTGGCCCACTCTCGTGTTTATTGTGGGGTTGTTCCTGACCATTATTCTGTATGTTCGTCAGGTGCGCGGCGCTATTCTCTACGGCATGCTCGCATCCACGACACTTTCGCTTATTCTGGAAGCGGTCGCCCCCTCCGGCAGCGTGCAGGCTAACCCGCTTGGCTGGTCGCTTAACGTGCCCACCTGGGACGGCAGCGGTTTTGGTCTGCCCGATTTTTCGCTTCTGTTCTCCGCAGATCTTTTCGGTGCCTTCAGTTCTTTGGGTGCAATGGCCTCAATTCTGCTGGTGTTTACCATCCTCATTTCGGCGTTTTTCGATGTGATGGGCTCCATCATGGGTATGGCAGTCGAAGCCGGTTCTATCGATGAAGACGGCAAGATCGAAGACATCGACCGTCTACTTCTGGTAGATGCGCTGGGCGCGGTCGCCGGTGGCGGCACCTCAACCTCAACCAACCAGGTATTCGTGGAGTCGGCAACCGGTATTGGCGCGGGTGCCCGCACAGGTCTGGCAAATGTGGTGACAGGTGTGCTCTTCCTGGGCGCTATTTTCCTCTCTCCCCTGGTGACGATTGTCCCCTTTGAGGCGGTCGCCCCCGCAATGGTGTTCGTCGGGTTCCTGATGGTGCGCCAGGCGGTTAATGTCGATTGGAACGATCTTGCCCTGGGAATTTCGGCCTTCTTGACGATCGTCATCATGCCGCTGTCGTATTCGATTGCGCACGGTATTGGTGCCGGGTTTATTTCGTACACGGTTATCCGTGTGGCGACTGGTCGCGGACGCGAGGTGCACTGGCTCATGTACGTGGTTTCGGCGGTGTTTACGGTGCATTTCGGAATGGGCCTGATTGAGGGGTGGATGCGTTAGAGCATCTTTCTCTCTCCCCTCCCATCGTAAAAAGAGCCTTGATCGTGAAAACTTCAGTCACGATCAAGGCTCTTTTTATCACCCACTTTTACCCCTAAAGGCGGATATACATCCCCGCACCCCGCTAAAGACCTGAGAATTTCCTGTCAGTAGCGCATTGAGGGTTAAACGTCATAGAATAATGTGGTAACAAAAGCGTCACACCCACCATAAGGGTTGGGCGCTTTTCTTATTGCGGCGCAAACCCGCGCACGCATCCTACGAGAGTATCTACGGATTTTCACGAATGTCTTCTGAGAACACCGCGGCTCCCCAGGCACACAAGCCCAACGCATCGGGCGGCGCACTGGACCGTTACTTCAAAATCACTGAACGAGGCTCATCTATTTCAGCCGAGATTCGTGGCGGTCTCGCCGCGTTCTTCGCTATGAGTTACATCGTCGTCCTCAACCCCCTGGTGATCGGCACCGGCGCAGACTCGGCGGGAAATACCCTTGGCGTGCCGCAGGTCGCCGCGGTCACCGCACTCGTCGCCGGCGTGATGACTATCCTCATGGGCGTTATTGCTAAACAGCCTTTCGCGATGGCGGCGGGACTGGGCGTCAACGCGCTGCTGGCGTCCACGATTGCAACCACCCCCGGGCTGACGTGGGCAGATATTATGGGCTTGGTGATTATCGCCGGTCTTATTATGACCGTGCTGGTGCTCACCGGCTTCCGCACCGCCGTTTTCGAGGCGGTCCCCGAGAGCCTCAAAACCGCAATTGTGGCGGGAATCGGCTTCTTTATCGCCTTTATCGGACTGGTTGATTCCGGGATTATCCGCCGCATGCCGGATGCCGCAGGAACCACCGTTCCCGTCTCGTTCGGCGTGGGTGGTCACCTACTTGGCTGGCCTACTCTCGTGTTTATTTTCGGTCTTTTCCTCACCATCGCCCTGTTTATTCGTAATGTGCGCGGCGCTATCCTCATTGGCGTGGTGGCATCTACCGCGCTGTCTATCATCCTAGAGGCCGTTTTCCATATCGGCAGCGGCAAGGGAAATCCGACCGGCTGGTCGCTCAACGTTCCCGCGCTCAATAATTTTTCCTTCTCAGCACCCGATTTCTCGCTTATCGGGTCTGCACGATTCGGCGCGTTCGGCGCTATCGGCGTGCTGGGCGCATCCCTGCTGGTGTTCGCTATTCTGCTCTCGGTCTTCTTTGACGCCATGGGCGTTTCGGTGGGCTTAGCAACCGAAGCGGGCACCATCGATAAGGACGGCAAGGTCGAGAACATTAACGAGGTGCTGCTCGTGGATGCGGTCGGTTCCGTGGTCGGCGGCGGCGCATCCGGCTCTGCGAACCAGATTTTTGTGGAGTCGGCAACCGGTATTGGTGAGGGTGCCCGCACAGGTCTGGCGAATATCGTAACCGGCGTGCTGTTTCTGGTGGCGATTATCGCCTCGCCGCTGGTGACGATCGTTCCCTTTGAAGCCGTCGCCCCCGCTCTGGTGGTTGTTGGGTTCCTGATGGTGCGCCAAGCCGTGCATATCGACTGGCAAGACTGGGGTCTGGGTATCCCGGCGTTCATGACCATTATTTTCATGCCGCTGTCATACTCGATCGCTAACGGTATTGGTGCAGGGTTCGTCTCCTACGCCTTTATCCGCCTAGTTCAGGGTCGCGGGCGCGAGGTGCACTGGCTCATGTACGTGGTGTCGGCGGTGTTCGTCATCTACTTCGGCATGGGTATTATCAACGGTCTCACGCACTAGCGTTGGCTGAAATCCCGGGTGTATATCGGGTGTAAAAAGGCTCTTTTTGAAGAGAAGCGGCGGAAAACTACGCTTTATTCAAAAAGAGCCTTTTATACACCTATGGGGGTGTAGATATGCACTCGAAAACGTCAGAAATTTCACGGCTGCAGGTACACAACTTTACCCGTTTTTCCTGGTATTCTTCGCATGGGTTTACTTTCAGGTAGACCCAATTCAGCGCACCTATACACGCAGACAACGCGTTTGAATGCGAGCCAGCCCGCGCCCTCTTTTCAGAGACGGCGCGGGCTGGCTCAGGTTAAACCGAAAATTCTATCGATCGCTTGGGCGGCATAATTCTTTCATGATGCGCTCGGCCCTCTCTTGCGCACGCTCATCCACCACGCCGATGTCGCAGACGTGCAGCAGGTCTGCCGCCACATGCAGGCGCAGCACCCGCGGAAGGGTGGAAACCTCGCGCAAAATCACGTTCGCCCGCTCGGGTGGGGCAGGTTCCAGGTCCCAAATCGGGGCAAATTTTATGAGGTCACTGGGCAGAATGTAGGCGTCTATTAGAGGGGTTTTTATCCCCGAAAACTCGTGCCGAGCCCCGGTGAGCGCGAGCGCATCCGCACCCGTTCGCAGCAGGTCGCTCGTATCGTAGGGTGCCACGTAGTAGTGCGCAGTCATCCCGGTGCGTTGCGTGTACTGCTGGAGCGCATCGAGCCCGTGAGCGCAGAGGATGCGGGCGCGTTCGGCGGCGATGCGGCGCGCATCCGGGGCAAGCAGGTGCCCTCCCCCATTGAAATAGAGGGCAAGCTCGTCGAAAGATTCCTGCGAGATAACGTCACTCATGGCATAAACATAGCAAATGCAGGACTAGTTTTTGAGGCTTTCATCAAGGAAGCTCACAATGTAGTCAGGATTCAAGCTCTGCGCCCTGGGCTGGGATTTTCACCGTTTTCTGATCAGGCACGGCTTATGAGTCCTTTCACCAGACGTTCCGCTTCCCGCTCGCTTCTCGGGTCTTTGGAAACTAGGAGGTCAACCGCAACGTGCAAGGGGCGAATCTTAGGCAACTCTTTGACTGCGCGAAGAATAACGTTGGCATCCTGTGCCGGAACTTCACGCAGTGCGTAGATAAATTTCAGGGATTCGAGATTGTGGGGAGTCACATATGCTTCTACGACAGCCCCGTAAATTTCCGAATATTCGTGGCTGACACCCGTAAGCACTAATGCGCGTTCGTCCATCAAGTCATGCAGGTCAGCAAAAGGCACAGCATAGAATTGAAGTTTCGCATCTGCACGCACTGCATACTGCCTAAGAGCTTCTACCCCATGTTCGGAGAGGTTATGTGCACGTTCTTTGGCACGGCGGCGTGCATCGGGGGTAAGGGATGCACTGTTACCGTCAAGATAGGCGGCAAGTTGATTGAAGGATGCCATCGAGATTTTGCGCCCATGTGCGGAGTGATGCTCGTGCGGGTTATCTGAAACCATCCACCGACCGGCGATTTTTTGTCCGCTCAAAGATCCTCGTTCAAGGCGTGCACGCACGCTTCGGGGGCTCACCCCGGCGTGCTGGGCATATTCCGCGACCGACATCATGGCAAAAACATACTACAGAAGGAATATTTCTGCCATCTTATAAGTATTTAAATTTAACTAAAAGTATATATCATGTACAATTAAATAGTTTATATTGTTCACAACTTTGACCTAATTATAATAATGCTGATACGGTATTTTAAGACCCCACAAGAAGGAAATGTTAGCTCACCATGAATAACGACCTCTATAAAAACTTTACTAATTTTCTGACAGATACATCTAACCACCTTAAATGCTTAGATAGAAACACAATTCTAAACTCCCTTATAGCAATATTAGGAGTATACATAGTAATATTAATAATTTCCTTATTTATAAACTTATTTACAAAAAGAAAATCCCAAAAATTGTTCACCATAAAACTTATATCCACGGTTCTAACAGGTGGAACTATTGCATTTATGCTTCCATATGCACTGGATATAGATTTTAAAGGTCCAGGGAATGATGGCGGTGCTCTTCGACAGCAAATCCTCCTAGCAACCGGAGGTATTCTAGCACTTGTAACTTTACTCGAAAATCGCAAAAAGAATGAGAATGAAAAAGAGAAGAACGAGAAAAACTACCAACGACAAGTGAGCGATGAACGTCGAGAGCGATATATTAAGTCTTTAGATCTACTAGGAAGCAACGATTTCCTTTTGAAACTTGGCGGAATATATTCTTTGTGTAAAATAGCGGATGAATGGCTAGAAGAAAACAATGACTTGGAGGCCCAGAATATTATTGATATACTCTGTGCTTACATTAGATCTCCATATACTTTAGCTTTATATAAGTATACGAAACCTATAAAGGTTCTTGGAAAATATTCATACAGGAAGCAACTTTCAGAAGAAGAATTAGATGAACTAGAACAAGAAAAAACATTAAGAAAGTCAATAGTCGATGAAATAACGAAAAGGACACAAATTCAAGGAGATTCTTACAGGGATGGTTTATGGATAACCAGCTTCAAAAGCTATATGAATAACAAAAATACACCTATATGGAAGTTTTGGGAGTGGGATTGGTCAGAACTTCCCAAATTACAAATGTATCGCAAACCTGGACCGTGGTCACACTTAGACTTTAATTTTTCAGGTTCATTATTTTTCTACCCGGTCAATTTTGAAGGATGCAGATGGTCTGAATCATTAGATATTTCCCATACTACACATATCTATAAGTTTGATATATCAAACTCTATATTCGACCATACTGCATATTTTCATAATAACACTTACTATAATGACTTTATATCGTCTAAAACTTGGTTTACATACAGAACTTCATTCCATGAATCTGTATATCATAAAAATTTAATTTTTGATTTAAATTACCATTGGAAATTACCTGAATTGACTAAATCTGTATTTCTAGGAACAGTTAATGTATATGATTCGAAAATTCATAAAAATATACTCTTTAAGACCTTACGCAATGAGCCGAGTTTTAGAGGAATTGTAAACAACTCAAGCAATATATACGTGGGATCCCAAATGGTAAATATAAACTATATATTCCCAGTTGATCATACTATCGATTTTTCCAACTCAAAATTTTCTGAATCTAAAAAATTTATATATATCGGGAATAAATATGATAAAAATTCCCTTCTTTCTGAAGGTTTTACTTTTCTAACATCAGACGAAGAGGAGAAAATCTCTCATGATCCGGAACGCTATATAAATAACATTTAATCATGAATTTTTAAATTATATTATGCATGACAGAAAGGTTATCCTCTCAGAATTTTTCTGCCATACCTGCCCGAGGACCGGACGAACCAGGGGACCTACCCGGCCTCACCGTCCAGGTAGTACCAGATGCCGTTTACTTTCTCGAAGCGGGATTTTTCGTGCATGGCACCTTTCACACGTTCTTCGGCGGGCGTGCCGGGAACTGAACGGTAGTACGCCACGAACTCGACCGTGCCCGCCGCATCGAAGGGACCGCCCGAAGAGCCCAGAATATCCAGCCGGTACCAGCGCAGCGTTTCATCCAGCATTAACTCGGCGGGGCGCGTATGCGGGTGCCAGCTCGCCAGCAGGTAGGGCGCATCGTGCAGGGCGAAGGCGGTGAACCGCGAGCGCATCAGAGCCAGCGGTGTGGGCGCGCCCAAGGTTCCGGATGCGGCATACTCGCCCAGGTACCGCCCGCAGCAGGCACCGTATACCTCGCCGCTTGTGCAGGGGCAGCGGGTTTGAGGATCATACAGGGTTGTTTCGCTCATGCACCCCATTCTAAAGGGCTACCCGATGCAAACATACGAGAACCCGCCATCCCGGCGGTCAAACCAGAGAGGGGCGGGTTCTGCACTGTTTTCAATATATTGCGGAGGACACTCTGAGGCAGAGTTGGTTAGTTTGCGATAGCGCGTGCCGGGGTATCTGCCGTGGAGGGCTTACCCACGTAGGCGCCACGGTACTTCGCGGCCGGGTGGGAGTCTGCAACCTTAGTCTGGCCCTTACCGAACAGGCTTTCGCGCAGGGTCTCACCCTCATAGGAGGTGCGGTAGCGTCCGCGCTTTTGCAGCTCAGGAACCACGAACTCGATGAAGTCCTCGAAGGAGCCGGGCGAAACGTGGTACGCCAGGTTAATACCGTCCAGTCCGCCTTCATCAATCCAGCGTTCGAGCTCGTCAGCCACCTGCTGCGGGTCGCCCACAATAACCTCGCCCATACCGCCAATAGTGCAGTGCTCGGCAATATCCTTACGCGTCCACTGCTTATCCTTGGCCTGCAGGGTGAAGGGGGTGAGGAAGGACTGAATCGACTCGGTCTTCACATAGTTGAGTACCTCATCTTCGTCGAACTGGGAAAGATCCACGCCGGACCAGCCGCCGATAATGGCCTGCGAAGATTCCAGGTTCACGTACTTGCGGTACTCTTCGTACTTTGCCTTCGCCTTCTCTTCGGTTTCGTCCACAATGATGGAGAGCATCGCGAAAACCTTGATTTCGTCGCGGCCGCGGCCGTTCTCTTCGGCGCGGTCACGGATACGGTCGGTAATAATGCGGGTCAAATCGGGGCGCAGCGCACCGATAAACACAACTTCGGCATGCTTGCCCGAGAACTTCTGCCCGCGGCTGGATGCGCCCGCCTGGAAAATCACGGGGGTACGCTGGGGGCTGGGCTCGGTCAGACCCGCACCAGGCACGCTGAAGTACTTGCCCTTGTGCTGAATCGGGTGCACCTTGGCGGGGTCGGCGTAGATACCCTTCTCGCGGTCTTTGACGACCGCGCCGTCTTCCCAGGAGCCTTCCCAGAGCTTGTAGCAGACGTCCAAGAACTCTTCGGCGAGTTCGTATCGGGTGTCGTGCTCAATCTGGGTTTCAAGGCCCTGACATTCGGCTGCGGAAGGCAGGTATGAGGTCACCACATTGAAGCCCACACGCCCGTTAGTGAGGTGGTCGAGAGAAGCGTACTTGCGTGCGAGCGTGTAAGGCTGCTCGTAGGTGACGGCTGAGGTCACACCGAAGCCCAGGTGCTCGGTTACGGCGGCCATTGCGGAGATCTGCATGAACGGATCGTTCACGGGCACCTGAGCGCCGCCTTCGATAGCGGGCGCGGCGGAGTTCTTGTAAATATCGTAGATGCCCACAACATCGGCTAGGAATACGCCATCGAAGAAGCCCTTCTCAAGGATCTGTGCCAGGTCAGTCCAGTATTTGATGGTGTTGTACTCGGTAGCCCGGGAGCGGGGGTGGCGCCAGAGGTCGAAGCTCTGGTGACCCACACAGGTCATGTCGAATGCGTTAACTGCGATGCGCTTCTTCTGCTCAGCCATCTACGTTCCTTTCGCGAATGTTCGGGTGTTCCTGCACCCCGCGCGCCGCCTCCTTATAGGTGGTGACCTTCTTGGTATTCCAAGTTGTGCAGGTGGCGCATTCGCGCCGTACTTGCTTCGTGTCCCTTGAAGCCAGATCATCATCTGGAGCACCCCGCTACGGGAGAGGGTTGCCGCCCGGCTAGCCAGAGCTTTACACCGGGACTCATAATCCTTGATTTTGAGTGTATAAGGGGTGCCGTGGTTGGTGCGATATTATGACGAATATTAATGTTTGTGACTGTCGCCCGTAATATTAAGGGCCGCGTACGTCGCCCAGCGGACAGCAGTGTTCTTTCGATTGCGGCGGTAAAATTCGGGAGCGATAGTTTGCAGCGGGAGCGTGTTTAACGCTCCCGCTGCCATTCTTCGCTCCTCATTGTAGGAGAAGCGTCAAATTATTTAGGAAATGAGGTCCATTTTGCGGGCGTCATCCGCAGTGATGGGGTTTATTTCCACCTTGGGCTCAGGGATAGTCTCGTCAGCACCTCGTCCAAACACAACTGCAAAGCTCAGTTTTTTCAGGTCACTTGGTGCCGTCAGCCAGCCTTTCATTCCGTCACGGTTAAGATCAAGAGCGTAGATTCCATGGTCGATTTCGCCATTACCGTTGAGATCAACCGGTCCATCTGCTGGTCTCAGTACGGCCTCTGAATTGGGCCGATACATGTACCCACGCGCTTGGGGACCAAAGCCTTTGCGTTCGTCCAAGGCCCATTCTTTAAGGGTCGGCATATCCTGCTGCAGGTATCCGAAATATTTGGTTCCATCCGCCTTGGGCACACCGGTAAGCTGATAGTTGTAATTCATAACGCTGAAGTACTGTGGTTTACCTTTTTCGCCTTTCTCATCGGCATCACCACCGTGCTGCAGGCCGAGGTTGTGTCCCAGCTCGTGAATAAAAGTACCCACGCGAATATCGCTCATATTACCTTTATTGTTATTCCAGTGTGTCTTCCCCACAGTCACCATGAAATCACGACCTCCCAATTGTCCCAATCCTGATGAGCCGCTCTCCCCATTTTGTTGTTGCACGTAGTAGTCGCCCCAAACCATATAATGAAAGAGCCCTTCACGATACTGGTTAATATGAGAAGCTTTAAACTTGGCCCAGTTCCCATCTCTGTCATCTATATCGTCGCTGAACACTTGCCACTCGACCTGTTGACCCCCTCCCAAGTTGTACTTGGGGCCCCGAGCGGAACCGGCATCCAAGTGCAGATTAATACCCGTTCTACCGTCGGGATTGCTGATATTTAGATCCGCGAAAGATTGCACGATACGATCCAGCTCTTCCTCACTAGCAAGCTCACCGGGCATATAATCCATCTCGACAAAAATGTCTTTATGGTTGGGATCCGCGCCCATCTTAGGGAAATCGATCTCTGGTATGCCATCGTTATTGACATCGTACCCGTCTCTTTCCATCCCGTCGGGAATATGATCACCGTCGAGATCATCCGGGTTGGGTTCCTGAGCGAGATCCATATTCCGGTTCTGCGCGTGAGCAGGCTGAGCGGGTTTCGCCTCCACCGCAGAAACGGGCAGAGAATTCAGAGGAGCAACAAGCACCAGGCTGACGAATGCCAGCATCAGGCGCACTATAGTACGTAATTTCATGAGAGATATTCCTTAGTGTCATGTGTTGAGTGAGAGGGAATCTTAAATAGAGAGTGAAGTGAGTGGTATTCATCGGCGAGAACCTGCGATGTTTCGGGCTCTCGGATGCGAATACATCTTGGGCGGCATCACGATGCCGTTTGAGCAAGAGAGTGGTATATGAA
>NZ_KV797643.1:0-30377 GCF_001809415.1 Rothia sp. HMSC058E10 | reverse complement strand
CCGTTTGAGCAAGAGAGTGGTATATGAACGATTGTGCGGTGTAAAGCCCGGGAGCGAAGAGATGCAGCAAGAGTCAAGAGTGTGCTTCGTCTGGCTCGTTACTCGCCAGCTTCAGAACGTTATGTACGTCCTTGCACGCTCGGATTAACGTCCCTTAGCCGCTACACCTCTTCGCCCCCGTTTTAGGAAGAACGCCGAATGATTTAGGGAATAAGGCCCAGGTTGCGGGCGTCATCCGCAGTGACCGGGTTTTCTTCCGCTTCAGGCTGAGCCACAGGACCGCCAGCTCCAGCCTGAGTAGGCGTCATATCAAAGTTGAGCTTCTTCAAATCACTGAGAGCAGGTAGCTCACTTAATATCCCATTGCCATTGAGATCTACCGAGACCGGAGAATTATCAATAACGCCGTTCCGGTTGAAATCGATGGGTTGATTTGCGGGCTGAGTAACGTCTTTCCCGTTTTTATCTTTGTACGTATACAGGTATTCGCCTGCTTGGGGGCCAAAGCCGTCGCGCTCGTTCAGTGCCCGTTCGTTAAGGGTCGGCATATCCTGCTGCAGGTATCCGAAGTATCGGGTTCCGTCCGCCTTGGGAATGCCAGTGAGCTGATAGTTGTAATTCATCACGCTGTAGTACTGAGGCTTGCCGTTTTCATCATTGGTGCCGCCGTGCTTCAGGTTGAGGTTATGCCCCAGCTCGTGAATAAAAGTACCCACGCGAATATCGCTGTTGGCACCGCCCCAGTAGGTTTTCCCAACGGTCACCATGAAACCGGGAGAGCCTAGAAGCCCTATTCCTGATGAGCTTCGATTTCCGGTTTCTTTGTTCACGTAGTAGTCGCCCCAGATCATGTAGTCGAAACCGCTGTTGTAGCGGGCAGAATCAAAATTACGAGCCCTGATATTTGCCAATTCCCCAGAAGACTTCATATTGTTGGTGAGCATTTGGTGCGGAACCTGGTTGCCGCCTCCCAAGTTATACTTGGCACTCCGGGCAGAACCTGCATCTAGGTGAAGATTAACGCCTGCCCTGCCGTCAGGGTTAGTAACATTCAAGTCAGCGAAAGACTGCACGATGCGATCCAGTTCTTCCTCACTGGCAAGCTCGCCAGGCATATAGTCCATCTCAACGAATACATCTTTGTGGTAGGGATTTGCATCCATTTTCTTGTAATCGACTTCAGGTCTACCATCACCATCAGCATCGTATCCGTTGATTTCCACGCTGTCGGAAAGCCCATCACCGTCAGTATCAGGTGAAGTCACCTTCGGGGCGACACCCGGGTTACCAGGGGCGACTGGCAACGTGTCTGCCGAGGCGGGCAGAGAATTCAGTGGGACAAGAAACACCAGGCTGACGAATGCCAGCATCAGGCGCGCTATAGTACGTAGTTTCATGAGAGATATTCCTTGTGTCGTTGTGTTGAGCGAGAGGAAATCTTTCTATGAGTGAGCGGTATTCATGGTAGGGAACCTATGGTGTGGCAGATTCCCACATGCGACGATGCGCATTAGTGGCATTGTGGTGCCGTTTGAGCAAGAGAGTGGTATATGAACGGTTGTATATGAATAACCGATAGATAAGATTTCACCTGCATCCTAGCACCGTAAAATTTTATAAATCTGTGACATAAAACAAGTTTTGGGAGCGGACCATATCACAGGAACAAGTAAAGGTTTCTGGCAACATAACCCGCTCCCGCACGCTGGCAGCATACAAGGCTAGCGAATAAGACCTTGCTCTCGTGCATCATCAGCCGTTATGAGATTAATCTCAATCTCTGGTGGAGGTTCAGGGATTATCTCACGTCCGTGACTGACGGCTTGGGCCGGGAACCGCATCGTTTTCAGATCGCTGGGTGCACTCAGAACGCTCTCGTATCCGTTGTTGTTGAGGTCTTTGGCGACGGGCACATCATCAATCTTACCGTTGTGATTAAAGTCTATGTTTCGATCTGCAGGTTTGCCCTCATAGAGGTATCCGCGAGCTTTGAAGCCGAACCCGCGCCGCTCACTGAGCGCCGACTCATCAAGGCTTAGCGCGTCCGTCTGGGAGTACCCAAAATAGAACGTTCCGTCTTTCTTAGGAACACCAGTGAGCTGGTAATCGTAGTTCATCACACTGAAGTAATGGGGTTTGCCGTTCTCACTATCATTGCCGCCGTGATCAAGACCCAAATTATGCCCAAGCTCGTGTAGGAAAGTGCCCACGCGAATATCGCTGCTGGCGCCACCCCAGTAGGTTTTCCCGACGGTCACGATAAACCCGGCTTTGTTCTTGTACCCCAAGCCCGATGAGCTGTTATGTCCGTGGTAATCACCCCAGATCATGTAATGGAAAATGCCCTCGCGGGCAGGGTTGAAATGACGGGCCTTAATACGTGCCCAATCGCCCATATTCCGCAGTCCCTGATGCGGCACCTCATTACCGCCGCCCAGATTGTACTTAGCGCTTCGGGCGGACCCAGCGTCTAGGTGCAGGTTAATGCCCGGTTTTCGATCAGGATTACTGATATTAAGTGTGGCGAAGGATTGCACGATTCGGTCCAAATCTTCTTCGCTGCCGAGCTCACCGGGCATGTAATCCATCTCGACGAATACGTCCTTATGGTTAGGGTTCGCACCCATCGCGGGATAATCGACGTCAATAGCGCCGTCACCATCGGCATCGTAACCGTACATCTCCCAAGAATCGAGAATACCATCGCCATCAGTGTCATAGGCGGGAACCGAGGCAGCGGAGGTGGGCAGGATATTCAGCAGCACCAGGCTGGCAACCGCCAGCGTCATGTGCGCCGTGCGACGCATCTTCATGAGAGTGAGTCCTTTAGATATGTATATGTTGAGTGAATACGAAATCTTCATATCGGCAGCCCGCAAGCCCAGAATGATGCGCCCATGCGGCGGTGAAACACAGAGACTCGCCGGAACATACACGCGACAATAGGCCCGAAATGAGCGCGGAATACAGAATATCTTCCGCATAATTTGAGGATGCTCAGATCCGGGTGAGTGAGCGTTTTATCGTAAAGATTTCATGTTTATCTTATATTGTTTAGGATTTCTGGGGTATATCCCGTAAAATTATTACTGGCGTGTAATCCGAGCGCCACTTATTCACCCAACCACTCATAGGAGTCATTGTGACCCACGCATCTACGCGGGGAGGTCTAACGCGCCGTCGTGTTCTGGCGGGCGCCGCATGGACAACCCCAATTATTGTTTCTTCCGCTGTAGTTCCGGCTTATGCGGCTTCGTATGATGACACACGCCCTGACTACGGTATTTTTACCCAGGCGTTCGTCACCCACCAGGAACTAGACACTAACAGTTTCCTGGGGCTAGATTCATTTAGCGGCCCGGTTGAGAACGAGCAGGCCAATGTTCCAGCAGGTTCCAGTGGTCTCTACTCGGCTGGCGGCGGTAAGTTTACCCCCGGCGGCAGCATCGGCAAGGCAAAGTGGGGCGGTGCAGGTTTCTGGTTCTCAGCACCCAAGGCAACCACTAAAGACGGCAAGCAGACATACTACTCGGGCACCACTACCCTACTCGCCGGTGCGCGCCTGCGCTTGGAGCACCGTTTCGTTTTCCCCGACTGGGCCGAGATCGACGGGGCAGAACCTCCGGGCTGGAATAAAAATACTGACGATTTTGCGGTTTCCCTCGCCGTTAACCCCACGTCAGAAAACGGCGATAATCCCCAGCTCGTCGCCTTCAACGGTGGTGCTATGTACGGTTACTTCAGCGAGATGACCGCCAACGGCAATGAGCTGATAGGCTACGTCGATATTACGCTTGACCATGATGTTGTAGCTTCCAGTCATAACGGCGGCGGGACTCAGGTCTACAACCAGATCTTGGCCAGCCAGTTCGGTACACATTTTGAAGATTTCTATCTCGAACGCTACGGTGTGACCACCACCTTGACGATCCTCAGCGGCACTCTGCGCTACGAACCTGAGAATGGTGCCCCCAAGAGTGATATTGACCTGACCGGTCAGCAGGCTGTGGCATCCATCGATCATGTTGGCGAACCTGAGAATCCAGATCCGAGCACTCCCAGCGACAAGTCAAAGTCCAACTCGACGGGATCAACGGGTGACCAGAAAAACAAGGATCAAGAGAGCGACTTCACCGTCCGTAACGATATTCAGATCGATCCTAACGACTGGTTATCCGGGCAGAAAAACCCTAACGGAGCCTCGAAAGGCTCAACCAACGCACAAAAACAGAACTAATCGGTAATTTTGGGTGAGTAAACGGCACTCCCGCCGGGTAAATCCTCTTGACGAGGCGCATCCCGGTGGGAGTGTTTTTCTTGTATTGTTCGCGAGCAGGTGGTTTTTGACCCGAGCAGGTAGGAGAATCCTACCTTGTCGGCAAAATCCTACCTGCTCGCGGGTATAGGGCGTGGGGTGGATGGCGGGCGCAATATTGCGGAATGTTACGAACGTGGCGCATACACGCGCAATATGACGGGGTGTCTTTGCACCTGCGCCAGCTACAAGGTTTACTAGATTGGTAATCCATCTAGAGCGACCGAGAGACCTGGCTCGACGACGTCGCAGCAACCTCGCCTGCGGTGGCGCATCATGCGCCTTCATAACGCCGAAGGTGCTAACGCCAGCAACCGATGGGAGATACTGTGGGACTTCCCTCCCCTTTTTCATTCACGAATCCTCTAGCACCCACCCCCAACCCCGCGCACGAATCTGACGAGGCGCGGGTAGCGTTCTGGGAAAAACAAGCCGAGCGCTTAAGCTGGGGCAAGACTTGGGACAACGCACACACCTTCCAGAAACCGCAGGTTATCGGAACCGATGCTGAGGGCATCGAAGAATACTCCGTACCCGAGATTAAGTGGTTCGAGGGCGGCAAACTCAACGTCGCCTACAACTGCGTGGACCGCCATGTGGAGGCGGGCCGCGGCGACAAAGTAGCCCTCTATTTCGAGGGCGAACCCGGCGATCGTGAAGCTATCACCTACGCCGAACTGCAGCGACGCATCGCCCGCGCCGCCAACGGCCTGCTCAAACTCGGCGTGCGTAAAGGCGACCGCGTGGTGATCTACCTGCCGGTTATTCCCGAAACCATTATCTTCACGCTTGCGTGCGTGCGCATCGGCGCAATTCACTCACTCGTATTTGGTGGGTTCTCGGCGGAGGCGCTGAAATTCCGGGTGGAAGACACCGGCGCGAAGGTTCTGATCACCACCGACGGGCAGAACCGCCGCGGCAAGGTCGTGCCCGTGAAGGTGAATGCCGATGAAGCATGCTCGGGTGAGAACAATATCGAGCATGTGATCGTGGTGGACCGGACAAGCGCCGCAGACCCCGTGGCGCACGCGCAGGTTCCTTGGACGACCGGGCGCGATATTTGGTATCACGACCTGGTGGACGATCAGCCCGATACCCATGAGTACGAGCTGCATGATGCCGAGGACCCGCTGTTTATCATTTATACCTCTGGCACCACGGGCAAGCCCAAGGGCCTGGTGCACACGATGGCGGGGTATTTGGTGCAGACCGCATACACTCACGCGCTGCTGTACGATCTGCTGCCGGACTATGTGGATGACGACGGGGTGCTGCGCCCCGATGAGCTGTCTGCCGTGAACGACCCGGCGAAGGTTGAATCGACTGTGCATTGGTGTACCGCCGATCTCGCGTGGGTGACCGCGCACACCTACGAAATCTATGGTCCGCTCGTGAATGGGGTTACCGAGGTTATTTTCGAGGGTACCCCCAATACTCCGCATTATGGCCGTCATTTCGAGGTTATCGAACGCTACGGCGTCACCAATTACTACACCGCTCCAACCCTGATTCGTTCCCTCATGGGGGCTTTTCCTGACGGCCCCGAACCCGGAAAATACGACTTCTCAACTGTGCGTCTGCTCGGGTCTGTGGGCGAGTCCATTAACCCTCAGGCGTGGAAGTGGCTGCGCAAGCACGTGGGGGGGGGTACCGCATCGTTTATCGATACGTGGTGGCAGTCCGAAACCGGCTCGACCATATGCTCCCCGCGACCACATGACCCCGCCTTCGCGCCCGAAGGGGCCTTCCCCGAAGGTACCCCGCGCTGCACTCCCCTTCCCGGATGCGCCACCCGCGAAGTCCCCGGGGTCTCGGTACGCGTGGTGGACGAACACGGTAACCTCGTTGAGCCCGGCAAACAGGGCTTCATTGTGGTCGATAAGATCGGCCCCTCCATGGCGCGTACCGTCTGGGGCGACCCGCAACGCTACCTAAATTCCTATTGGAAGCACTACGGTACGCGCGGCTGGTTCCTCGCCGGTGACGGCGCGAAGGTCGATGATGAGGGCAATGTGTACATCCTGGGGCGCATCGACGATGTGATCAACATTTCCGGGCACCGCCTTTCGACCATCGAAATTGAGTCTGCGCTCGTGACGCACCCGGCCGTGGTGGAGGCTGGTGTGTGCCCCGTGGAGGATGAGCTAACCGGTCACCAGGCAGTCGCCTATGTGACGCTCACCGACGAAGGCCGGGCACTCACCGAAGACGAGCTGAAGGCTGTACTCACTCAGCATGTGCGCGAGCATATTGGTCCTATCGCTAAGCCTAAGGATGTGGTCGCGGTCGCCGATATTCCTAAGACTCGTTCGGGGAAGATTACCCGCCGTCTGCTGGGCGAGCTATACCAGGGGCATAAGTTGGGCGATATTTCTTCGCTTCAGAATGAGGAGGCGCTCGGCGCTATCGCACAGGTGCTCGTAGACACCGGGCGAGTAGACCCGGATGCGTTCACCGAAGAGCAGGCGGCATAGGGGTTACGCTCGGCAGCGGCATCGCGCCGAATCTGATGGAAGGGGTCTCTGCGAGGGCGAACGTTGTACGGAAGTAGCCCCAATATCCTTAAAACTACAGTGCGGCATATAACCTGCTGGTTATATGCCGCACTGGCTATATACACTAGTAAAATAATATATTCCTCAAAAGGAATTATGGCTTAGAAGGATTTTTTGCGTCCTTTTTTCGAAGAAATCGGTTGCGTCTCGTCTGCGGGGCGTGCCTCGGTGGAGGCCGTCACCTCCGCATCAGGATCGGTACCGGAAGAGTTTGAGCCGTCCCATGCCGAGTCAACTTCCGTTTGTGGCTCAGCGGCATTCTGCCCGGATGCCCACGCACCTTTATCCACCGGCTTGGCGAAGAAGAGACACGCAACCATGCCCACGACTGCCAGAACCAGCGCTAGCATCAGTGAGTCGTTCATCGCGGTGGCGATAGGTTCACGTAGGAAGTCGGGAACCTGACCGCCAGACATTCCTTCGCCGCCGACGGCGGGGGCGTTCATGGCGCTTCCGCCGGCGCCTGAGGGGCGCATCCGCTGCATGGTCTGCGCAATCTGGTCGGCGATCAGACCGCCCATGAGAGTGGCGATACCCGCCGAACCGAGCACACCGGCAACCTGACGAGTTTCGTTATACACGCCCGACCCTGCACCGGCTAAACGAGGCGGCAGGTTGCGGGTTGCGGTCACCGCTAGCGGACCCCAAATCATAGAGTTGCCGATACC
Organism: Rothia sp. HMSC058E10; assembly: GCF_001809415.1. NCBI lineage: Bacteria > Bacillati > Actinomycetota > Actinomycetes > Micrococcales > Micrococcaceae > Rothia > Rothia sp. HMSC058E10. Next base: position 22,839 of record NZ_KV797643.1, on the reverse strand, counting down.
CAAGATCGCAAAGGGTATGAGCAGAAGCGCGAGGGGTTGATCCGCCGTCATCAGAGCCCGCAGAACAACAAATCCGACTACCAGCAGGGCAAACCCTGAGACCGCATACCATTTGGGGTTTGACGTGCCTAAACGCTTGCCAATGACCGGAGAGAGCGCACCCGAGAACAGGGCGAGCGGGGCGGTCATGAGTGCTGCCTGGGTGGGGCTCATACCGCGCACCTGCTGGAAATAAATGGTAGTTGGGAATGCCATTGTCAGGGTGTGTGCACCCATTGCCGCGATAGCAATATTCGATACCGAGAAGTTGCGGTCTTTAAACAGTCCCAGCGGTACCAACGGTTCTTTGCGGTTAACAGCCTGCCACACGATAAAGAGGGTGAACACGATGATGCCCGCGATAATCATGCCCCATACGCTTACCGGGATTCCGGTTCCCCACAGCGACTCGGTGATAGTGCCCCAGTCGTAGGTGGATCCCTCCTGAATACCGAAGACCATTAGGAACAGGCCGATAGCGGAGAGAACCACGCCCAGCCAGTCGAAGTTGTGCTGTTTGGAGGGGAAATGCGGGATATTCCGTACCGCCAGATAGGTGCCGACCACACCGATAGGGATATTGATGAAGAAGATCCACGTCCAGCCGGGACCGTCCACGAGCAGACCGCCAGCGATAGGGCCCACGAGCGATGCGATACCGGCCGCCGCGCCCCACACGCTCATTGCCACCCCGCGTTTATGCGGCGGGAACATGAGCGTAATAATGGACATGGTTTGCGGGGTCATAATTGAGGCGCCTATCCCCTGCACCACGCGCGCAACGATCAGCATCTCCACATTGGGCGAGAGCCCGCACCACAGCGAAGAGAGGGTAAAGACCACCATACCGAGCAGGTACATCTGCTTCTGCCCGAACCTATCGCCCAGGCGACCGGTAATCAGCAGCGGCACCGCATAGGCGAGCAGGTAGGCGCTGGTCACCCAGATCACGGCGGAGAGCGAGGCGTTGAGCTCATGCTGCATATGGGGCAGCGCCACGGTGACGATAGTGGTATCGAGCAGGATCATAAAGAACCCGATCACGAGTGACCACATGGCAACCCACGGCTTCTCGGCGGTTTGCTCCATTGATGGTACGCTGCGGTGCGTCTTTGATGCGGCTGGCTCTGCCATAAATCCCCTGCCTTGTCTTCTCGGCGGTACCGCTGGGCAATAAAAACCTAGCACTTCATCATAACGCCGGCTTGAGCCCCGCACGAGAATTCTCATCATGCGGTGCTGTCTGAGCGCATCAGCACAGGGAACGCGGGTATCTGTTGTTCTCAGGAAGCACAGAAAGACCATAGACATTGCGGCACAGCAAGCCTATCCTGGATATACAAGTATTTTTCAACACACAGGGAGGATACGATGGCTAACGTTACGATCATTGGCGGGCACGGCAAGGTTGCTCTTCTGGTAGAACCGATGCTTCGTGAACGCGGACATACGGTGAACGCTATTATTCGTAGTGAAGATCAGTCGGCAGATATTATGGCGACCGGCGCTAACCCGGTGGTTGCCGATATTACCACCCTAAGCACTGAGGAGATGGCGAAGCTCTTCAAGGATTTACATACAGACGTGCTGGTGTGGTCCGCGGGTGCGGGCGGTGTAGGTGGTCCCGAACGCACCTATGCGATTGACCGTGACGCCGCAATTCGTTCTATGGAGGCGGCACAGCAGGCGGGCATTCGACGGTACATCATGGTCTCGTATTTGGGGGCCGGAACCGAGCACGGGGTACCCGCAGATAACCCATTCTTCGCGTATGCGGAGTCTAAGGCTGAGGCCGACCAGCATCTTCGCGGCACCCGGTTGGAGTACACGATTCTAGGCCCCGGCACGCTCACGACTGAGGATGAGGGCGGTATTACCGTGGGGGTCGATCCGGTGTACCACTCGGATTTGAGCTCTCATACCCCGCGTGCCACCGTGGCGCGGGTGCTCACTGAGGTGGTCGATGATTCCAGCACGATCGGCAAGAGCATTCCTTTCACCGGCGGCGATACCGAGATTCGGCAGGCTCTCGCTCAGGCACCGTCAAGCTCACAGCTGCGCTAGGGTTTGCCGGATGCACCCGCCCCGGCTGAGTGCGGATGCGCCCCGAGCCTCTTCACGGGTTCGGGGCGCGTTTTTCTCTCGCGCAAGGTTGGTTCACGCACCGGGGTGCGGGAAGTTTGGTACTTGTCCATGTGTCTGCGCCCGACCACTCTCTTGTTATGTAAGGTTTACCCGCAGCGTGCGGGTGTTATCTCGCGACGAGTTCCGGGGCGGGACTATTCCGTTGGTGCCGCATCGCTCGGTATCCTAAAGTACCAGGTATTTTTAGAGCAACCGCAGGAGGTTCCCGTGGGATTCTTCGATCTCTTCACCGACAAAACCCCGGAAGAGCCCGCCGAGGCTCAGCTTACCGCCTACGTTCAAGGCAAGGTTCAGGGTGTGGGGTTCCGATGGTGGTGTGCCGGGGCCGCCAAACCGCTGGGATTGAGCGGATACGCCGAGAACCTGGATGACGGTCGGGTGAAGGTGATAGCGCAGGGAAGCCGCGCATCCTGCGAGCGCCTGCTGGAGACCCTTAATTCGGGCGATACCGCCGGGCATGTGGACTTTGTGGATGCGTCTTTCAGCGAGCCTCAGGGCACGTTCAAGGGATTCGGTACCCGGTAGCGCACTCTCCTGCTGCCCTGCTAAAAAGGCTCTTGATGCACCCCGCAGTATGCCCCAAACACCCGGTAACGTGGAATAATAGTTTACGCACTCATATCATTCACGTATTTCACGAAGGTCTTTGATGACACGCTATCGCTGGGGCATAACCGGTGCCTGCATTCTTTTCTTAGCTGGAGTTATTGTTTATAACCTGCGCGAATTTCTGGCATATGATTATCTGGTCTATTATGCCGGGGGTAAAAGCGTTAACTGGTTTCTTGATTACCCCAGTAGCCTCTATGATCTCGATATTCTTCGTGAAACTGTGCGGGCAGAAAACTTTAGATATATTTTCGGCGACAGCGGCCTGTGGCTTGCGTTTACGTACCCGCCGTTTGCCTCGCTCCTCTTTATTCCCGCATCGTTCTTGCCCCTGCGGGTGGCAATCGGTCTTCATCTTACATTTTTCGTGCCCATTGCCTTCTATTGTGCCAAGGTTCTGCGTGACTATCTGGTAAAGCGTAATTCTCGACTGCTTTTTGAGAAATATCTTTCGCCTTTTTCCTTTACTGTTTTGTGTGCCGCGCTTATCTTGCTTTCGGCACCGTGGCGCAATAATTTCTTGTACGGTCAAATAAATCCATATTTGTTGGCGCTTATTTTGTACGATCTTTTGCGGCCGGGTACCAGGATTCCGCGCGGCGTTTTTATTGGTATTGCTGCGGGCATTAAACTTACTCCGCTCGCCATAGGAATTCTTTTTCTGGTGCGTAAAGAGTGGAAATCCATTATTGCGCTGGGAATTTCGTTTGCAGGCACCATCGCGGCAGGGTTTGCTGTGCTTCCGCAGCAGTCTCTCACCTATTGGGGCAGCGTCATCTGGGATCCGTCACGCGTGGGCAACCCGATATCGAGCAACAGCGTGGCGATTCAGGGTATTTTAGGGCGCATGACCTTTCAGGATGGTACCGTGCTGAAGGCGCTGTACGGAACCACGGCAATCGCACTAATTGCGGTGATAGGGTACGCCTTGTGGAAGATGGAGCAGCACAAACTCTATCTGTCGCAGGTCTCGTTGGCGATTCTTGTGCCGGTGTTTATCTCGCCGATCAGCTGGTTCCATCACGCCGTGATTCTGCCGATTTTTATGGTGTGCGCGGCGGTCGATTTCTTGCCGCTGGCGGCTCGGTGGCGTTCTCGTGCGGGGCGCATCCTGTGTTATCTCTGCTATGCGCTGAGTTCTCTCATGCTGGTTAATACGCTTCTGGACTGGGGAAAGCTCGTGGTGCGCTTCTGGCGGCGTGTCGATTTTTACCCGTTTACCGGCAGGTATCCGGGGGTGGATGCGCATACCCTGCTTCTGCGGGCGGCGGATGAGCAGCCGGTTATGTTTGTGACCTCAATTCCGGCGTTGGCGCTCGTGGTGCTGGTTGTGCTGTGGGCGGTACTCTTACGCCGCCCTGCCGAAAATATGCAGTAATCAGAAGGCTCTTAATGCGAATAAAGCGGGATTTTCAACGCTTTATTTACATCAAGAGCCTTTTTACGCAGTGATAGCGGCGCAAAAGCGAGAAGCCAGGACGCACACGCAAACGCCTTAATCACGCCAGATCTCGGCGAATTGGGCGCGTGTCATCATCGCCTGCCGCACGGCGACAGCCACCCGGTTGCCGTACTTGTCGGGACGGGCTGCACTGGTGCTAATCCCGTTGATAATATTCGTGAATCCGGCCTTCACCGCCACCCGTTCGGATGCCGTATTCCCCGCCAACGCCGTCCATCCGATGGTGTCTAGGGCAAACCCGAGCGGGTCAAAGCCGAAGCCGAGGACTGTGCGTACCGCATCTGTCATGATGCCGCGCCCGCGCATCTGGGGAGCCGTATAAAACCCTAAGTCTGCGTGTGTTCCGGGCGCATTTGCGGAGCCTCCGGGCAGGCGCAGGGTAACAACCCCTGCGAGCACCCCGCTGTTATCGATAGCCCAGGTGAGTTCACGCCCGGCTGCTGCGGCGCGCTGGGTGAAGTTGAGGAAGGTTCGCGCATCGTCGCGCGTATAGTCCAGGGGGATGGTGGTCCATCGCACAGTTTCGGGGTCGGTGCAGATATGAACCAGTTCGTCAAGGTCGGATTCGCGCAGTGACCTGAGGGTAAATTTTTCGGTGATGAGTTCCGGAATTCTCATGACATGACATTACCAGTTTCTGCACTGTTTTGTGAGGTGTACTGTGTCTGCAAATCCCCCAATCGCCATATTGTGTGACTCAAAACACTTGTAACATACCGATGAACGGTTGATTATTATGAATTACTCATATTAAAATGAGGGGGATTCCTCTTGTGAGGAAAACAGAAGAATGCCTCAAGGCCACCGAAGTCACACACGAACCAGCCTTGAGGTACCCACCTAGATCAGGAAAGAAGAACACTATGGCTGTGCTAACTATTGGCGACCAGTTCCCCGCCTACGAGCTGACCGGCGTTGTTCCCGGCAAGCTCGCCGAGATTGAGGCAAACAAGCCCGAAGATTACTTCACCACCGTTTCCTCCGAGGGTCTGGACGAAGACACCTGGCGCGTCGTATTCTTCTGGCCCAAGGACTTCACCTTCGTCTGCCCCACCGAAATCGCCGCATTCGGCAAGCTCGCTGACGAGTTCGAGGCACGCGACTGCCAGGTTATCGGCGTATCCGTGGATAACGAATACACCCACTACGCATGGCGCCGCTCCCACGAAGAGCTCGTAGATCTGCCCATCGTCATGGCATCCGACCTCAAGCGCGAGCTCACCAGCGCCCTGGGCGTCCTCAACAAGGACGGCGTGGCAGACCGCGCAACCTTCATCATCGACCCGCACAACACCATCCAGTCGGTATCCATTACCGCAGATTCCGTCGGCCGCAACACCGACGAGGTGCTCCGCCAGCTGGATGCGCTCCAGTCCGACGAGCTGTGCGCCTGCAACTGGAAGAAGGGTGCAGAAACCATCGACGCCTTCAAGGAGATGAAGTAATGAGCATTGAGAACCTGCGTAACGCGCTGCCTTCCTACGCGAAGGACATGAACCTGAACCTGTCTTCGCTGCCGCGCATCACCTCGCTCACCGAGCAGCAGCTCTGGGGCGCAATCCTGGCCACTGCGGCGGCAACCAAGGTTGATTCCGTTATCGTTGAGATCGCAGCAGAGGCGAAAGAGCACCTGAGCGAAACCGCCTTCGATGCGGCACTCGGCGCGGCAACTATCATGGGGATGAACAACATCTTCTACCGCACCCGCGGCTTCCTCGACGGCGCCTACGACGATCAGCGTGCAAACCTGCGCATGCAGATCATCGGTAAAAACGGCGGTATCGATAAGCTCGACTTTGAGATGCTGGCGCTCGCAGTTTCTGCCGTGAACGGTTGTTCGCACTGCGTGGCTGCCCACGAGCACACCATCCGCGAGGAAGGCGCCTCCAAGGAGCAGGTTAACGACCTGATCCGCATTGCGGCAACCATGGGCGGCGTAGCACAGGGTATTCAGCTGGCTGAAGCACTGGGCTAAGCACAAAGAGCCCTACGGCCTCGCCCCGCGTAATCTCGCGTAAAAAGAGCCTGGTAGTGAATAAGCGTTAGAAATTCCGCTTTTCACTATCAGGCTCTTTTTCGTGTGGGGCATAGGATAATACGGGTATGCAGTACAGTATTTTGAACGCCAAGAATTCCCTACCAAGCACCGAAGAACTCGTTGAACTATATGATGCGGTGGGCTGGAGCGCCTACACTCGCACACCCGAGCGGCTGGTCCCTATGCTGGATGGGTCGCGGTACCTCTATGTGGCGCGTGAGAACACGGCGGAAGGAGCCGAGCGGCTTATCGGTCTGGTACGTGCGGTGGGTGATGGACAAACCATTGCGTATATCCAGGATCTGCTGGTGCACCCGCAGGCTCAGCGCCACGGTATCGGATCGGCACTGCTGGGAAGAATTATCGCCGATTTTGACCGGGAGAGCATTCGCCAGAGGTTCATCACTACAGATATTGTGGACACACCCGTCATCAAGCTCTATCGGCGCTTCGGCTTCACTCCGGTGCAGGATAACGGATGCGTAACCCTCGCGAAGTATGTGTTTTAGAAGCTGGCGCACGCCGCAGACCGGGAAAGGAACTAAGACCTATGACTACCTACGACGATACATATTTTGAAGAAATGGCGGAGGCAGCTGAAAAGGGAGAATTTACTCCCATTCCTAACACTCTACTCACCGGGGAAGAAGCTCGGCAGTCTGCTTTGGCAATGCTCAAAGCGGCAACAGGAACTGATGATTATACAGAGCTCGTTAAGATGACTCGCGGCCGCCGCAAGCTCTCAGAGCAGAAAGAACAAGCATCTCAACACTCACCAGTACTGCATATGCGACTGCCTGAAGAACTTAACAAGGGTCTTCGGAATATATAGTGGAATTACTTTCTTAATAGTTTAAAAACAACTGGTGTTTAAATCGGATTTTCTGGTGGGATGTTAGGATAATCAATAGTATTATATAAAAGTATCAATCACATACGAGTGATACTTTGGGAAAAAAATAAAATAGTCCAATTTACTTGACCGTGTACTATGGTACATGGTTTATAATATTCAGGGGGTGAAATAAGATGATTTATCGCATTAGTGAGTTTGCAGATATGAAACTATGTTAGACGACTTAAAACAACGATGTCCAGATGAAAAGCAATTACATTCGTGTCCAATAATAGAAACATTAACATGAGAGATTAATTAACGAAAGGAGCTTTTTTATGAATAAATTTAAGGTAAACATTTCAGGAATGACTTGTACGGGTTGTGAAAAACACGTAGAATCAGCACTTGAAAAGATAGGTGCTAAAAATATTGAGTCTAGTTATCGTCGTGGTGAAGCAGTATTTGAACTGCCCGATGATATTGAGGTTGAAAGTGCAATAAAGGCGATTGATGAAGCAAATTACCAAGCCGGAGAAATTGAAGAAGTATCATCACTAGAAAACGTGGCGTTAATTAATGAAGACAATTATGACCTTCTTATTATTGGTTCTGGTGCTGCTGCCTTTTCTTCGGCAATTAAAGCTATAGAATACGGTGCAAAAGTTGGAATGATTGAGCGTGGAACGGTTGGGGGAACCTGTGTGAATATTGGCTGTGTTCCGTCAAAAACTCTTCTTAGGGCAGGGGAAATCAATCATTTATCAAAAGACAATCCGTTTATAGGTTTACAAACATCCGCTGGAGAAGTGGATTTAGCTAGTTTAATCACGCAAAAGGATAAATTGGTGAGCGAACTTCGGAATCAAAAATATATGGATTTAATTGATGAATATAATTTTGATTTAATTAAAGGTGAAGCAAAATTCGTTGATGCTAGTACGGTTGAGGTCAATGGGGCAAAGTTATCTGCAAAACGCTTTTTAATTGCAACAGGTGCATCGCCTTCGTTGCCCCAAATTTCAGGACTTGAAAAAATGGACTATTTAACTAGTACAACACTTCTTGAGTTAAAGAAAATACCAAAACGATTAACTGTAATTGGTTCAGGATACATTGGAATGGAGCTTGGACAACTATTTCATCATTTAGGTTCAGAAATAACGCTTATGCAAAGAAGTGAGCGACTTTTAAAGGAGTATGATCCTGAGATTTCAGAGTCAGTTGAAAAAGCGTTAATTGAACAGGGTATAAACCTTGTCAAAGGGGCAACTTTTGAGCGTGTTGAACAAAGTGGAGAGATAAAAAGGGTTTACGTAACAGTAAATGGCAGTAGAGAAGTCATTGAATCAGATCAGTTACTTGTTGCCACTGGAAGAAAACCAAATACGGATTCTTTAAATTTAAGTGCAGCAGGTGTTGAAACTGGAAAAAATAATGAAATCCTGATCAATGATTTTGGTCAAACAAGTAATGAAAAGATTTATGCAGCAGGAGATGTGACTTTAGGACCACAATTTGTATATGTAGCAGCCTATGAAGGTGGAATTATTACTGATAATGCTATTGGTGGATTAAACAAAAAAATAGATTTATCGGTAGTTCCTGCTGTTACGTTTACGAATCCGACGGTTGCAACGGTTGGTTTAACAGAAGAACAAGCAAAAGAGAAAGGGTATGATGTGAAGACATCTGTATTACCTTTAGATGCTGTTCCAAGAGCAATTGTAAACCGTGAAACAACCGGTGTATTTAAACTAGTAGCAGATGCAGAAACACTAAAAGTATTAGGGGTTCATATTGTATCTGAAAATGCAGGAGATGTCATCTATGCAGCATCATTAGCTGTTAAATTTGGCTTAACGATAGAAGATTTAACAGAAACCCTAGCACCATATTTAACAATGGCTGAAGGGCTAAAATTAGTTGCACTTACGTTCGATAAAGATATTTCGAAATTATCTTGTTGTGCAGGCTAAGGGAACTTTTTTACAACTCCCTATTCAAGTGAACCAGCTAATGCTTTAAGGGATTTTCTAAGTGAATTTGTGGTCACAAAAATAATTTAACACTGATGATTTCGACATCAAATCTATAATTGATACCTTAACACCGCAGAGTAATAAAGGATGAATAATATGTCAGACTTATTATCCCTACCAGACATTAAAACAATAGAACCGCCACAAGAAAATGAAACCGATATGATGTTTAAAGTTGAAGCAGTCGGACCACCTGAACGTTGTCCTGAATGTGGTTTTGACAAGTTGTACAAACACAGTTCAAGAAATCAACTAATTATGGATTTGCCCATTCGTTTAAAGCGAGTGGGCTTACAATTGAACCGTAGACGATACAAGTGTCGTGAATGCGGATCTACCTTCTGGGAACGCCTAATATCTGTAGATGAAAAGCGTAGTATGACCAAAAGGCTTTTAAAGTCCATTCAAGAGCAATCCATGTCTAAGACCTTTGTAGAAGTCGCAGAAAGCGTTGGTGTTGACGAGAAAACCATTAGGAACGTTTTTAAGGACTATGTGGCACTCAAAGAACGTGAATACCAGTTTGAAACTCCTAAGTGGCTTGGGATAGACGAGATACATATTATCCGTAGACCTCGGCTTGTATTGACTAATATTGAACGCAGGACTATTTATGACATCAAGCCTAACCGTAACAAGGAAACAGTCATCCAACGTCTTTCAGAAATCAGTGACAGGACTTACATTGAGTAAGTCACAATGGATATGTGGAAGCCCTACAAAGACGCAGTGAACACTATCCTTCCACACGCTAAAGTTGTCGTAGATAAGTTTCATGTAGTTAGAATGGCTAATCAAGCCTTAGATAACGTCAGAAAGTCTTTGAAAGCCCATATGAGCCAAAAAGAAAGACGTACCCTTATGCGTGAAAGGTTTATCCTTCTAAAGCGTAAACACGATCTAAATGAACGTGAATCATTCCTCTTAGATACTTGGTTAGGTAATCTTCCTGCTTTAAAAGAAGCCTATGAACTCAAAGAAGAGTTTTACTGGATATGGGATACTCCTGATCCAGATGAAGGTCATCTTCGTTATAGTCAATGGAGACACCGTTGTATGTCCAGCAACTCTAAAGACGCATATAAAGACCTCGTGAGAGCCGTAGACAACTGGCATGTTGAAATATTCAACTACTTTGATAAAAGGCTCACTAATGCTTATACGGAGTCAATTAACAGCATTATTAGGCAGGTAGAGCGAATGGGTAGAGGTTACTCGTTTGATGCCTTACGAGCCAAAATCCTTTTCAATGAGAAGCTCCATAAAAAGCGTAAGCCACGATTTAATTCAAGTGCTTTCAATAAAGCTATGTTATACGATACTTTCAATTGGTATGAAGTGAATGATCACGACATTACAGACAACTTAGGTGTCGATTTTTCCACACTTATTAAGAATTTGGAGAAGGGTGATTTATAAGCCCTTTTCCACCATAAAATCCGAATACCCCTTAACAATACTATCCGAGACCTAGCATCTCAACGAGGACAAAGCACCTCTGAAGTTGCCCGCGAACTACTTGTTAAGGGGCTAGCGGCAGCTTAACTTAAAGTGAATAGGGGGCAGTTGAATCAGCTGCTCCCTCTTACTCTCAATCCCTGAGGCACCGGGCTATACCCAGAGTTTTACCTACGCAAGTTCAGATGCAGATGCGAGTAGGACAATAAATTCTAAGCCGCTTCCTGCCTCTGAGGTTGTTCCTTAGGCTTTTTCTGCGGGTGCTTTCGGGAAGCCCATCACCGCCGAGAGCAGGACGAACGCACAGATAATAGAGACCATCAGAATCGTCCTCTCCCCCGGAATAACCGCGAGCAGGAGCGAAGAAATAATACCGCTTCCATACTGGAACGACCCTAAGAGTGCCGCAGCGGAACCAGCAATGGCAGGTTCCACAGAATTTAGGGCGGCGGCGTTCGTGCAGGCGGCAACGATGCCGTTCATACTAAACACCAGGAACACCGGAACCGCTACACCCCACAGACCACCCGCATCCGCAGCAACAGTTATCACGGCGAGTATAGAAGCCACCCCGGCAACCGCAGTCGAAATACGCAGCAGAAAATCCAGACTATAACGCTGCACAAATCGTCGATTGAAACTGCTGAGCACCATCACCCCGATAATATTCACGCCGAAAAGCAGACCGTAATAGCGCGGATCAACCCCGAACCTCGTGATATACACGCTCGACGATGCCGTGATAAAAGCGTAAATCGCCACGTAAAAGAAACACACGCACAGCACGTACCTCATAAAAGTGCGGCGGCGCAGCAGAAGCGGATAACTTCTAAACGCCGCAAGTACCGTACTGCTTTCACGCTTATTCTCAGGCAGACTCTCGGGCAGGAAAAAGACCAAAAGCAGAATAATGGCGCTGATGGTCACAATAGCCCAGAAAGTCAGCCGCCACCCGCCGGAAACCACCAGGAACCCGCCAAGAAGCGGCCCGGCAATCGGCGCAATCGCCATAATAAGCACAAGAGTAGAAAGTACCTGTGCCGCACGCACGCCCTGGTACATATCACGCACGATAGCGCGCGCAAGCATAGGACCCACACACGCACCGACCGCCTGCACCAAGCGCCACAGAACCAGTTCGGTTGTGGTTGAGGCGAGCGCGCATCCGGCAGAACCGACGGCAAAGATTGCCATGCCCAGCATCAGCGGAATTTTGCGCCCGATGCGGTCGCTGACAGGCCCCCAAATCAGCTGCGCAATCGCGAACCCAATGAGGAATCCCGTAATCGTCAGCTCAATATTGCCGCCCATCTGCGATTCGATGCTCGGCAGACCCGGCAGGTAAAGGTCGGTCGAGATAGCCGAGCAGGCCATGAGCGCGCTGAGTGTTGTGTAGAGAAAAAGCATGCGGCGCGGATTCTCCACCGCACCCTGTGAATGCGTTGTCACGAAAACCTGAATTCTTGGTTGTGTCTGTGTGATGTTTGCTTGCTGTCAGAGGTTCCTCTGAACGTTGAGAAAGAACCTGTGAGAGGCACCTCTTTGATTCTACTCCCCTCTTCCCGAGGATCTAAGGGCGCTTTGGGGGGTTATTCGCGTAGGTGAAAGTTATGGGTGCTGAAGGCTCGCCCACTGCCTTCTTCAGGTAATATGCCTAACTCGTGAATCTTATGTATAACGTGAGCACGTCACGCATAAAACCTCATGTCAGTTGAATTTTAGACCGACCGGAGCGCCGCATCCCAGGTGGAGGCGAGGTGCACCGCGGCGGCGGCGAGCGCATCCAGCTCACTGGCGTAGACCGGAGTGGATCGCACGCCCGCGCACCAGTCAATCGTGCCCAGACCCAGCCAGGGTTTGCCGGGGAAGAACTCGCGCCGCAGCGCCACCCGGCGTTTCCCCAAAGCTCGACGACCGGGCACATAACCGCCGCGGCTGATGAAAAATTCATCCCTGCGTTTAGCGAGAACCTGCTGATCCAACACCCGCAGAGCATCAACCCAGCTGGGCTCCCCCGTCTTGGGCAGGTCGGTTAATTCGGGATATTCCTCGTCACGCTCGGTCACGCTCACGCCCAAAATATACTGATACCGCACCTGATCCAGCTCGCCGGGAAGCCCACGGTCGGCACTCTGAACCGTTCCGCACAGATGCCGTGCCACGGGCTCGCCCGCCAGATTCACACCCATCAGCGGCAGCTCGGGGCCGTCAAGATACAGCCCCACCGCGCCGGTTCCCGTAATATTTGGGCGCACCGACCATCCAGGCAGGCCCTGCTCTAGCACCGGATGCACCCGCTGAAGAACCTCAAAAACCTGCTCACGTGAAACCGCCATTGCGTTCCTCTCAGCACTTTCAACCTGCGTTTACTTTCCTCCATTGTCTCGCACAGATCTGGCGTATGCGGCACGCCACAAACCTGCGGGTATCGTAGCGGCAGCACACGCGGTAAGATAGCAGACGTTGCGCCTAAAACTGCGGGCCGCACTCCTCTACTCCTGAGCCGTCGAAAGGAGGCCGACCGTGTTCAATATCGAGCCCGAGACGCTGTTCCGAATCGTAGATATTGCAGCCGTAGTGGCTAATGGCCTGCTCGGCGGAGCAGTGGCGCGCGCCCTGCGGTTCGACATGGTGGGCTTCTTGCTACTGGCGGTCGTCTGCAGCATGGGCGGCGGCATGATTCGTGACATTTTGCTGAATGTGGGGCTTCCAATAGCGCTCACCGACGGCTGGTACTGGGTAGGCGCTATCACCTCGGCGGCATTGGCGTATGTGCTGGATTTGAGCTCAAACTGGGCCACCCGCGCCCTTGTGGTCGTAGACTTTCTGGGCATGGGCTGTTGGGCGGCTACCGGCACCATCAAATCCCTTACCCTGGGACTGCACTGGCTCCCAGCCATCGCGCTGGGGGTGACAACGGCGGTTGGCGGCGGGGTTATCCGCGATATTATGGTGAACCGCATCCCCGCTATCTTCGGCGGGAACTCGCTCTACGCCACGGTAGCGTTCGTGGGTGCCGCCGAAACAGCAATTTGCTTCAGGATGCTGGAGCGCCCTCATGTGGCGATCGCTATGTCTGTGCTCACCTGCACGGTGTTGGGGGTTGTGGCACGGTGGCGCGACTGGCGACTGCCGATGCCCACCACGCTGAAGGTTCAGCGCCCGCGCCTGCTGGATGTATTCCGCCGCGACCACGAACACCTTGAGAACGAGGGCTGGGCACCGGGCACGCCGCTCACAAACCAGCTGGATGTGATTACAGAGGATCAGATTCAGGCGTATCGCGATCAGCTGCATCGTGAACGGGAGCAACGCGGTAAGTAACGGGTCTGCTACTTCGCCTTGAGAGGTTCCTCAACGCTGTTCGGAAAGAAACGATAAAGGCGGCGGGATGCTCATGTGTGCCAAGCACCCCACCGCCACAAAAGTACCCTGCGACCGCCGCGAAAGCCCCCTGTCGCAAGGCACTCGTATTAGCATACCCATAAAGCTATCCATAAGGGTAGGGTTTTAAGCTGTCAAGTGGTTAACCCGATTTAGATTTTCGGGTGGAAACAATATAAATATATAATTTTGTGTTTCTGACGATTAATTTTCCTCGGCTCGATGCGCCAGCGATACGACCGCACTAAAACACCCCAACCAGCCCTATTTTCTGCCTTCTTAGCCTATCCAGCCCTCTTGCGCTGACAGAAGGACAGTATCATCACAATATCTTCTCAATATCATCACAAAAAGTTGTGATGATATTGGGAAGATGCATTGCCCTGCAGACAGTTCTCTAACTGCCCTATGAACAATCCGCCCCAAAGCTCAAAGGCTGAACCAATGAATACACTGCTATATGGCCTTTTACGAGCAAACAGCGTCTGACCCGCAGATTTAAGGTCTGCCGTCTCACCCACTTACCACACGATATTTACGGTTCTTACTTCGAGCCGGAGCAGTTGCCTCCACAAGCCCCAATCCAACCAAAAGTTTCAAATCGTTGCCCACAGAGGTGCGTGAAGCTCCTCCGCCCCAGTGCTCATGGGCATATGATGCCGAAACAGCGTCACCGTGCTCCCGTAACCCCTGCAAAATATTACGCTGACGCACATTCAACTTCTCGGTGCTGTCAGGCTCGTGGTTCGGGACGATTTGTTGAGTTTCTCCCCCGCTGTCAACATGGGTCATGGTCCTATTAAATATGGATACTTCAACATGTCTCAGCTGATCCACAAACACCGGAGGCTCCAAACCGGCCTCCCTGACCGCCCGAAACACTGTTGGTATGCCCGATGCACGGTTCTCCGCCACGCGCCGACCAGTACTTGGATCCGACAAGTCCATGAGAAATCCCGCAAGAAAGGCATTACGTGTGGAAGAAACCCCAGGCTGACCAAAGTCACGAATATTTACCGACCCAAAGATACCGCCGGGACTACGGACCACAAGACGGTCAGTGTACAGTTCCACCTGAACCTGTGCACCGCGTGCTCCTGGTGAATAGTCGCGGTGCATTACAGCATTCACCAGTAGCTCACGGATAGCATCGGTAGGATATTCATAAAAGTCTTCCCTGCCGATTGCTGAAGAGCCTCGTCCCTGCATGACCGAGGTCTTGCTCATATTACGTAAAAGTACAGCCATAGCATCCTTAACCATCACAGGTATTGGACCTTTGCAGGTACGATTATCTAAAAACCGTTTACTGTCGGCGGTGACCTTCCCCATTTCGGTACCAGGCAACACCACAACACTTATCATCAGCTGAGGGAAAAAAGCTTGTGGCTCCGTGCCCATCGCCAAAAGTGCACCTAGTATTGGTGCTTCTTGCCCCTGCTTATCCTGACGCAGAATACGAGCCTGTTTTAGCGCTTCTACTTCAGATAGTCCCGCAAAGACTCGGGGTTGCTCTTCACGTAAACGGGCAACATAATTGCTGACGAGTTCTGGGGAAAGGTCGTCAATGCTTGCCTCAGGTACAATCTCTTCGTCATATCGGGGCTGGGTTCGATTTTCAAGCAGACGGTCTATCTCATAGTTGCTGAGCCTAACGTCCGCCTCACCGATGCGGTGGTATGCGCCGTTATACATGCCGCGTGCATCAACATAGTAAGGTTTCTGCACCGGGTCGCCCGGCTCAACATCGATACGCACTACCTGGTGCCCTTGTGGCAAGGTTTCAATACTCACATCTGCGGGAGGGCGTGGCTTAACCTTATCGCGTATCGAATCAACGGCTGCATCATGTATCGCTTGCGCATCAAATTGGGGAACCGGCGTTAAACCAGAGGCGGGATCGCTAACACCCAGGAGTATGGTGCCGCCTTCCCCGTTAGCGAAGGCACTCACCGTATCTAAAACAGATTTGGGGAACCCGTGTTCAGCATCTTTGACCTCTAGGGCTGAGCTCTCAGAGCGATTTTTGCGTAATGTATCAATAAGGTCGACGGCCGTGAAGTCCATGGTTCCTCCCCGCAATGGTGGGCATAAAGGCATCTTCACAACATCATACCAATATCATCACAATTTTTTGTGAAGATGTTGAGATGATGTTGTTATGACGCTTATTTTCGTTGTGGCTCATGGGGAAAGCCCTTTGAAATTTCAAGGTTTTTGCGACTGTTCGGTCATCCCAGTATCATCACAACTTTTTGTAATGATGCTGTGAAGATGTTGTGATGATGACCAGCCAAGCACCCCAGATGCGGAACATACCGCCCCCCATTTCTGTAGGGCAGGAAGATGCGCACCTATCACACAAGAGCGGCAGCCATTTGGAAGCTTATTACTCCCAAACAGCCGCCGCTTTGAAGATTAGGCCTGCGACAGTCGCCGAGCTACGCCGTGACCTGGCGTTTCGAGGAAATCACACCGGTATTGAAGCCCGCAAGGTGCAGGCCACCATGGAAGCGTGCGTGCTCGATTTTCACGCATCGGTCCATGACCACGTTCAGCCCAGCTGCCTCACCGATAGCGGCAGCTTCCTCATTCCACGAGCCCAGCTGCATCCACACGGTTTTCGCGCCCAGATCAACCGCCTCCTGAACCACGCCCGGGAGATCTTCATTGCGACGGAAAATCTCGACGAGATCGGGCACTTCTGGTAGGTCCTGAAGCGAGGCGTACACCGGCTGCCCCAGCACGGTCTTGCCTTTCGCCGCAAGAATCGGGTTCACAAAATACACCGTATACGGCGACGAAGACAGCAGGTAGGTTGCCACGAAGTTTGAGGCGCGCGAAATCTTATCGCTCATCCCCACAATCGCGATAGTGCGGGTATTGCGCAGAATGTTCAGCCGCTCGGGGGCGCTCGGGCCTACCCAGGTACGTTTCTCAGTCATTAGTTGCCCTCCTTCGCGGGTGCTTCCTTGGACTCTGAGGCGCTCGAAGCTGCGGCGCTATTCGGCAGCGCGCAGGCGGCACCCTGCTGTGAGTCAGCCTCTTCGGCGGCGAGAGCCTCTTGTGCCGCAACGAGCTTATCGGCACTGGATTCGCCCACACGTTCACCCGCGTGGTTCAGGCCAGTCGCGTGGGTGAGTGCCTGGTCAAGGTCCCAGATAATGTCTTCAACATCCTCAAGCCCAACCGAAATACGGATCAGGTCTTCGCCCACGCCCGCCGCGGCAAGCTGCTCGCTGGAAAGCTGCTGATGTGTGGTCGAACCCGGATGCAGCACCAGGGTGCGCGAGTCACCAATATTCGCCAGATGCGATGCCAACACAAGCGCGCTAATGAACTCGCCGCCAACCACGCGGCCGCTCGCCTTCTCGGTGCTCTTCACCCCAAAAGAGAACACAGACCCAACGCCCAGCGGCAACAGTTTTTTCGCGCGTTCGTGGTGCGCATGCCCCGGCAAACCGGCGTAGTTCACGTAGGCGATGCGCGCATCCTCAACCAGCCAGTCCACGACCTTTTTCGCGTTGGCCAGGTGCGCATCCATGCGCTGCGGCAGGGTTTCGACGCCCTGAAGCAGGTTGAATGCCGACTGCGGTGAGAGTGCGGGACCGAAGTCGCGCAGCTGCTCGGAACGCAGTTTTGTGAGGAACCCGTATTCGCCGAAGTTCCCCCACCACGAGACGTTATTGTACGAAGGCACCGGCTCAGTCATGAGCGGGAAGTTGCCGTTCGCCCAGTTGAACCGTCCGCTCTCAACAACCACGCCGCCGAGGGTGGTTCCGTGCCCGCCCAGGAATTTGGTGGCGGAGTGAATCACAATGTCGGCCCCGTGTTCCAGCGGGCGAATCAGGTACGGGGTTGAGATCGTAGCGTCTACGACGAGGGGGACTCCCACCTCATGGGCTACAGCAGCGAGCCCTTCAATGTCTGCGATCTCGCCGGAGGGGTTGGCGACAACCTCCGTGTAGATTGCCTTGGTGTTCTCGGTCAGCGCCGCCTTGTAATCCGCGGGGTCGGTGCCTTCCACAAAGGTGGTTTCGATGCCGAATCGACGCAGGGAAACATCAAGCTGGGTGACTGTTCCGCCGTACAGCTGTGAGGATGCCACAAGGTGATCGCCCGCCTGGCAGAGCGCGGCGAAAGTGATGAACTCGGCGGCCATACCGGATGCGGTCGCCACCGCCCCGATACCGCCCTCTAGGGATGCGATGCGCTCTTCCAGCGCGGCAACGGTCGGGTTCGATAGGCGCGAGTAGACGTTGCCGTATTTCTGCAGGGAGAAGAGGTTGGCGGCATCGTCGGTGTCTTTGAAAACGAATGAGGTGGTCTGGTAGATAGGGACCGCGCGGGCGCCGTGTTCAGCGTCCGGGGTGCCGCCCGCGTGCAGTGCGCGGGTGCGGAATCCGAAAGTATGTTCAGCCATGCATGACTCCTGGTTGGCTTAGCGCAGCCGAATGATGCGCCAAGGTCGAGGAACAGAGGTACTCAACCCTATACTGTGCCACGGTCCCCGGATGCGCCAAGTGCGCGTAGCATTATGTCGTTTGTGTCGGATTATGAAGCAGGATAGAGCTCTAGTAATCAAAGTTACACGTCAAGAGTCCTTTTAGGCTTCTCCTTTTTTATAGCCATTTCTAGTTAACTCGGGAAGATACCTTTTATATCTTTTTAAACGTTCCTTCAAGACATTAGCAGGAACTCCGAGCTGAGTTCCAACCCAGGAAAGAAGAATAATCCTTAAAAGATCAATTGCTTCAAATACCCTATTATAATCTATCTCTTTACCTCCAAAATGCTTTACAGAATTATATGAGTCATTAATTTTTTCTTTCCATTCAGGCAGGTTATTAACTACCTTCCCGTCTCGATCACCCTCACCTGCCTTGACATATGGCAAAATACCTTTGGGTATTTGATTAATAATATTCTGCAATGCACTTCGCAAATAGGCCCTTCCTTTGTCTTCTAAAGATTTATCAGGGAAATCACGAGCGATATATCTTCCAAGAGCCTCGACACCTGCACAAAGGTTAAAAAGAGTATTCTCAATAGGACTGTCATTCCACCTAATAGTTGTTAATATAGGGTCAATTGCCCGGGAATATTGATTGCGTATATTTAGCCAACGTTGAACCCCAGACTCTTCAATATCCTGGTACGTAAACATGAATTCTTTATTTTTTACATCAACGGTTTCAGTCGTATTCCAATAAACTGAAATTGCTTTTACCCACCTATCCTTATCATCAAATTCTTTATCTCTATCATGTGACACAGATATCGAAGTGAATTGATGATTACTCCACGAAGAAACTGTCATCAAATCTCTTATTGCATTATGATTTTTCATTGCTTCATTGAATGATATACCATCCCGATGGTAGGTCTCTAGACTATCAGCGGACTCATAAGTGATTTGCGTTAATGAGTCATTAGGTTTTACATTAAATCCAGATTTAAATTTTAACCCTATGGAATCGCTAACCATTATTTCTTTGTCAGAGGATACTTTAGTTGATGCCGATTTCACACGCGACATCCGCTCATCTTCATAATATTCATAAACCAAATTTAGTGTATCCATCTGAAGCCATTGAGAAAGACTCTCTATCTCAGTTTTATAACCATTAAAAGCATCAGTGTTATATACTTTTGTTGAAAATATAGCTGTAGTTACTGATACTTTCTTTAGTATACCGCCAAGCTTTGCGGATGATGAAAGTATGCTATCCCTCAACCCAGAAGATTTACAACCTATAAGAAGAATACGACCAATATCGTCAACAAAATACATATTCTCAGGTGCATCATATTGATACTTCTCACGCCGTGGATCATCGCCAAAATGAATATTATTCATTCCCCATCTAGTAGCAGGAGAGCTATCTTTACAACTTTTTACTTGAACAAGTAACTCAATGCGATTATTCTTGCGCACCAAAGTAGCAGGAATACCTCTCTCTTTCTCAACTTCACCTGGGTAGAGCCACCCAACACGTACTTGCCCCTCTTTTAGATTGTTTTCCAGCATAGTATATTCTTCCTTCCTGCTGAATAATTTGAGTGCCAAATTCTGTATATCTCATGTATTCATAACAATATGCACTCAAGAAATTTCGTGTTCCCTCCAGAAATTTATTCCATAGGGAAAATAGTTCTTGTCTTCAAGGTACTGAATTCTATCGTCCATTGATAGAAAAGGTGGTGGCACTCTGCCCATCGAAGGCTCTCCTGATATAAGAGGACCCCCTCAGGGCGCATATACCGTTTGGTACAGAGGCGGAGGGGGGACTGTTGCTCTTACTTTAGCAAGCCTCAATTCGAACATGCAAGCAATTGCGTCACCAGCATATATATTTCTTGTCTAGCAACTCGACCATTCAAAGATCACGTTTGAGAAATCGCCCGCCGCCAGCTGCTCGGGTGTTATCAGCCAGTTTGCGGAGCCCGCATCGCCCCAGAGGAGTTCCGGGGTTTCTTCCTCTGACTCCCAGTCCGCCTCAGAAACAATGGTCAGCAGGTTCACCGTGTGCCCCTGCAGGTTCTCATCGAAATCCCGCGGGTCATTCTGAATAAAGTAGGGGTAGCCGCCAATCCGGGAGTACTCATCACTCTCCTCATACGGGAGAGTAAGCTCCTCAACGGCGTTTGCCCGCTGAATCCTCGCCCGCTCGTCGTCTCCCGTGGGCAGTTTATCCTCGGGATACAGCTCATCCCACACTCGCGCAAAATCGGGATAATAGTAGTGCGCAGTACCGGTAACTCCCTGCTCGACCAGGCTGAACGAGAGCGCAAATTCCACGCTTTCCGGTTCGATAGGCCAGCCGATCGTGTCCCAGTCAATCACCGGCAGCGGCGCATCCGGGCTCGGTTCATCCACGCTCTCGTAGTAGAGCACCCGCCAGTTCTCTTGAACCGCAGGCTTGTTATAGTCATACCCCCACACGGTGTCGTGAGGGTCAATCCAAAATTGAAGCATACCGCTCTTCGGGTAAATATTATTCTGCGGCAGCTCAGCACAGTTAATCTGCGCAATCATGCCTAGGGGCTGGCCGGATGCGTTCGTCGGCGCGGATTCTCCCACAGGCAGGTACGGTACTCCCCCGAATTTGGAGGCGGTCTTCGGCAACGGCTGCTGCGATGGGGTTGCCGTAATCCTGATAGCGTGCTTGAGTTTTCCCTGGTTCATAACGTCGAGGACTCGACGCACCTGCGCTTCGGTGTTTTTCGCCGCGTTCTGCTCGGTGGTATTCATATGTTCCTCCGGGTGGTTGGTTCAGTGCTACAACCATCAGAACACATTTTGCGGTGCCGCGCGCAGAACTTCGTCACTCGTGCGCTCATTCAACGGTGTATTTTTTTGGGAGGCCACACGCTGCATGATTCGGAACATGACTCTAGGCACCCCAAAGATTCAGGGGGTGTGGTGTTCAAGTATCTTGAGTACGCCACACCCCCCCTGAATAAAAATCAAAACGGGTCGGTTAGCTGCTCGACCACTCAAAAATCACGTTTGAGAAGTCACCCGCCGCCAGCTGTTCGGGCGTTATCAGCCAGTTTGCCGCGCCTCCACCGCACCACATGAGCTTAGGTGAACCGTCATGGGGTTCTGCCCAGTCCACCTCAGAAACAATGGTCAACAGGTTCACGGTATGCCCCTGCAGAGCCTCGTTGAAGAACCGGGGGTCGCTCTGCACAAAGTAGGGATACCCACCGATCTTCGAGAATTCGTCGTTTTCCTCGATCGTGAGGGCGGCACCCTGCGCCTCCTGGTAGCTCTCAAGCTGCGATTCGGGGTACATCTTATTCCACACGCGCGCGAAATCTTCATAGTAGTAGTTGGCGGCGCCGGTAATACCCTGCTCGATCACCTCGAACGAAAGCGCAAACTCGGCCTGCGTGGGTTCAACGGGCCAGTTGTCCTTAGGTTCTACGGCAGGAAGAGTCGTGTTCGGGTCTGGCCTGCCCACATTTTTGTAATGGATAACCCGCCAGTTCTCCTGGGATGCAGGCTTCGCGGCATCGAACCCCCACGCCTCGTCCTTCGGGTCTATCCAGAATTGCACCATGCCAGTTTTTGGATAGATATCATTCGGCGGCAGCTCTGCACAGTTAATCTGCGCGATCATCCCCAAGGGCTGACCACTGGAGTTTGTTGGCGCCGAAGCACCCATAGGTACATAAGGAACGCCCCCAAATTTTGAGGCGGTCTTTGGCAGCGGAGCCTTAGAGGCGGTTGCCGTGATGCGTACCGCCTGCTTGACGTGGTCTTTATTGAGCGCATCGGCAACATACTGCGCTTTTTCTTCTAGAGTGCTCATGGACATCCTCCAAGGCGTGGTTAATGGCATGTATTAACCATGAGAACACACTTTTTTATAGTATGCCTTGAATATCGTTGTGGGGTGAAAAACGAACGCATCCGCATACTACACAATGTGAACCAGTAACAACACCCTCGCTCGGAATCCCTGGAGAGTTCCGAACAAGGGTGCTGTCGCTGTGATGCGCATACTAGATATTTTTGTCGATTTCCTCGATCACGCCCAGAGCCGCGGTAATTCCCGCGTTCAGGTAGAACATATCGGAATCTACCTTATGAGCGTGCTTCTCCTTGACCACTTTCAGGCTATCCCACAGCGTCTCAGAGGTGAGCTTGGATTCGTCGCTGCCCTGTACCCATGAATACATGTGGGTTTTTCCATCTCTTTATCAACCCATATATTTATATTCCAAAAACGGTATATAAACTTATCAGAGCATATATTCCACATTCCCTATCTGGAATATATGCTGTTTGACTTCCTCTACCCCGTGAACGGGGTAA
>NZ_KV797642.1:23311-82661 GCF_001809415.1 Rothia sp. HMSC058E10 | reverse complement strand
AGTGCTAAAAGTAGCATCTTTCTCATAGGTAGAGCCGCTGAAATTTACCTCCTTGTAATAGTGTGATCCGCTGAAATTTACTTCTTTATAATAGTGTGACCCACAGAAATTAACAGATTTTTTGTAGTAAGAATTTATGAGGTCTACAGGATAGAAAAATGTACTTCCTGAGAAATCATATTCAAAATCTGACCATTTACCCGGAGTATTTTCTTCTGGGCCTTGTAAGCGGTCGTGAATTTCTTTAATAATACCGCAGCGAACATCTGCTTCAGATTTTAACATCGCTTTGTCTGCATAGAATTCCTGCTCCTTATCTTTGTAGAAATCTGTAGGGTTATCTTTAGATAACTCATCATGGTGAGAATTAGGAGTAAACCGAGAACGGATACAGGCGTACAGATTACTGCTAATAATCTGCCATTTCTTATGTGATTTCTGTTGATCATTTTTGTAAATCACCTCAGTTGTAGGAGTATCTTGCGATAGCTCATAATAACGAGAGGCAAGAGTAAATGGAGAACGAATATAAGCACAGAGGTTATTGATGATAACCTGTCCTTCTTTGAGTCTATCTTCATATTTTTTTATAGACTCGTCTTCAAGCCACTCATCTACGAGACCTACAAGTGTATATACACCACCCATACGAATAGGTGCTTTCTCATCGCCCAGTTGCTCTACCGCTTTGGTGTACCGTTCTCGGCGTTCTGCCCTAACCTGTCGCCGGTAATCCTTGTCGTTTTTATCTTTTTCCTGATCGTTCTTGTGCTTGTCGATATCGTTTTTACGACGAGTCTCACCCAAGGTAAGGATCGCGAGAAGACCACCGGTTGCTAGTAGAATAGAGTGTCGTAGCCCGCCAACACCTGTTGTAGTGCTTTTGACAGCTATGGGTAAAAGAAGAGCAAATGCCCCACCTGTAATGCCAGTGGTAAGAACTCTGGTAATAAAATATTTTTCAGAGCTCGAAGTAATAATTTGTGGTTTACATAAAGCTACCACGCCTGCAACAGCTAGGGCTCCTAGATATAGTTGTAACCATATGTGTTTTTTGGTGGACCATTGCTTGGGAAATAAGCGGAGCCAACAGATAAACTCGGGAGATAAATAAAGCCAACAGATAAAAAGGGAAAAAACTCCGAGGACTATCATAATAATCCATTTACCCCACGACCAGCCTTTGTTCTGTTGTCTAGGCTGCTCTGTTTCCGGCTGTTTTTTATCGCTCATAGGTGAGTAGACTCCTTGCTGTGAGTGTGTGCAAATACCACCCTACCGCATCTTCAGCTCGTCTTTCAGATTTTCCTGAATTTTGACCCAAGGTTTACCTGCAAATCTTTGTTGAGTAGGTAGGTAACGGCTCAGTCCTACGCATATTTAGGGTGTTGCGGGTTGAACCCTGTCGCCGAAACAAGCCAGCCACGCCAGCGCGAACAAACCCCTACAGGACAAACGGCACACTAGGATCTTAATGTTCTCATACGGCAGGAAGTGAAGGCCGTGAATCTTTCAGGCGGCTAGTTATCTTTCTCTCCGGGTTCTGCGCCCTCCACTTTTACTGTGGTGACTTTCTTCCGCCATTTGTGGAGTTCATTGTTAAGATCTCGCAATTTTTCTGAGATCTCTGCCTTTTCTTTGGGGTCTTTCACCTCAAAAAGTTTATCATTTATTTTTTCTATTTCTTGGAGTTTACCTTCAAGGTATTCTATCTGCTCTGAAGTAAGGAATTTACATTTAAGGGGTATACCTTTGGAATCTAGGTCAATAGGATAACCTTTATCGATATCTACTGTGAAATCATTATTATGTGACCCAAAAAGCGTATTCTTGCGCTTCTTCTTGTCATAAAATTGAGGGGCGTGGTTTGTAAAACAAGAAGAGCTGTTATTGTATCCGTCTTTACCAAAATAAGTTTCACTATAAAAAATAGACTCACTAAAGTTAGCCGGTGCTGGGCAGATGAAGCGAATGAGACGAACCGTTCCTTGGTAGGTGGAGTCGCGGAAGTCAACCTTATATTGGTAGATGGAGCGGCTGAAGTCAGCCCAGTTCTGGTGGGTGGAGCCACTAAAGTCAACCACGCCCGTGTAGGTAGAGTCGCTGAAGTCAGCCCAGTCCTGGTATGTGGAACCGCGAAAGTTTGCCCGACCCTGGTAGGTGGAATCGGTGAAGTCAGCCCAGTCCTGGTATGTGGAATCGGCGAAGTTAGCCTGACCCTGGTAGGTGGAATCGGCGAAGTTAGCCTCAACCTTGTAGATGGAGTGGAAACTCGTAACATCTTCCTGATAAGTGGAGCCGCTGAAGTCAGCCTTGCCTTGGTAGATGGATCTGCCGAACGTAACAGGTTTTTTGTAATAAGATTTTGTAAGATCTACAGGATAGAAGAAGACGCTTCCTGAGAAATCATATTCAAAATTTGACCATGTGCCCGAGTCTTTTCCCCCTGGACCTTTTAAGCGGTCGTGAATTTCTTTAATAATTCCTAGACGAACGTCTGCTTCAGAATCTAATGTTGCTTTGTCTGCATAGAATTTCTGCTGATTATCTTTATAAATCCCATCAGACGAAGGGTTATCTTCAGGTAACTCATCATATCGGGCAGCAAGAGTGAATGGAGAACGGATATAGGCGCAGAGGTTATTGACGATAACCTGCCCTTCTTTGAGTCGTTCTCTATATCCTAAGTTCATTTCTTCCAGCCATTCATCTACAAGTCCAACGAGCGTGTATACGCCACCCATACGGACAGGTGCTTCCTTGCTTCCGAGCTGTTCTACCGCTTTGGTGTACCGTTCTCGCCGTTCTGCTTTACGTTCTTTGAAAGCATTTTCATCGAATTGCCGGATCTGTTCTTTGAGAACTTTCGTCTGATGGTCTTGGTTTTTAAAGGCGGCTTTAATATCTGCATTTGCTTTGGCGCGGTCGTTGGTATTCTTACGGTAGGTCTCAAGTAGACCAAGTGCAGCGATCGCACCGCCGGTTGTGTAAAGGAGCGCTAAACGTAGGTCACTTTGCGCTTTAAGCTGTTCAGCCGTTTCCTTTTGGAAGAAAACACCCGGTAGAAAAATCATGAGAGTTAGACCGAGCGCTGCTACACCAACTAGAAGCCACGGAAAAGCCTTCTCAAACCACGCCATAAACTTGGTTTGTTGATATACCTCTGGACTATTAGGTGATTTAGTCTCTACGTCTTCGTGTTCTTCTGGCATCGACTATCTATTCCCTATGAGTGAGCGATGTGTTCCTTTCCCACCCTACCGCACCTTTCGGGTGTGCCGCAGAAATTTCTGGTTGCTGATTGGTATATTCTTCGCCGCCTCCAGATTTCAGCCGCTAAAAAAGGCTCTTTATCCGAATAAAGAGGCGAAAAGTACGCTTTATTCGAATAAAGAGCCTTTTTACGCAAGAAGCGCAAGAGACAGGGGAGAGGAACCCCCTAAACCCCTACCTGCTGGCGGTCTTGCTCCTGCAGCGGGATCGTCGTGATCTTCTCGCGCCAAGCGTGCAGTTCCTCAACGGTAGACTTCAGCCTGCCCGAAAGTTCCTTGGTTAGACCCAGCCTATCGGTGCTGTGCGCATCGTCGCCGTGAAGATGCCGGGTGATCTCCTGCAGCTCTCCATTCTTATGCGCCAAATACTGCCTATGCTCCACAGCCAGCGGCGGGCACTCGCTCGGCAGCCCGGAGGCACCGGTATCGATAGTGTAGCCCTGTCCCAGAGAGAAGACATTCTCTGTCGGTGCGAAGAACGAAATATACTGCGCCCACGCCTCAACATTCATGAAAGCGGGTGCCGCGCCGGTAAAGACAGAACCTTGGAAGGTTACCGCATGACCATACACGGAACCCCTAAAGAGCGCCTTGTCGGCATACGTCGAGTTCTGGAACCCCGCCAGACCGTAGTATAGCGAGCTCGTGTAATTCGCCCACTTGCTGTACACCGAACCCTGAAAATCGGCCCAACCGTTATAGACAGATCGGCGGAAGTACACATCGCCACCGTAACGGCAGTTATTGAAATGCACGTCGTCCGTGTAGACAGACCCGCTGAAATCCGCCCGGTGATAGGTGCAGTCGCCAAAACTTGCCACCTGCGTGTAGACGGAGTTATGGAAGTTCGCCTGATTATGATAGACGGAGTTGTTGAAGGTTACCGCGCCGGTATAGACGGAGTTATGGAAGTTCGCCTGATTATGATAAACAGAACCGCTGAAATCCGCCGCGCCAAGGTACGTTGAGTTACGGAACACCGCCCAGTTGCGGTATGTGGAATTCACGAAAGTTGCCGCATCATGGTACGTAGATCCGCTAAAGTTTGCCTGATCCAGGTACAGGTTGCCGCTAAAGTCTGCGGTGCTGCGGTATACGGAATCGTTCAACGATGCCGCACCGTGGTACGAAGACCCGCTAAAGTTCGCGTGCGCCAGATAGGTAGAGCCGCGGAAATCCGCCCAGTTACGGTAGATCGTGCCGCTAAAATCGGCTTCGTGCATGTAGGTGCACCCGCTGAAATCGGCGGTCTTATTGAAGAAGACTCGGCTGAACTCGATGGGGTAGAAGAAGGTGCTTCCCGAAAAATCGTATTCAAAGTTCGTCCACGGACCATCCTGGTATCCGCCCGCATCCGAGGGGGCGCGCAGACGGTCACGGATCTGCTGCATCAGACCGAAACGCAGCTCAGCTTCTTCACGCAGAAGGGCGCTCTTTGCGTGAAATGCGCCGTATGCAAACTCTAAGGCGTGCGGGTCAAAAATCGGCGGAGACTGAATGTACCCGCTGATCTTATTGACAATGCGCTGCCCCTCCTTATTGCGGTCTTCGTAGCTTAAAGTTTCGTCCTCAAGGCATTTATCGACAAGCGCAAGAAAGGTATAGAGACTTTTCTGCCGCGTTTTCGCATTCTGATCCTCAAGCTGAGCGGTAGCTTGCTGGTAAATAGACTCGCGTTCTGCACGTGTAACGCCAAAAATATCAACGCTTTTGTGGGCGACCGTCGCCACGCTTGGCAGGTTCCGGCGGGTGAATACGATGAGTGCGAGAACTGTGAGCACACCGCCGATCGCATACAGCACAAGTGAGAGAGTGGTTTGTTTGGTGAGGAATGGAATAATAATTGCGGCTATTACGCAGAGAATCGCACATATAAGAATCGACCAGGCGATAGGTCTGGCAGTCCGCGGCTTAGAAGGTTCTAAAAGCGGCGGTTCTGTAATGCTTTGTATGCGTGACTCTGCGTTGAGGCGGTGGTCGTCCATGACGGGGCTCCTTGTGGCGAGTGGGTGTCTAATGCCGTACTTGTCGTAGAGCTAGTCTTCAGCAGGAATTTTACACCTTTAAGTTGAATCTGAGACACCCCACGCCACATAAACAGTGTTCCAATATTCCGTGACAAGGCGTTATTTTGGTATCACTGCACTTAACAGGTGGAGCTTTTACCCGCTCTTATGCGCTGTTACGCGCGAGAATATGCGGGGTGTCTAAAATCCAGAAGCGAAGACCGTGTTCCTGTTCCCGATGTAATTTTTCGCTCCCACTTTGGTACCACTGCGAAAAGTTTCGGACAGAGAGTGAGCACCCGACGGAAGAACGAACGTCGGGTGCTCACTAGGGAGGTGCTCTCACTGACACTGTGCGAGGGTCTGGAGGGGTCTACCCATCCCTCCGTACCGCGTGCATGTAATACGCCAAGCACGCCACAAACTCAAGGGGCACGATCGTGAGCGTCCACAGCGCATCCAGCGCCAGGTTACCGCTCGTAAGCAGTCGGAACCACAGCGGAGAAACCGCCACACACAGTACCGCGCCCAAAGCATTGACGGACCGCACCAGCCCGGTGCCCATCCGAAAATTGAAGCACACATTCGCAACAATATGCCCCAGCGCGTATACCAGAATGAACTGCCCCATCGGGTGGAACAGTATGTGGCTCCAGTCGCTAGTCAAATCGCCACTCACCAGAAGCGCGAAGAACGTCATCACATACGGGAATACCATAAACAGAACGCGTACCGTGTACCCCACGGATGCCAACGTATGCCTGAAGGTAACCTCACCCGAGCCACGCTGCGGGATGCCGTGCGCACGCTCAACGCCACCTAAGGCGGTGTACGCTCCCGCAGATGCTGCTCGTGTGCTCATGATTCCCCCAAAATATGGTTCGCAAGCATGTCTGGTGTATAGGTTTAATTTCTATATTATGCCTTTGCGGCATTAAAAACCCTCATACTCAGGGATGATTTATCAAAACTTAATGTTCGTAAGCTAAATACAGCTCAGATATACACATGTTCAATCGAGGGTTTGAAGGCGCTATACCGGGGAAGAAGCACGAGTGTCTAGTAAACAAGGCATGACGTCACAGTCTGTAACAAATCGGCCGATTAGGCAGGTTTTTCTAGGACTAGAAGTGTCTGCAGTCCTTTGACGGGGTACACAGGCATTTAGTCCCAAACCGTGCCAGCCGATAGTTTTCCGCCGTAGAGTCTGGTGTTTTCACAGGAGTGTACACAAAAGTCGGATGCGCCAGGATCGTACCCGGCGCATCCGACCTTAGACTGTGAGAAAACGACCGCCTATTCGCGTGCTAACCTCTCGGGTTCAACGTCGTCCTTCGGCTGCTCGATGATTGACCGAGCCGAAGCAATAATCACGCTCAGAATAATATCTGCCATGATGAAGATATAGGCCCCGGCTGAAGAATCTTCACCCGACCAGCCAGCATAGACGATCGCCGTGACGATCAGCAGAATAATACCCAATCCGGCGCTAATTCCATTCAGGATGCGCATGCCCTTCGTAGACTTCGAGCGCACCGCGAAAATACACGCCGCAATCTGCACGAGCATATACACTGCGCCGCCGTAGCCGAGCATCATGTTGAAGGTTCCGCCGCCACCAAAGCCGAAGCCATACATCACCAGGCACGCGGCAAGCAGAACGGTACGAATCGCGGTCACCGTAACAATGGTCTTGAGCTCGCGCGAACGTTTCTGCTCGGGGGTTTTCTCGGCACCCGCAGGCACCGCCCCTGTAGTTGCGGCTATCTGACCGCTTGCCGGTGCCCCGACCGATACCGCTGGGGTGTTCGCCGTAATGATCGGAATTGCGGATGCGGGCATGGTGTCTTCATAGACCTTCTTAGCCCCGGTTTTCTCTGCGGGAGCCTGCGCCTCGGATGCGGTGGAGTCGGCAGGGACACTAGACCCGCGCTCTGCCCGAGCGGCAGACATCGTATCGGCGATGGACGGGAATGCGCCCTGTTCCTGGGCCTGAGCGGGAAGCTGGCGGGTTCTCACGTCTTCCGCGTCGCCAGCCTCGTCAGCGTCCGGGCGCGAGATGGACTGAGGAATGTTATCGGCAGGTTCAGCCTCCGGTGCCTCCGCGTGTGCAGCGGCAGGATCAGGAGCCTCAGAATCCTGTGGTTTCTCCGAAAGATACGAGCTCAGCGGGCCCTGCTCAGGTCGGCTCTGCACCGGAAGCTGACGGGTCTGCGTATTTTCGTGGTGCACAGCCTCGTCAGCATCCGGGCGTGAAATGCTCTGGGGAAGCGCATCCGCAGGGGTGTTCGTATCGATCTCAACGGCGGCGGGTTGAGCGTTCTCGGCCTGGGCAGGCTGGGGCTTTGAGGTCTGTGAGCCCCACGGCGTGGATTGGGCGGTGTGAGCGCTCTCAGCAGATTTCTGAGCGGGCTCTTGAGTCTTCGCGCCTTGCGGACCCTGCGCTGCCTGCGGGGTCTGGGCGGGTGCATCCGGCCCAGCATCCTGAGGGGGCAGCGAGTTTTGGGCAGGTGATTCTTCCTGCACGTGCTGCACAGTCGTCGAAGTCTGAGAGCGTCGAGGATTGCTGAAAGGCGCACCTCCCTGGTGGTGCGAATCCTGTATGCGCTCAGAGGTATGAGGATTCTTATCGCTCATCGTGTCTCCCTCGGATGCTGTGGCTGGTGTTAAAGTCTGTGGGCAGGTGTCGAGCTGGTGCGGGCGGGGTGGTTTTCCGCCTAGAAAATCCAGCGGGTGCTAGGCACCGGTAAGAGCTCAGCTAAGGCGCGGTCAGCGGTATGGCTAGGCTGCGAACTGGAATTTCGCGGGATAACCTCTGCAATAGTACCCAAAACGGGCACGAGTTGCCTAAACACCCCGGAAATATTGGGCTCTTTAAGGATAGCGAGAGATATCTCCAAGTCAGCGTACAACACGAAGTTACCTTGCACAACACCATATGTATAGTCGAGCTTGAGCCTGCAGTCGGATGCGCGGCAGGCACCCTCTTTCGGGTGTGTGCATTGCCCGGAAAACCCGGTGAATCTTTGCCCGCAGTACCGTAGGCATGAAACCGACGGCGGTAGAAGAATCTGAACACACCTAAAATAGATGCACTGTAAAGTAAATTATTATAGCCGCATCCACGCAAGAAACCCGTGCATACCGTTTGTGCGACACGCGTAAAGCACGCGAAATTCCCCTTACATGTGCTCAGCCAGCCGAGTCTTAACGCTGACCAGGCGTTACGGTTTGCGGGGTGGCTGTATTTTGTTGCCTAAGCGCATCCACAGGTATTTGACACCCCATGCCGTGCCGACCGCTACCGCGAAAGGCGCATACGCCTGCCAGTCTTGCCCGGCGAACCCAAGAATCAGGGCGCAGGCACTCAGCGGGGCGTTCATCGACAGGCTCAGGAAAGTGACCGCGCCCAGTAGCCCGGCGGTCCCGAGAAGTTCTGATGCATGAAGCGCTCCCGCGCCCGATTGAAGCTGAATCAGCGTCGGGAACACGAGGATTAGAGCGCCCGTAAGCACGAAACCGCAGGCGGAACCCAGCGCCAACCCCGGTGTGAGCGTGCCTCCGTAGGCGCCGTTGCGCAGGCTCGCCACCACCAAGATCGCTTTGGCTGCCAGCAGTGCGAGAGCATAGAGAAGAGCCTGGCTTAAGGCTGTCGCGTCAAGCCTGCCGGAGTCCGAAGATAAACCGGATGCGGCATCGAAAATATGCTGGGTCAGCGGGCGGCCGTTCCCCAGAATCTCCGGCAGGAAAATCGAGGTCACCGCCACCAACGCAAGTACCAGAGGAAGCCGCCAGAGCACGTTCCGATTCGTAGTTTTGCGGCTCTCTGCGCGTTGAGACGCCGCCCGGAACCACAGCGCCAGGGGAGTGATAGCCAGACCAAGAACAACCGCGAGCAGCAGCGATTCACCGGTGGTCTGCAGCTGCGGGACGGGGTAGGTGGGCGCATCCGAAATAACCAGATTCGCGGTGCGGGTTGCCACAAAAATCAGGATCGCACCCGTGAAAATATTGCGCAGCGACAGCGCTAAACCGAGAGCCTCAAACAGGAAAACAAAACCGCCCACCGGAACCTGGTACACAGCCGCTAAACCCGCCGCCGCAGCCGAGGCTACCAACACCGGACGCACGGTCTGCGGAATGCGCATTAGATCCGCCAGACGCCCAGCAAACAGTGCACCCAACTCGCGCGGGGCAACCTCTTTACCCACCGGCGCACCCGCGCCCACGGCCACAATCTGAGTGAGGCTGTGCAGGGTTTGCCGTAGAAATCCCGGGTGGCGCTCCTGCGGAGTTTCGCCGCGAATCTGCGCCTTAATGGACACCAGCTTAGTGCGCCGCTGAAGTAAAAACCAGATGATGGAGACCACCACGCCCACCGCGATCAACACCAGCACACGTCGAACAGTATCGCTGTGATCCGTCACGATCGGATGCTCCGCCTCCGTATGCCCGAACGTGAGCTCCTGCATGATATCCAGGAGGTAGTGCAGAATAATCGCCCCGCCACCGGTGGCCGCGCCAATCAGCACGGTGCACAGCAGAAGGTGGGCACAGCGAATCAGACGTGTTTTCATCGTTTTACATTCTAGCCGCGAACCGCAGCCCTTTTTGTGCCGGAGTACATGCGGGGAGCCGCCGGATCCGGTGTTGGATTGTATGCTAGATAACATACCCTGTGGTGCGGGCGGCATGCGCCCCGTAACACGAACGAAGCAGACAGTAAGGATCGAAGATGACCGAACATATAGCATTCCTCGGCACCGGCTCCATGAACGGTTCCATCGCTGCCGGGCTCATCGCAGGCGGGTACCCCGCAGAGGCCATACGCGCCACCGTGCGCAGCAAAAACTCCATAGACCGCCTGCGCCATCAGTTGGGGCCTAAAGGGCGAGATGCCGTCGTGATCGGATGCGAGCTCAAGCCCGAAGCCAACCGTGAGGCAGTCAGCGGCGCATCCGTGGTGCTTCTGGGGGTTAAACCCTATGGAATCGTCGAACTGGCACGCGAAATTTCACCCGCTCTCGCCCCGGATGCACTCGTCATTTCGGTGGCGGCAGGAGTCACCCTTGACACATTGCAGAAGGCTCTTCCTGCGGGTCAGCCGGTGATCCGCTGCATGCCCAATACGCCCTCAAGCGTGGGTAAGGGTGTGCTGGCGATCTCTGTGAGTGAGGCAGTGACTGAGAAGCAGCTTGCGCTCGCCGAGAAGATCCTAGAGACCGTAGGCCTAGTAGTGCGGGTGCGAGAAGATCAGATGGATGCTGTCACCGCCGTTTCGGGATCCGGCCCCGCCTACGGGTTCCTGCTGGCAGAGACTATGGCGAGTGCCGGTGTGAAGCTCGGTCTGGATGAAGAGACCGCACAGAGGCTCGCATCCGCAACGATTGCGGGAGCAGGGTACCTGTTGGATAGTAACCCGGATGCCGCCGCCCTGCGTAAGGCTGTTACCAGCCCGAATGGAACCACGGAGCGCGCTATCAATACCTTTATTGACAAGGGACTTTTCGATCTCACCGAGGATGCTATGCGCGCCTGCGCCGCCCGCTCCGCAGAGCTGAGCGAACAGTACACGGCTGACTAGCCCCCGCCTTCTCCTGCCTACCTCTCCCTACATAAAAAAGAGCCTTTATTCACATAAAGGCTCTTTTTATGACGAAGAAGGGGAAGACAGAACCTACGGGCGTGCCGCGAAACGTTCGATCAGATCCACCTGCCCCGAGACAATCAGAATATCCCGGGAATGGATGCGCGTTGCCGCATCCGCATAGGTAAACTCCTCGCCAGGAGACTTAATACCCACCACAGACACCCCGTATTTCGCGCGAATATCCGACTCGGCTAGGGTGAACCCGTGAGTTTCCTTCGGCGGGCGCATCTTGGCAATCGCAAAATCGTCGTCGAACTCGATATAGTCCAGCATGCGCCCCGACACCAGGTGTGCGGCGCGGCGGCCCGCGTCCGCCTCCGGATAGACAACATGATGCGCGCCAATACGCTCTAGAATCTTGCCGTGTGAGGGGGTGATCGCCTTCGCCCAGATACGCTCAACCCCCAGATCGACCAGGTTCGCGGTAATCAGCACGGAAGCCTCAATCGAGGTACCCACACCCACAACCGCAGACCCGAAATCGCTCGCACCCAGCTGCCTGAGCGCGTCAATATCGCGAGCATCTGCCGAGACCACGTGGGTGAGTACGCCCGTCCATTTCTGCGCAATTTCGGGGTCTTTCTCAATGGCGAGAACCTCTTTATTCTGGGCGTGAAGCTGGGCGGCGGTCGCCGAACCGAACCGTCCCAACCCGATAATCAGTACGGGGGCGTTATGGTTACTAGCCAATGACGGGCCTTTCTTCGGGGTACTTATACAGACGGCGGCGAGACCTCAGCGCCAAACCGGTGGCGGCAGTAATGGTGCCGATTCGCCCAATAAACATAAGCAGGGAGAGCACATAGATGCCCGAGGGCGGCAGTTCCGTAGAGAGCCCATTTGACAGTCCACAGGTTGCGTAGGCGGAAATGACCTCAAAGAGCACGCGCACGAGCGGCTGGTCTGTTATCGCCAGCAGAACTCCGGTGCCCACAAGTACAATTCCGGTACTCATCATCGTCACCGAAATGGCGATGCGCAGCGCCGACACCGGGATCGTGCGCCCGAAGGTCATCACGAATTGGTCACCGCGTGCCTCCGCAATAATTGCAAGCATAATCACGGCAATCGTGGTAACTTTCACGCCGCCTGCGGTAGATGCTGAGCCGCCGCCGATAAACATGAGCACGTCGGTTATGAGGCCGGTGACCGGGCGGATATCGTTCATGTCGACCAGGTTGAACCCGCCCGAGCGCGTCATGATGGAAGCGAAAATCGAGCTGAGAACTTTCTCACCCGCACCGTAATTGCCGATAGTACGCGGATTTGCCCATTCGGCTATGCCCCAGAGCAGGGCACCCAGCACGAACAGGATGCTCGTGGTCGTCACCGTGAGTTTGGTCGTTAGAGTCCAGTCGCGGGGCCGAAAGGGTTTCTGCTGAATCGTCATCAGCACGGGGAACCCGAGTGCCCCCAAGAACACCGCGATGCTGACGGGTGCGAGCACGAAAAAATCGTGTCCATAGGGTACTAAGCCATCGGAATGCGGGGTGAACCCGGCGTTATTAAAGGACGAAATGGCGTAGAAAATACCGTGCCACAGGCTGGTGGGCAGATTCTCGCCAAGAAGCAGAAAACGCGGGGTAAGAACGAGGGCGATCGTCGATTCGATCCCGATTGAGGTATAAGCGACGGTACGAAGCACGCTGCCGACCTCACCGAGTCGCCCGATACTGAGCTCTTCCTGCGCGATAAGTTTAGAGCGCAAACCCATTTTCCGCCCGATCGCCAGGGCAAGAAGCGAGGTCATGGTCAGCGCCCCTAAACCACCAATCTGACAGGCGAGCAGAATCATAACCTGCCCGAATACTGACCATTGGGCCGCTGTTGAAACGGTCGTCAAACCGGTCACGGTCACCGCACTGGTGGCGGTGAAGAATGCGTGGTGAAATGGCGCAGGTTCGCCCGTGACCGAAGAAATCGGCAGGCTCAACGTTACGGTGAAGAAAATGATCACCAGAAAGAAGGACGCGATAGCGGTTCGCGAAGGTGAGGAGAAGACAGTCGTATCAATAAGGTTGCGCAGCTTCTCGTAGCTTCGGATATCGAAGGGGTTGAAGCGGCGAGTGACCTCTTCCTGTTCATACATCATCGGCGATGTAGACGGAACTTTGCCGATAGCGGTGGAGATGCGACCCTCAGAAAAATCGCGCACCCGTTTGCGCTGATGCGCGCGCAGACGACGTAGATAGCGTCCCACGGGTGCCTCCTTTCCGATCGTACGCAGAGTTTGGGCGGGGTACGGTCTTGGTGGGGATGTTTAGCTTTCTCTAGTGTATCGCCCAGGCATGCAGCTGAGCGGAACATCATAGGTATTTCTAGGGATAATGTTGGAACGGTTGTTGTGGTGCATGCACTGTGTGGGCGTGTATATGCCATAAACGATATATAGCTAGAACGGAATATTATGAGCATTTGGTAATATACGCGGAAAGCTTAGCGAAAAACCGCGTAGTTTCGGGCTAGAACCCATAAAACAGGTATCGAGCATACGCCGAAATATGTCATAATCGCTATATGCAATCAGACGTTTTTTCAGTGATCGCGGACCCCACCCGCCGCAATATCGTTCATCTTCTGGCTGAACAAACACGTACTGTTGGTGCCGTTGTTGAGCACTTGAACATGAGCCAACCCACTATCTCAAAGCACCTTAAGGTTCTACGTGAGGCACGGGCAGTCACCGTGCTGGTCGAGGGGCAGCGCCGCCTCTATTCACTGAACCCTGAAGTATTTGACGAGATCACCGCCTGGGTTGCCGATATACAGGCGATTGCACACAGCACGAAGGAACAGCGGGAATCGCAGATTAAACAGGCTTCCGTGATTGAGGTTGTCGATGTTGTCGAATCCTCAGGCGATGACACCGCGAAAACCGACAAGACTGAAAAGCCCAGCGCCGAGGCTAAGACTGAGAAAACTGCGCACGCTGGCGAGTCTGAGACTAACGAGCAAAAACAGCAAGATCAAGATACAGAGCAGCGCTCTAAAGCTACTACCGGTAAAACCACCGATGAAACCACTGGTGAAGCTGCCACTGCCGATGCTCAAGATGTACAAGATCAAGATAAGACCTCGGATTCGGATGCGCCCGCCCAGCCCGTTGAATCCTCCTCCGTCGTTGAGCAGCCTGAGCCGACGCCTCAGGAACGTGTATCCAAGACCCTTTCGCAGCGCAAGCGTTTCGAGGCTTTCCCGGGTTCTACCGGTTCCGCGAATGCTGGCGTGAAGCCCGGAGCGAGCCCTTCGGGCGAGCGGGATGCCGAGAAGGACTCCGGGCAGAAAGATCGCGATGGGCAGGGCGCTTCCCACGAGGCTGGCGCTCATGATTCGCACGCTGAGGGCGAATCGTCTGCTAAGAAGAAGACGACGACCGCCGCGATTGCAAAACCCGCCATTTTTGATGATGAGACACGTTCTGCCGAGAGCTCGGTAACCTCCGGTCTGGGGCCGAAGACCTCGACTAAATCCGCTGCGCGCATCGTGTCAAAACCCGCTCAGCAGGCGGCACCCGCCGCATCGGAAGAGGGCACAGAAACCGCCGGAACCGTTGAGGAAAACGAATTTATTCCCATGCGTCCTTTCACGCCTTCGGGGTCTTCCTATCAGGAGAAACCGCAGCAGTCCTATGGGTATGACGACGGAATTGATGACGGTCAGCAGGGGTTCTCGCCCGAGGCTCGCGGCTTTGTTCCCCGGTCAAAGTCGCAGGATAAGACCGCACAGGCAAAGCCGGAGGCAGTAAAGAGCGAGAAGACCGACAAGGACGCGTCAGCTCAGAAGGACGCTGAATCGTCTGTGAAGAGCACCGAGTCGGCTAAGGCTCCCGAGCGTTCGTACGATACGAAACAGCTCCACGCTGAGGCACAGACTCAAGAACGCACGCACGTTTCAGACGCTCAGCAACCTGCCCAGCAATCCGAGGGTGCTAAGCCTGTGAAACCGAGCTCCGCCGAGTCTAAACAGACCTCTCACGCCGCGAAGGCCGAAGCGCAAAAGCCCGTGAAGGATGCTCACAAGAGTGCTCAGACAAAGCCTCAGAAACCCGAATCACCTTCGCCGCAGGCTCAAACTGCCGCGAAAACAGAATCGGCTCAGGCACAATCGGTCCGTGAAGAGGTTTCTGCCCCGAAGCCGGGTTCGGAACGGGCGGCGCAGGCGCATACCGGAAAACCCGGTGCGAAAACCGAAGCGCACACTGGTTCTCAAGAAACCCCAGCCCAGGCTGCGAAACCCGCCGAATCCCCGATACAGGCGGCTGCATCCGAGAAGAAACCCGAGGATAAGCCCGCCGAAACCACTGCGACCAACGCACAAACCGCCACCCAGCCCGGCACATCTTCTACCGTGAGCTACGGCATCGACACTGCCGAAAAGAGCACGGAAAATGGGGAACGTGCGGTACAGGGTACTGCACAGAAAAAGCAGGCCGAGAAGGGCCAGGGGAACGCTGGCTCGCCTGAGACCAAGGAACCGGCAAAACCCGCAACGGTTAGGTTCGCCGAAGGTACCGCCTCCTCAGGTGCTGCAGCAAAAACTCAGGAGCCCGAGAAAAAGCCAGCGGCTCAGGTGGAAGAGTCATCGTCAACCGTTCAGGAACCGCAAAAATCGGGTGCTGAAACCCCAGCGGAAGCCGCCCCTGCCGCCGCACAGAATATGACGCAGGCACAGTCCGAAGAGGCTAAGGCAGTGGAAGCTAAACTCGCCGAGAATGCGCCGGTCAAATCAGATTCCGTGACCTTCACGGCGGTGCTGCCCGTCGTTACCCCGGAAATGAGTTCCGTGCAGGGTGCCCGTCCTCAAGAGGACGAAGAGGCAGCCGATGCCTCTGACAAGACGAAGAGTGCGGCATCCGAAAAATCTGGTAAGAACGAGGAACTTCCGTACCAGACACAGACGGAATACACCTCAGCATTCGGCACTGCAGATACCCCGAAAGAACCCCCGCGCGGGCTGCTTTCACGCGTTTTCGGAAGGCGCCGGTAACATGGATATTTCACAGCATACGTCTCGTGGTGTTGTGCGGTATAGACCGCACGCGTGCACGACGGTTCTCATAGCATCCCACTTCTAACTCGTATAAACGGAGTTCTCATTGGCTATTCATCGCAAGATTCTGCGCTGGCTTGAGACCGAGCTTTTTGAAGGCAATATTCAGCTCGGTCAAAGCCTTCCTGACGATCAGCGGATTGCCCACGCCATCGGTGTGGGGCGTTCCCGAACCCGAGATGCACTCAAAACCCTTGAAGATATGGAATTGATACGCCTGTACTCTGGGCGCGGCAAAGAGATCATTCCTTATCTCTATGAGGAACCGGCGGCTGCGGCTGCGGGACCCATTCGTCTGCACATGTCTACATCGCTTTACCCAACCCGCGATATGCTGCAGACCCGCATCCTGCTTGAGAGCTGGGCGGTATCTAATATTGACCCCGACAAGGTCTCATTTGATGAGGTTGATGAAGCTCTTGAGACGCTCCAAGACGATACTCTGAGTATTGGTGAGTTTCTTGACCAGCTTTTGACCTTCCACCACCGGCTGGTGCGTTTGGCGGGTAACGAACTGGTCGTGGGCTTGCTGGTTGCGATCCGCCAGTCTTCCTTCGATTCCCTGCTGTCGCTTATGGGACGTTTGCCGCTGTGGAGCAGCACGATGACGCGCATCCGGGTGGAAAACCGTGCCATTGTAGATGCTGTCAAAGACGGCGATGCCCGCACCGCGCGTGAACTGATTGCCCACCAGCTGCAAGAGCTATACTCCGAAGCTGGCATAGAGCTGGATCAGGCGGCAAATACCCCGAACGGTATGCCTGGTGACCCCTCTGAGGACGACGAGGAATTCCAGGAGGAGGAATACTCCGAGGAAAGCACTGATTCTTCCGAAGAGCCCGAATCCGACGCTGACGTGGAAGAACATGAGGAAGCGGAACCAGAGCAGGATACCGACGAGAATATTCCCGAATCAGAATATAAGGCTGAGCAGGAGAAATCTCCGGCCGCGCAGCTTCCAAAAATTATTCGTGAAGGAAGCACCGTTTCACGCCGTCGTCAAGGGCGTGTGCGCGTGCCGACCCCGGTGGCCATGGGCTTCGAGGAAGACGAGGCAGGGGAAACCGCATCCGCCGAGAACATGGGTGATACTCCTACGGCTGACATTCCCGAGCAGCAGGAAACCGTCGAGAGCACCCACGAGTCTCCGATCGATCCCCTGGAGGAAACCGCGGCGCACGAACCCCAGCTTGAGAGCGTGCAGCCCGAATTTGAGGATGACGTTCTGCCGGTTGAAAAACCCGGCGAGTCTGTATCTGACGAGGCACAGGACAAAGAGCCTGCTGAAAAGATAACGGCAGAAAAAGCTACGGACAAGTCTGCTGATGGATCCGAAAAATCCAAGTCTTCGGAAGAGAAACAGGGCAAAGCGCAGGACGACTCTGCCTCTCACGAAGACTCGACCGAAAGCACCGAGGATAAAGACGCTGAAGAGACACCCGACGAACAAGAACACATTCGGGAAGTCTATGTCGAGAAGGCTCCGGTGGGTAAAATCTCCGCCGAAGAACTTGTGGCGACCGGCCTTATTCCGTGGCGCACCATGGGACAGCAGGCCGAGAACGGAACCTCACCCCAGACCGAAGCTGAGGGGGAGGATGATGTTATTCGTGCACCCCTGCGCCGAAACGTGCCGCCCGTGCGACCCTCGCAATTCTCACCGCGCAAGTCCGAAAAGCCGGAGAAAGCGGAGAAGCCCGCGAGCGAGCGCATCAGCCTGATTCGCCGCGTCCGCCATTACTTCGGTCTTGATCTGCCGCATACCCAGGCGGTCAAGCTGGTTGAGGCGCAAGAGGCGGCCGAGCAGAAAGCCGCAGACAATGCGAAATTTGCGGCAGAACCTCCCAAGGTAGAGCCTAAGTCCGCTTCTGCTTCATCATCTGAGGATACCCCTGCCGCTGCCTCCGCCGAGGCCTACAAGTCTTCGGCGGCTGAGCAAGAGCGGGAAGCCTCCACAGAACCGAAGAAACCAACGGCTCAGCCATCGCCCGCGAAGGCGGCAGAGGCTCCCAAACCTGCTGAGGCACCGAAACCCTCGAAGCCATCGAGCGATGCAACTTCTAAGAGCGCCGAGCCCGCGCCGGAGGCAGCACCTTCGGATAAGACGGATTCGAAGACTGCTAAGCCTGCGGAAAAACCCGCATCCGCCCCTGCACAGAGCATAGATTCGGCGAAGCACGAGAAACCCGCTGCAAAAACTCCTCAGACGGATTCTTCTGACTCTGTGAAGTCAGAACCTTCGGATGCGCCCGTTCAGAGGGCGGCGGCGAATGTCGAGTTGGAGGAAACTCCGGAAGAGATACGTTCTGAGTTGCAGAGCGCGATTACTCTGGACGAGCCTTCGCCCGATTCGGTGCCGACCCCGACCGCTGAGCCCGTGGCGGTTAAACGCCCCAATCGCAAGGATTCAGATTCTCAGGCTCCGGCGAAGAATGTTTCGGTTGCGGCTGCAGCCATACCGCAGCCCGTTCCAGCGGTTGCCCGCCCGGAAACGGCTAATCTGAGCGGTATCGATTCGACTCCGGTTGCTTCTGCGGTGAACGAAACTAAGAATAAGCCTGTGGAATCTCAACCCAAGCAAAAGGCTCAGGCAGATACCGAGAAAACACCGGTAAAACCCGCCCCGTCGCCTTCGGAGATTGCCCAGGCATCAGCAAAACCGGCTTCGAAGAAACCCGAGACGAAAAAGCCTGCGCCCGTAGCAGGCAGCGCCTCAAAGTCTGCATCCGCTAATAAGAAGGCCCTGACGGCAGTAGACGCTAACGGTGCTCCGAATCCTTTTGAGGGCTTCGACGTGCTGGGAGCTGTCGAGCGGGCGCATGCGGCGGAAGCGGCTGCTGCTCAGAAGAAGCAGGCTAAGACGCAGGGATCCGCAAGCGAGGCTAAAAAACCGGCTCAGAACGGTACTTCTAAGGATGCCAGTGCCCTCTCGAAGGGGAAGAAGAACCGCAAGAGGCGCCACTAGCGCTATCGCGCCACCATTTGGCATTTGGGGCGGCGGGAACTCGGGAGTATGCACCCGTGGTTCTCGCCGCCTCATGTATATCCGTTGCAGTGGAAAAGACATCGGGGGCGAGAGAAAGTTCGCAAAATCGAAGGTTTTCTGTCCTTCAAATGGTGAAAATAGGCTATTACCTTGTACTCTAGGAAGGTAGCGTTCTCAAAACGCTTGGGTACTGCTGTGCCTAAAATGCCTTTTAGAGCGTTTATACCGGTATAAACATACCCGGGTAGCTACCAAACCGGTTTGGTTTGGCCGGGTCTAGAAAAGTGAGGAAATCCTATGGGTTCCGTTATTAAGAAGCGCCGCAAGCGTATGTCCAAGAAGAAGCACCGTAAACTGCTTCGCAAGACTCGCCACCAGCGCCGCAATAAGAAGTAATTAAGGCTTCTGCGCCCCGCATCCAGCAGGTTCAACCGCAAGGATGCGGGGTGTTTTGCCTCTGACGCACCAATGCATGAACCTAGATATGGCGCTCTGACCTGTATATATTCCCGACCGAGCATATGTGCGAACAAGAACACATGGTGCGAGAGAATATAACTATCGGACATATATCGCGTGCAGACGTGGGCACACAAGCCAGCGCGGCAGAACCTCAAGAAGCTGCACGGGTATACACTGGGAACTATGCCTGAACCTGTCATTGAACTTTTGACCCGTCCCGGGTGCCATCTCTGCGAGGATGCGCGTCTAACCGTGAGCGAAATCTGCGCCGAATACGGCCTGGACTATACCGAGCTCGATATTACCGATAACCCGGATCTGCTCAAACGCCACGAGACCGAAATTCCGGTGCTGCGCATCGACGGCGAAGCGAAGGATTTTTGGCGTATTAACCCCAAACGCATGCGTAAGATTCTCGACAAGAAACTTGCCCGCTAACCGAACACTTCGCAATATATTTTGGGGTAGCGCCGAAAGTCTGAGAAACTGAGAGAATGACTACTCAGCCCACGGTTACGGTTCACCTGATGCGCCACGGCGAAGTTCACAACCCCGAACGTATTGTCTACGGCCGTCTGCCGCGCTACGCTCTCTCCAAGAAGGGGCAGCACATGGTGCGCATGAGTGCCCAGGAATTTGCTCAGCGCGCGCAGGACGGTGCCAAGATTGTGCATCTGGTGTGCTCACCCCTGCTGCGCACCCGCGAATCTGCCGCGCCAATCACCGAGCTGCTGGGTCTGGAGGCACATGCGGATCAGCGGGTTATCGAAGCCGATAACTATTTTGAGGGCGAGCACGTGACCAGGCAGGGTCTTCTGCACAATCGTAAACACTGGGGCAAACTCTACAACCCTCTGCGCCCATCCTGGGGGGAACCGTACCTTGACCAGGTAAAACGCATGGCATCCGCTATTCAGGATGCGGCACGCACCGCCTACGACAAAGGCGGCGAAGGCGCACAAGCGATTATTGTCTCGCATCAGTTGCCCATCTGGGTCACCCGTCTGGGGTTAGAAGGCCGCATGCTGCAGCATGACCCGCGCACACGCCAGTGTAACCTTGCCTCGATCACCTCCCTCGACTTTAAGAGCACGGATTTTGACCATGAAATGCCGCAGGTGAGCGGATACTCCGAACCCGCCTCGCCCCTGTACGGCGGCGTGATTCAACTTCCCGGAAGCTAGTCTCCTATAGTTTAAGAACGCAGGCCTTCGCACACACCGATGCCGCCAGCTGGCACGGAAGGAAAGCATGAACCCTACGCCAAAACCCACGACGCCAAATACCCCACTCACTCGCCGCGCGCTTCTGCACACGGGTGCGGGTATTTGCGCCACCGCCGCAGGTGCCGTGCTCCTCTCGGCGTGCTCATCCAGCGATGATTCCCTGGCGAAACAGGCAAATTCGGGTGATAACAAAGGCTATATCGCGGGCGATGGTTCCGTCACCGAATACCAGGAAGCCGAACGCGGTGACCCTGTCGCCTTCACCGGCGAACTCTTCGACGGAAAAACCGTAACCGCCGAATCCCTGCGCGGTAAACCGGTACTGCTGAACTTCTGGTACGCCGGATGCGCCCCCTGCCGAGCCGAAGCACCCGACCTGCAGAAACTCTCCGAAGAATTCAAAGATAAAATCGCCTTTTACGGCGTGAACGTGCGTGACGAGAAAAACACGGCAGAAGCCTTCGACCGCAGCTTCAACGTCACATACCCCTCCTTCAAAGACGTTACGGGCAAGGTTCTTCTCTCGCTCAGCAAATACGTACCCGCGCAGGCGGTGCCCACCACCGTGATCCTGGACGAGAAGGGGCGCGTGGCATCCCGCGTGCTGGGGCAGGCTAACCCGTCCATCCTGAAAACCCTCGTCGAGACCGTGACGAAGGGTGCCTAGCGTGCCGCACACGCCCGTTCAGCCGCTCATCGCTATCGCCGGGGTCGGTGCTTTCCTCGTGGCGAGCATCAGCTCGACCGTGCTAGATGGCTCGCTGTGGCTGTCGATACCGCTTGCCGCGCTCGCGGGGTTTATTTCTTTTGCCTCTCCATGCGTGCTGCCGCTGGTTCCGGGGTATTTAGGATATGTTGCGGGGCTGACCGGGGCGAATATACCGGCAACGGGCGCATCACAAGCTGAAGGGCATGCGGCGGAGCCC
Source organism: Rothia sp. HMSC058E10 (assembly GCF_001809415.1). NCBI lineage: Bacteria > Bacillati > Actinomycetota > Actinomycetes > Micrococcales > Micrococcaceae > Rothia > Rothia sp. HMSC058E10. The sequence goes on along the minus strand of NZ_KV797642.1, from coordinate 61,084 downwards.
GTGGATACGAAAACTTTCGCTCTCGTGAACCCGGCGGCGGCGCGGCGTTTAGTGCCAACGGCACCTCAAACACAGGATGTAGTAGACAATCACAGCGCTTCTGCGCCCATAACAACAGAGAGTAAAATTCAGACACCGAATGAGTATGCTGTAACTCGCCGCAAAGCCACCTGGCGGTTACTCGCCGGAGTTGCACTGTTTATTGCGGGATTCTCCGTTATTTTCGTGCTTCTCTCGGTTGTTCTCGCCCAGCTCGGCACCGCACCCTGGCTTAAGGGGCAGTCCTGGGTCACGATAATTCTGGGCGCGCTGGTTGTGCTTATGGGAATCGTATTTCTGGGCGGGCTCTCGATCTTTCAGACCGATAAACGCCTGCATCGCCGCCCGATCACCGGGTTGTGGGGCGCACCGATTCTGGGCATAACCTTCGGGCTGGGATGGGCACCCTGCATCGGGCCGACCTTCGCGGCCGTGCAGACCCTCGTATATACGGGCGGTTCCGGCACCGGCAAGGCAGTCGTTCTGACTCTCGCATACTGTCTGGGCCTGGGCGTTCCCTTTCTGCTCGTGGCATGGGGCATGGGCAGGGGAGTGAGCACCCTGGCGTGGGCGCAAAAACATCGCCTAGGCATACAGCGGGTGGGTGGTGCCGTACTCATCCTGATCGGGGTACTGCTCATGACGGGGCTGTGGACCGAGCTGATGTCATGGATACAGGCGGCATTACCCGCCTACGAACTACCGATCTAAGAAAGGAGGGCTGTCATGGTTTCCGAACACAGCGACGATGAAAACACTTCAACAGAGGCAAAGGACACAAACACCGCAAACCGCAAGGCGGGCAAAACCGCAAATGCTGGGCGTGCCGTGAACGCATCCGAGAAGACCGAGAAAACCGGTAAACCAGCGCGCAAGGATGCGCCAGCCCTCGGGTTCGTGGGCATGCTTCGCTGGTGCTGGACTCAGCTGACCAAAATGAATACGGCGCTCATGCTTCTGCTTTTGCTGGCGATTGCAGCGGTGCCTGGCTCGATTTTCCCCCAGCGCGTGCAAGACCCCACTAAGGTTACCGATTACATTAAGAACCATCCCGGCTGGGGCGAATTTGCCGATAAGATTCAGCTTTTCGATGTGTTCTCCTCGGCGTGGTTCTCCGCTATCTATCTGCTGCTGTTTATTTCGCTGATCGGATGCGTAACCCCGCGCGCCATCAAACACGCGAAAGACTGGCGTAAGCCCCCGGCACGCACCCCCAGAAACCTTTCCCGTATGCCGGTGCACCGTCAGCTTGAGGTTCCCGTGGCGGATGCTGGGCTGAACCTGAGTGCCAAGGGCGCAATTGAGGATGCGGCGCGCATCCTGAAAAAGAGCCACTACCGAGTTGAAATTCGGGATGAAGAGAACGAACACTACTCGGTTGGTGCCGAGCGCGGGTATCTGCGCGAAATCGGCAATATTCTCTTTCACGTGGCGATGATTGGCATTCTAGTAGGGGTCGCCTTCGGTTCGCTCTATGGATACCGTGGACAAAAAATTCTGGTTCAGGATGAAACTTTCGTCAATTCGCTGATTGGCTACGATTCGTTTACCCCCGGCACGAATTACAACCCCGACTGGCTTACCCCGTATGCGGTGACGCTCAATAATTTTCAGGTGCGCTACGACCGTCAGCAAGACAGCCACACCTACGGGCAAGACCTCGATTACAAGGCGGAGCTGACGGTGCACGACCCGCAGGGCGGCACCGAGCAGAAGACCCTCAAGGTGAACGAACCGGTCGATATTGGCGGTACCAGCATTTTCCTCTCGGGTAATGGTTATGCGCCCGTGGTGCGAGTGACGGATGGCGAAGGTAAAGTCGCCTATGAGGGCACCGTGGTGGGAATTACTACGGACGGTAAATACACCTCATCGGTGGTGCTCAAGGTTCCGGACGCCAAACCTAGCCAGCTTGGTTTTGTGGGCATGTTCCTGCCTACCGGCGACTATGCGCGCGGCACTACCGTACCCCACTCGGTAGATTCCGCTCCCGCAAACCCCATGCTGATTTTCCAGTCCTATTCGGGCGATCTGGGGCTCAACTCGGGGCAGCCGCAGAATGTGTACGTGCTCGATACCTCTAAGTTGCAAGAGTTGAACTCCATGGCACAGGGCAACGGCATTGTACTGAGCGCGCAGAATCCCGAAGCTGTGCTGCCCGATAACAAGGGAAAGATCGAGTTTTTGGGGTATAAGCGCTATGTTGGTCTGGATGTGCGCCATGACCCCGGGCAGAATATTGTTCTGTACTCCTTTGTGGTCGCGTTCGTCGGGCTTATCGTCTCGCTTTTCGTGGCGCGCCGCCGCGTATGGGTGCGTGCCCACACCGCCGATGGCGTGCTCGTGGTCGAATACGGTTTGCTGGCACGCGGGGAAGATCCGCGCCTTGCGAACGAGGCCGAACGCCTCACCGATGCTTTCGCCGCCGCTTGGGGGCTAGAATTTGATGATGATAACCATGATGAAAACGAGGGTAAGTAGCCGATGCTGAACGACTCATTAGCGCGCTCCAGCGAACTATTTATGTACATTGCGGCGCTGATTTACACCGTCGTTTTTATTGCGTTCACCTCCGATGTGGTGGCAAACTCGCGCGTGACCCGGCGTCTGGAAGGGCGCTCTGAGGGTACCGCACAGAAACCCACCGTAAAGGCGAAGATAAAGGTTGGTGCGGGCGCTGTTTCTGGCGCATCCGCGACGACGAATACCGCTGCGGATACGGTTCGCACGGGCGGTACCGAACAGGGCACCGGCGAACGCGGCATGGGGTATAAGGGTGCTGCCGCACGGGCTCTCGAAGGTGAGGTTGCCGATTCTGCGATGCTGTACACGGGCGTTCGCCGCCCCGCCGCGCGCATCGCCGTGGTTGTGATGGTGCTTGCCGCTCTCGTGCACACCGCCGCCGTGATAATGCGCGGTATCGCGGCGCAGCGCGTGCCCTGGGGGAACATGTACGAGTTCTGCACCACGGGCGCGCTCATGGTGTCTGCGGTGTTTCTGATAACCCTCATATTCCGCGATGTGCGCTTCGTGGGCACGCTGGTGTCTGGGCTTGTGCTCATTATGCTGTGCGCCGCCACAATTGGTTTCCCCACGCCGGTGGGGCATCTGAAGCCTGCGCTGCAAAGCTATTGGCTGGTAATTCACGTATCGATCGCGGTGTTAGCATCCGGGGTGTTCACGATTACCTTCGCGATGGCTGTACTGCAGCTGGTGCAGACCAGGCGCGAGCAGCGCATCCTGAATGGTAAATCGGGCGGATGGGCGTTTATGCGCTTGGTCCCGAGTGCCCAGGCTCTAGAGAACTTTGCGTTTCGCATGAACGCGCTGGCGTTTGTAATGTGGACGTTTACGCTTGCCGCCGGTGCGATTTGGGCAAATCATGCGTGGGGACGCTACTGGGGCTGGGACACCAAAGAGGTGTGGACCTTCGTGATTTGGGTGGTGTATGCGGCGTATCTGCATGCACGCGCCACCCGCGGCTGGGCAGGCCCCCGCTCGGCATGGCTGTCTATTATCGGCTATGCGTGCATTATCTTTAATTTCACGGTCGTGAATATTTTCTTCTCGGGTTTGCATTCATATTCGGGGTTGTAATCTGGGGCGTGAAACCGAGAGTGATTTATACATAGGGTATTTCGCCGGTATATGATGCGGCAAAAAGTACTCTGGTGCGTGATTATCATCTTCGGGATGTCATTTAGCGGTTCACACGCTTGAGATAACGGCTCTCGATGACTGACGAGCTGGCTCTGCGCTGTTATATGCCGAGTGGAGAATACCGTGAGTTGAATATGTTTATAGCGTGATATTTCTTGAGAGCAGTTTTATCTGCGTGATTAATGTATTGTGGGCGGTATTAAACACCTACCGGGTGTTTTAGTACCGCCCACAATATTTATAAAAAATCTCTAGTACCCCGTGTCTTAGTTTTTAGAGCCATATTTTCCATCCGACTCGTCATTCTCGCCGTCAGAACGTTCACCCGTGCCGCCGTCCGCAGATCCGGTGCCCGCATCCTTGTCGCGAGATCGGCGCTGACGGTCGGCCTTCGTCTTGAGCCAGCGCAGGTACTCTTCATCATCGTCGGGTGAAGATGTTGCCGGTGGCGGTGTGCCTCGCCGAGAACCCGTGAACCCGCCGCCCTGCTGCGTTTTAGGGGCTCGCACGGCGCGCGGGCGGCCCAGCAGAAGCCACAGGAGAGGTCCCACGACGGGGAAGAAGATCACCGCAATAATCCATAGCCATTTGGGGAAGGTACGCATCTGGTCCTGATGCGTGCGCAGCGCATCCAAGAGAGTATATAGAGTTAGCCCCACCACCAGGGCGAAAGCACCAATAATCATCATGGCTCGAATCATAGTCTCTAGTGTTACACACTCTGAGCATAACCAACAATGAAAACTGTCAAATAATCTGTGACGTTCCCGGCGTGCCGCATTCGTTTACTTGGGGGCATATCGCAACCCCGATACACTGGATGTTATGAACTTGTTCAAGTACACACTGCTGCGGCTCGGCCTCGTCGTAGTACTCTTTTACCTTTTTATGCTGATAGATGCGGGTATTTTTATTGCTGGTCCCGCCGCTATTCTATGCGCCTTCGCCCTGGCGTATATTTTCTTCCCCAAACTTCACGCCGCCGCCAGCGCGGATATGCGTAAAATTTTCAAACGCGCCCCCACCATTAAAAACAAAGATGAAGCGGAGAACCGCACGCTCGAAGATCAGCTCGTCGATGAGCATAAGAAGGTTTCGGGCGAAGACTTCTAAGATATTCTCCCATCAGCCCTAAATCTGCCTCCATAGAACAAAGATGCGGCATCCCAGTCCCAAATCCACCCGGCGGTGGCAAGGGGCGCGGGAAGCCGCATCTTATGTATTTCAGGTGGCGAGCAGGTTGTTTTCGATCCGAGCAGGTAGTGTTTTCCTACCCGCTCGACCAAAAACTACCTGCTCGCGGCAGCTCTTAGTCTTTAGCTGCCTTCTGGTAGATGTCCCAGACGGGGCGGTCGAAGATCGCACCCGAGACGGACGTATTGTTATTAGTTGCGAACGAGGTTACGCTTTGAACCTTGCCCAGGCCGGTCGCATTATTGTAGTCGGCAAGCCATGGACCACCTGAGGATCCGCCCGCGAACTCGCATCCCGAAAGCGTGGGGAAGTAGTAGGGGGTAATGCGGATCGTGTGGGTGTTCCCCCAGCAGGCGTGCATAACTGTACCAGACTCTTTGTTCCCGGGGTATGCGAAGACAGTGCTCTCAAAGATGGGGCTGCGGTCCACGTTCAAACCGTGCCCGCCTACCATATTCACGAGGAGCTGACCCTTCTCGTTGGTGTTGGTCTTGATGAAGGCAACATCGTGCTTGTAGCTGTCGCCGGTACCGCCCGTGGGCTGGCCGTACTGAACCCAGTCGTTGGCAACACGCAGGTACTGCGCGCTGAAGGTGCCATGCGGGCGCACGCCCCGGTTGTAGCCGGGAACAAACACGATGTTGCGGTGCCAGGTCTTATTCTTGCCACCGTGCACGCAGTGACCGGCGGTTACCACGGTACGCTTGGTGGGAGTGTTGATTGCCGCACCGGAGCATACATAGTTTTTACCGTCACTGGCATCGGTGTAGAAAATCTTGCCGTTGGTGTGCGAGAAGTTCGTTACCTTGGATGCACCCTGAAGCTGCACACCATTGCGTGCGTTCTTCTGTTCGGGCAGAACGGGGTCTACAGACTCAGCGGTGGTTTCAGGCTCGTCAGCTTCCTGAGTGAGAGTCTGCGGGGTGTATTCCTCACCGGACTCGTTGGTTTCCTCCTGAGAAACGACCTCGGGATTCTGCTCTTCAGTCTCCATCTGAGAGACGGCATTGTTGATCTCCTGCTGGGGATCCTCTACGTTATCTGCAGGAATAGCGTTTTCCATACGCTCGGTCGTCCAATAGGTAATGACTCGCGGGTCTCCCTCAGGAATAGCCCCCGGGTTCTCGCCTTCCTGACCTGCCACAACCGATGCCTGGGGATCGGCGTTAAGAACGTCGTCGCTGAGAGGTGCTACTGCGGAAGCGGAATCGTCGCTTCTCTCAGAGACGGTGTGGGTGTACGATGCGGAGTCGTTAGGGGTAGAGACCGCATTCGCTGGGATAAAACTTGTCGATACAAGCAAAGATGCTGCAAGAAAAAAGGGTGCGCGCTGCACGGCACCCTGAAGTGAATGGCGCACGAAAGTGTCCTTTCAGGTGGGTAGAGTGGTGATTCAAGAGTCGCTATGTAATTGAGTGAATGATATGTCAACACTTGAAATTATTATTAATGTAAATAAAGATTTTTTCAAATGTCAATATGACATGCAAAAAAGAGATGAATTATGTCATGAAAAACTCACAATGTGGGAACATGTGAGATCCATCCGCAGTATCCCACATTCCCTGTGGGGTATAAAAAGGCTCTTTATGTGAATAAAGCGTTAGAAAATTTGCTTTATTCGCATAAAGAGCCTTTTTGGCATGGGGAGATGCTGGTAGGATGGCGGGAATAAGCGGTAAAAACAGAGTTCAGGGCGTTTTTGGCGAAGTGGTGCGTATTCTTAATACCCTGTGAAAACCTCAACGGTATGACTCAATAAATTTAATCCATGTAGCCATACTGAAATAGCAACTAAAATACTATAGATTAGTGCCACAATTCCTGCTTGTTTGAGTACGGGTATAAGCGCCGGTCCCTGTTTAAACAAAACCGTTACGCAAGAATGAACAGTCGGCCCCAGAAGAATAAAAGTTACCAAAAACCAGGGATTATGCGGAACTACAAAAGCCCCTAAGAGAAGCGCTATCAGCATTTCCGCACAATAGACGATGCGCGCTCGCCAATCCCCAAGCCGCACCGCCAGCGTGAGCTTACCGGATTTACGGTCAGTCGGAATATCGCGCACGTTATTTGCCATGAGCAGGGCGCAGGAAATAAGTCCGATAGCTATCGCAGACACCCACCCGGTCACCGTCAGCTCATGAGACTGCGTGTAGAGGGTTCCTAAGGTGGCGACCAGTCCGAAGTAGACAAACACGAAAATATCGCCCAAACCCATATAACCGTAAGGGTGCTTACCGCCGGTATACCCCCAAGCGGCGAAGACCGCGGAGGCGCCAATCGCCAAGAACCACCACTGGTTTGCCAGCGCCACCAGAATCAAACCGGAACACATGGCTAGAGCAAAGCACAAAAACGCGGCGTATTTGACAGATTTCGCGCTTGCCGCGCCGGAACCGACGAGGCGCATCGGGCCAACCCGGCCCTCATCGGTGCCTTTGATACCGTCGGAATAATCGTTTGCGTAATTCACCCCAATCTGTAGAAAAAACGCCACTAAAAACGCTAAAAACGCATACCAGGGCTTGAACGCATCAATCTCGTACGCTGCGGCTGATCCGGCGATGATAGGGGCGAGGGCAAGCGGTAGGGTACGCAGGCGTGCGCCTTCAATCCACTCTGCGGGTGTTGCCACGGTGATCCCTCCGGTAGCGAGCGTGCGAAAACTGATTCTTGGCGGGGTCTTTAGCCCCTCGTATTTGTGTATTCTCTGTACAGCATACTGTATATAGCCTGCCGGTCGGGTTTGCCCGTGCTTGCGGTCGGAAAATCGGCGAGTATCCTCAGGAATTTGGGGGCACCCGCCGCACCTAGCTTGTCGGTGCAGAAATCACGCAGTATATCGCATGTAGCCTCGGATGCGCCCCGCAGCGTGATCGCGGCAGCCACCGCCGAGCCCCAGCGCGCATCGGGAATGCCCATGACCGCAGCTTCACGCACCGCCGGATGGCTTTCAAGAACGGCGGCAACTGCCCGAGCGGACATCTTGACTCCTCCGGTAATAATTACATCATCGGAGCGCCCCACAATGTTCAGCATCGGGGCGCCCTCGTTCTCTGGCGCACCCGGAGCAGTGGGGGTGAGCGAGCCGTAATCGTCGGTGCGGTACCACCGGCACCCGTCGGCATCAACGAAGAAATGGGATGCGGTGCGCGTGCTATCGCCCATATACCCGCTGGCAAGGTGCTCGCCGCCAAGCCAAACGCGCCCGATGTTAGGGGCGCCCTCTGCCGAAGTGCCGCCCCGACCGGCAGCCGCAGCGTCGCCCGCCACAGAACTGTCTAATAAACCCGCGTCTTCGGGAACCACACGCAGTCGCACCCCGGGCAGCGCGGTCCCCGAATAGACGCACCCACCGGCGGTTTCTGCGCTGCCATAGGTGGTGACCACGTTCAACCCGAGCTCTCGTGCCGCTGCCAACAGGGATGCGCTCGCCGGGGCGCCGCCAAGCAGGATGCCGGTGAACTGACCAAGCGCATCGTAAATCTCTGACCCCAGTGCGGGGTTGGCTTCGGCGGCTTCTAGGAGCTTATGCACTTGTGTGGGCACGAGGGAGACGAACCGGCGGGCGCAGCTGAGCCGTTCGGCGGCGTTCAGAAAGACCTCGGGTGTGAAACTAACCCCGTCGGTGATCGATGCGGCAACTACCGGCGTCGTTCCGGCGAGCACCGACCGGGCGAGAACCTGGGCTCCCGCCACATAGTGAGCGGGCAGGGCGAGAAGCCATTGCGCAGGTTCCTCAGAAACTGCCCACCGCGGCTTCGCTGCACCGGACGAAGGGTAGTCAGCAAAAAACCTCTCGGTCGCCCGGGCGGATGCCCGCAACGCCCGCACGCTTAACGCCGTCTGTTTGGGTGCACCTGTAGACCCGGAGGTGCCTACCACGAGCGCAAGAGACTCCGGGTCTTGTGTTTGCCCGAGTGGGTCTTGATGATCGCGAGCATTGTTCAGTAAGTCCCCGGTGAGAGAGCGCTCGAAGGCACGCAGAATCTCTTGCGGTTCGGCGGGCTCATCGGCGCTGAGGAGAACCGCGTGCGGATGCAGCGCATCCTCGTGTGGGGCAGGAAGCGGCGTGAGTGAACCGGGGAATGCGCCTCTCGCGGTGTCTACCTCGCCGCTATCCGCCCGGGACTTACGGGGATTGCGGGGGCCTTCCGACACAACAGAACGGTTATTCTGCAACGCGTAAAACCCTAGAAGTAGTAGGGATAGTTCGACCAGTCGGGGTCACGCTTCTGCAGGAACGCATCGCGCCCCTCAACAGCCTCGTCGGTCATATACGCCATGCGGGTTGCTTCGCCTGCGAAAACCTGCTGCCCGAGCATACCGTCATCGGGCAGATTGAAGGCGTACTTGAGCATGCGAATAGCCTGCGGAGACTGCCGGGCAATATGAGCCGCATATTCCAGGCCCTTATTTTCCAGTTCTGCGTGGGGCACCACATCATTAACGGCACCCATCTCGTACATGCGCTGTGCATCGTACTCTTTGGCGAGGAAGAAGATTTCGCGCGCAAACTTCTGCCCAACCTGCCGAGCCAAAAGCGCCGAACCGTAGCCTGCGTCGAAAGAGCCAACAGTCGCATCGGTCTGCTTAAACTTGCCGTACTCTTCGGAAGCAATGGTCAAGTCCGCAACCACGTGCAGGGAATGCCCGCCGCCCGCAGCCCACCCGGAGACCAGAGCGATCACGACCTTGGGCATGGTACGAATCAGGCGCTGCACCTCCAGAATATGCAGCCGCCCGGCACGTGCAGGGTCAATAGATTCGGCGGTGTCGCCGCTGGCGTAGTGGTAGCCATCGCGCCCGCGGATGCGCTGGTCGCCGCCCGAGCAGAACGCCCACCCGCCATCTTTGGGGGAGGGGCCGTTCCCGGTCAGAAGTACAGTGCCTACATCAGAGGTCATGCGGGCATGATCGAGCGCCCGGTAGAGTTCGTCTACAGTATGCGGGCGGAAGGCGTTACGCACCTCGGGTCGGTTAAAAGCAATGCGCACGGTCGGCAAGTCGCGCAGGATTTCGCCCGTCTCGTCGCGCTGCACCTGGCGGTGGTAGGTGATATCGGTAAAATCCTCAAACCCGTCAACGGTGCGCCAGTGCTGCGGGTTGAAAATATCGGAAACCTGGGGAGGGAACGTAACAGTCATGCCCCCTATTTTACGCAGTATGAACCCGCCCATGCTCCGGACCCAAGAGGATACTTCCGTTACCCTTAAGCGATAAACCGCGAAGCAGATGTAAAGCGTACACACACTTTTCCGATAAAACCCGTTGATTCCTTGAAGAAATATTGCAGGCCTGGGCACCATATTCAAGGGTTTTGCCGTGTGTTTACCCGATATAGTGGCAAACACGACGAAACATGTCACGTTCATATTCCTTGCGCATCCACTCCTGCTATAAGATGCTGGAAGAGCCTATTTATGCCCGCCCAGCCACCAAGGACAGAAGAATATGTCAGAGTACACGTCGCGAACTTCTGCAACACCCGATGATTCCCTCATCCACCTTCATGCAATGCGGCATGAACGGTATGCGGCGGCGACCGCGCTTTTAGGGGAGAGCGGATTTGCCACGCGCGTGGGAGGGTTTAACGCTCTGGTGCGTCTTGCCGATGAGTGGCTTGCGGATGAGCGCACCCCCGAAGAACAGCGCCTTGCCGAGGCACAGGTTATTATCGATACGTTTTGCGCGTGCATCTATGCCCCATTCCTGCCCGCCTCCAGGCATAAAGACTACATGCGGCTGGACCGAGAACCAAAGAAACGCTGGGATTCGCAGAAAAAGGCACGTTTCCGCGCCGAACAAGCCGAATTTCGTGCTGAGGCGCGGTTCCGCCAAACCGTTCTCGATACCATTCACCTGCGGGTTATGCCCCGCTACGAGGGACCGGGGCCGTGGAGCCGCCTCTCCTTCGATTTTTCGGGCAGCGTGTTCTTCTATCCGGTTAGCTTTGGGCGCTCGCAATGGGAGGGGCGTCTGAACCTGCGCGGGTGCACCTACTACGCTGAAGCCGATTTTTCGGGTTCCACATACACCTGGTATTTAGATTGCAGCAATTCCGCTTACTACACAGAGGCCGATTTTTCGGGTTCCACATACAACGGAGGGGTTAACGCGAGCTTCTGCAACTACCGCAGGAACGTCGATTTCAGCGATTCCGTGTACCGTGCCAACGCCAGCCTGAGCTACAACGTGTACTGGGGTGAGGCTGCCCTGAATGACAGTATTTACGAGGGGCACGCTGATCTTGCCTGCTGCACCTATGTGGGTCACGCAAGCCTGGGGAACTGCGATTACAGGCGCGGCGCAGACCTATTCTTGAGCACCTACGCGACTTTCGCCGATCTTGACCGGTGCACCTACGGTGGGCGTGCGAACCTGAGCAAGAGTGTCTATTACGGTCGCGCATGGTTCTGGCATTCGACCTATTTACAGGAGGCCACGTTCGGGGATTCTATCTATAACGATTCCGTCGATTTCTCCGATTCGCATTTTGCCGGCCCCGTCAATCTTGAGGATTCGGCGTATCTCGACACCACGAACTTTCAGAACACGATTTTCGAGGAGGACAGCCCCTCTTTCGCCCGGAGCGTGTATGTTCCCGAGAATAACGAGCACACGGGGTACAACTATGGGGTGGTGCGCGTGCTAACGCTGGACGAATTGCAGCACCTTGACCAGCTGCGAGAGCCACGCTACGAGATTGAGCAAGAACTCTTTAACGTTGATGATGCTACGGATGCGAAAACGTACCGCATCTTGCGCAGAGCCTTGCTGGAGGCTAGCCATCCGATCCAGAAATGGTGCCAGGAACTGATGGCGGGCACGCTCTAAAAGCCGTGTGAATTAGTCCCTAGACAGAGGTTAGAGTTGAAAATATTAAAAATTTGCCCCGATCCGTAATGCGCGGATCGGGGCAAATCTGTGAGCAGAAGTTCAGACCTTAGCCAGCCTTAGCGAGCTCTGCAGCCTTATCGAACTCTTGTTCAATTTCCTCGTTCTTCTCATAGGTTGCAAGCGAGACCACGACGGTCACCAGGAAGGCTAGGAAGAACCCGGGGATCATCTCGTAAACATCGATCGTTTCGGTGAGGTTGAAGACCTGGCGCCAGAAGAAGGTGACGACAGCACCCACGACCATGCCCGAGACTGCGCCCGGTAGGGTGAGCTTGCGCCAGTACAGCGAGAGGATCACGATTGGGCCGAAGGCCGAACCAAAGCCTGCCCATGCGAACTCCACGAGCGAGAGAATCGAGTTGTTCTTATCGAGCGCCATGAGAGTCGCGATGACCGCCACAATCGCTACGCCCGCACGTCCAAGCCAGAGTGACTGGTTTGAGCTGAGCTTCTTCTTCACAAAGACACCGTAAAGATCTTCCACGAGAGCCGAGGAGCAGACCACTAGCTGCGAGGATAGCGTGGACATAATAGCCGCGAGAACGGCAGCCAGAATCATGCCGGCGATAAAGGGGTGGAAGAGAATCTGCGCGAGATCCAGGAAGACTGTCTCCGCACTTTCCTTATCGGTGAGAGAAACTTCGGGGTGGGTTGCAAAGTAGGCTACGCCCACGAACGCCGTGCTGATGGAGCCTACCACGGTCAGTACCATCCAGCTCATGCCGATGCGACGCCCGGCTTTCGCATCTTCGGGAGTGCGCAGGGCCATGAAACGCACGATAATATGCGGCTGTCCGAAATAGCCTAGGCCCCAGGCGAGCGCCGAAGCGATGCCGATAAACGTAGTTCCCGCGAAAAGTCCCAGGGCGTCGGGGCGAACGTTGGCGACGGCATCCGTGACGTGGTCGAGTCCGCCCATATTGGTAATAGCCACGATCGGCACAGCAATCAACGCGGCGAGCATCAGAAGACCCTGCACCATATCGGTGTAGGAGGCACCCATGAACCCGCCGAAGAAGGTGTAGAACATGGTGATACCGGCGACGAGAAGCATACCGGTGAGGTAGTTCTGGTGGAAGGAAGACTCGAAGAATTTACCGCCAGCAACCATGCCGGAGGAGACGTAGAAGGTGAAGAAGACGAGGATAATGATGCCTGCAAAAATACGCAGAATATTGTACTTATCGTGCAGTCGGTTGCTGAGGAACACAGGGACGGTAACGGCATCGCCAGCGACTTCGGTGTAGGTACGCAGACGGGGTGCAATATATTTCCAGTTGACCCATGCGCCGATTGTCAGACCGATAGCAATCCATGATTTGGAAAGACCGGCTAAATAAACAGCGCCGGGCAAACCCATCAGGAGCCAGCCGGACATATCTGCGGCGCCTGCCGAGAGAGCCGCGACGGTGGGGGAGAGCTGTCGTCCTCCAAGCACATAGTCGTCAAGGTCGTTATTTTTACTGTTTGCCCACAGACCAATCACAATCATGGCGATAAAGTAAATCGCCAGTGCGATGACTTGGAACGTACCGTCGGTCATCTCTCATTCCTATCTAGTGGTTGGGATTCCGTCACGTAACTATCTGTGTAATTATGCGCAACTCTATGACTTTATGAGTGGCTTGGGATACAGTCTAACCTCTCGGAATGGATTTACCAACTCGTAATGCATTCAGCGTGTTTACATACTGCTGAATATATATTCACATCAAACGAGGTATGCCGTGGTAAAGCGTGGTTTTATGTGGGAAATTTTGACGAAACGACCCCGAAAATTCGCGGCTCTTGAGGTTGCTTTGACCACAACGTGAACGGGTAGCGTGTGGTGATGCTTTTGCTTCTTATAAATCTAAAGGATTTGTAATGATCCACGGCTTGGGGCTCATGGCTTTAGGGTCGAAGTATTCCAGAAAATCCTGCGCCGATTTCGGGAACTGTGGGGCATCTAGAATGGGAATGGAGGCTCGAATCCACTCCAAAATATCGGGCTCTGCAAACCCTGCATCCCGAAGTTGCCTTAGTGTTACCGCGCCGTCGCGTTTCGCTAGACGCTTACCTTCCGTGTTGAGGGCTAAGGGGACGTGGGCATAGTGGGGTGGTTCATACCCTAGGAGTGCTGCCAAGTACGCCTGGCGTGGAGCGGAAGATAATAAATCGTCTCCGCGCACCACCTGGGTCACGCCCTGATAATGGTCATCGACCACGACGGCTAGGTTGTAGGCGTAGGTGCCGTCGTTGCGGCGAACCACCACGTCATCGACGGCGCCCGTATACTCACCGGCAAACATATCCTGTACCGTAAATTCGCTGATTTCGGCGCGCAAACGCAGGGCGGGAGGGCGTATCTCACGGCGAGATTTACGCTCGGTATCACTCAGATTGCGACATGTTCCCGGATAGGAGCCGGGGATGCCGTGCGGTGCCGAAGTTGCCTCCAAAATCTCGCGGCGCGTGCAATAGCATTCGTAGAGCAGCCCCGCATCCTGGAGCTTCTGCACGGCGGCATCGTAGGCGGCAAGCCGTGTGCTCTGGCGTAAAACATGGTCGTGGCGCCTTGGGTCTTCGCCGGGTGTTGCATCCCAATCGAGCCCCAAAGATTTTAAGTCGGCGAGCTGCTGTTCGGCGGCGCCGGGGCGCACACGATCGAGATCTTCGATGCGCATTACAAAGCGTAGCCCCTCTTGTCGCGCGAGAAGCCATGCGAGAATTGCGGTGCGCAGATTGCCCAGATGTAGGTCTCCAGAGGGGGACGGTGCGTACCTGCCCGCGCCTGGTGAAGCAGGATCGTGCATTGTGAAAGAATCCTGGGTGGTGGTGCTGAGTAAGCTCATGGTTTTAATCCTAGCGGTACCTCTAAAAGTGCCTCACGCCATAGGATTCGACAAAAAATAACAAAATAATAACAACCTCACGGGGAACTTCGTGATAAACGTTCGCAAGTGTGTTATTAAACCTTTATAAAAATATTCCGTATCTGACGCTAAAGTCGAGTACCGTTAGAAGTATGGCAACCACGATTGAACTAGCGGACGGTGTTTATCGTATTGCAACCGATAACTACTGTCTAAATACCGGACTCATCCTCGGTCTTGAGAAAGCACTCGTGATCGATACCGGTGCAGGACCTCGACAGGCAACCGAAATTTATGATGAGGTTCGTCGTATTACCCGTATGCCCCTCGTCGTCGTCAATACGCACGCACACCCCGAGCGTTACTTCGGGAACGACGTTTTTGCGGCTATGGGCACCGAAGAGTTTTGGTCGCACCCACGGGCGGCACGCGCTATCAAGAAGTACGGAGATAGGCAGCGCCTGTATGTGGAGACCCTAGAACCTGAGATGGCACATCACCAGGGAGCGGCAACCGATATCGTGGTGCCAAATCATTTGGTTGCCCAAAGCGGGGAAGGCATTACCTTTACCCCGGTTGATCTGGGGGAGCGCTCGGCAACCCTCATCTACTTGGGTCCCGGCCATACCGAGGGCGATATCTTGGTGGGCATCGACGACGTGCTCTTTACGGGCGGTCTGCTGGAGCAGGGGACCGACCCATCCTTTGAAGACTCTTTCCCCGATCGTTGGGTAGAGACCCTAGGCGCGCTTCTTGAGCTTGATCGTTACCGCGTCTATGTGCCTGGCTGCGGCGACCCCGTAGAGCGTGACTTTGTGGAACGTTTTCAGGAAACCATGAAGAAGGCTATTTACGCTATTCGCCATTCGACTATTGACCCGAATGATGCGAGTACCACCGCCGCCATGTACCACCTGCCGTACGCACCCGGACCTACCCGGTTCTTGCTAGATCGTATGGCACAGCTTGACGGTACCGAAGTGCCTACCGACAGCTCTGAAACCACCGGATACACCGGTCCTATCACGATTGGCAGCCTGCACTAGCATAAGCGCAGACATATGACGACTGGATATGACATATATTGTCATATTCATAAGAATTTCTGAAAACCTCTGCATAGGGTACGTACCATTTCGAGGTTATGGTGCGTCCCTGTGCGGAGGTCTTATTCTGCGAATCTTAGAAGGGGTAAGGCGCAGCCTAAGCTTGGGTATCGAAAATATCGTTCGGGCGGTGAATGCGCACCCGAATACCCGACTCCTCACCGAAGCCCGCCGCCATGCGTTCCAAATCCGTATTCGGTGCCGCCTGAACCGTGAAGAACCGCTCGATGGCGCGGGTAAATTGTGGATTCTGGGCGAGAGTTCCGTGTTCCAGTGCGGTAAAAATACTGCCTCCAGCATCGTCATAGACGACGACGTCAAGATCGGGCAGAAGCTCAGTCATGGGCAGGTTCAGTGCAGAAATGTCGTATTGAAAGGTCAAATCGCCGCATATGAGGGTAACCGGAATCGGCGCGCCCGCCACATGGGCGGAAGCATCGACAGCCGTGCGTGCGTTGCCGGTGGGGTAGTAGCCCGCTAAAGAAACACCGACAGCCGTTGCGATAAGCCCGTCAATGCCGGAAAGCCCGCGGTTTGCGAGAACCCGTGCGGGCGCATCGGCACCAAGAGCGGGGGCGATAATATCTAGATCGCGCACAATACTCGACGAGCCGACGACAAGGGCTCGACTTTGCTGTGCGCATGTATTCCAGGTTTGGAGTGCAAGCGCCTGAGCGGGAATTCTAGCAGGCTGAGAAGTATGTGCACCGTCTTGGTGACATTCCTCGGATGGAGCAGAGGTCTGCGGCTGCACTGTTTCAGACTCGGCATAACGATAGGCTTCGATCGACGTGAGCGATGCCTCCTGAGCTCGCTGACCGGCAGTGACCCAAGCATCAAGCCAGGTATCATCGGCCCGCACGCCCGATCCCATAAGCGCAAAGGCTTCAAGTTCGGCGGGCGAATCAATCTCGCGAACGGCACGGGTGCCGGGTTCGTACCAGCTGGCGCGCCGAGGCGCATAGTAGGCATGCTGCACATCGGTACGCGCTAAAAGCGCAGAAATAGCGCGCGAAAGCGTAGGATGCCCGCATAAAATAGTTCGCTCGATGCTCTGCCCCAGCTCGGAAGCCGCATGTTCCCCGAGCACCGTCGTGTACTGGGGAATCGAGGTAGCGCCGTGCCGCGCCTGCGAAGAAGGCTCTGCCAGCAGCGGCAGATTCAACGCGCGGGCAAACTCGGCAGCGAACGGCTCGGCACCGTCTCCCGCGATCACCACCGTTTTCGGGCAGTCTGGTGCGCCTTCGGGTTTAAGTGGCGAGGCCTGAGCCGCCTGTTCATGCTGCATCAGCCAAAACTTCTCGACAGGGCTCAGCCGCGCAGGCTCAAGCTCAACGGGGTACGATGCGGCCCCCGGGGCAATATGCTTGGCAAGCGATGCGGCCCAGGTGGGAAGAATCTCGGCTGTCCGAGCCGAAGGTGTGAGCGGGGTATCGAAACACACGTTAATATGCGCCGGCCCCACGGGCTCATCGCTTGCGCGCGACCAATCCTGCGCATCGCTGCCGGTCAGCGCCGCTAAACATGCCATAAAATCGGCGGTCTGCTGCCCAGGATTATGTTCGGGGTACGAGGTCAAATCAGCACTTGCGCGCACAAAGGGAGAGAAAAAATCGGTTTGAACCGTCGTCTGATTAGCACCGGTTCCACGCAGCCTTACGGGACGGTCCGCGCTCATGATCGCCAGCGGAACCCCGGCATGGTAAGCCTCCATCACGGCAGGCAAATACTCACCCAGCGCCGTTCCCGAGGTACACACTAACCCCACGGGCAGCTGCGAAGCTTTCGCGATACCCAGCGCCGTAAACGCTGCCACGCGCTCATCAACGCGCACGTGGGCAACCAACGCACCTGCCTCTTCGGCCGCCGCAACCGCATACGCCAGGGGAGCGCTTCGAGAACCTGGAGAAACCACCACATGCCGCATGCCCGCGCGAATCAGGGAATCGAGCACGGCGACGGCGGAGAGCATGGAGTCTGGAGCGGGGGGAGATTGAACGGTGTCGGCACAGTCGGGGTTTTCAGTCACCCGTCTATTCTAGACCGGTGTTTGGGCGTGTGAAGAATATGGGGCCCCTAAACGGGCAGTTAGCCCCCAGAACACTGACCAGAACGTTCAGAACATACCTGGCTAAAGACTCGTGGGCAAGGCTTCTTGAAGCACCAGGTAGCACCGTCGGATGCGCTCCATCCAGGCATCCCGCACTTCGCCCTCTGCTTCAACGCACCTCAGCGCCGACTCCGTAGGCACAACCCGTCGCACTTCGAGCTCGCCGTCGCGAGCAAGCAGCGAATTTTCGGTCACATCGGCGCTCATCAGCGAGACCGTACTCAGCCCGCACGCATAGGGAAGATCCGGCAGAGCCGCCGCCAAAGACACACCGGTTGCAATACCTACGGAAGACTCCAGCGCCGAAGACACCCCCGCGGGTAAACCCGCCTGTTCAACGATCTTTAGTGCGCGCCGAACCCCGCCTAAAGGCGCCGCCTTGACGATCAGCACATCGGCGGCGTGCGCCTGCGCCACCTTGAGAGGGTCACTAGCTTTACGCACGGATTCGTCGGCGGCGATGAGCATCGAAAGGCCGTGCTCGCGCACCAGGGCACGCACCTGCGCAAGCTCATCAACCGTGGCGACGGGCTGCTCGGCATAAAGTAGATCGTACTCGTTCAGCGCCGCAAGGGCTTCGAGAGCTTCGGGGACGCTCCACCCCGCATTAGCGTCCACCTTTAACCGCGCGTTCGGGAGGGCACACCGCGCCGCCGCAACGCGGGCAATATCATCGTCGAGAGTCTGCCCCTTCTCAGCAACCTTGATTTTAAGCTCGTGGATGGTTCCACGATAGTTGTTCAGCACTTCGGGAACCTGCTCGGCGCTCACCGCGGGAAGGGTCGCGTTCACCGGAATAGTGGTTCGTCGAACGGGCGGCGCCCCCAGCCAGGCAGACTCTAACGCACAAGCTAACCACGCCGCCGCCTCATGATCGTCATACTCTAAAAACGGCGCGAACTCGCCCCATCCGGCGGGACCCTGTATCAGCGCACTCTGGCGCCGATTGACTGAGCGGAAGGTCACCCGCATGGGAATATCAACCACTCGAACGGCGCGTAAAACCTGCTCTAACGGCGGCAAAGCTAAGCCCTCAGTGATGAACCCGTATCCTAGCGGCGGCACGGATGACATGGCGTTTCTCCTTAAGGTATTCTCGGTAAACTCCCAGCTTGGAATTTAGAAAACACGTATTTTTCATAGCTTAACCTGAGATAGTGTTTTCTATGTCGTGTTTACAGACACCGCATCACAGACATTTTGGAGGGAAAAAGTATGTCACAGGGTCCTCACACATCGCGTGGTCATGTTCCTCGCCATACCAGTACCTCGAATGACACGGATGATGCTACGCGTATTCTATCTCCTCAGACTCTAGCCGATAACGACAGTGCCGATGTCGATGCGACGGTTCCGTTATCGAGCATCCAATCTTCCTATGAAACCGATGATGACGCGACCGAATTTCTGGAGCTTCAGGATCTGCCATCTTCCTCACCAGACACGGACGCAACCCGCGCCATCCCGAACCCGCACGAGGCGCCTAAACCCCGTGAAAGCTCTGACACAGTAGCCCTCGACGCTCTTGACGATTCTCCAACCGAAGCCATCAGCGCATCGCAGGATCCGCGTGCTCACTACGTTCAACACACGCGTGCCGCCCAGCCGCAAACCCGTGTGCAGCCGGATATAGCCCCTTCGGCTGATTATCCTGCCACGGTCGCCATGCCAACGGGTGCTCCCGGTATGCAGACCACGCCCCCGGGCACGCCGCAGTACAATGCCGCCGCGCATCCCCACGCCGCTAACCCGACGATGAGCGCCGCGAACTATGCCGGATACGGCGCTCGCCCGAACCCTGCGGCCCCCGGGGCAGGTGTTCCCGCAGAAGCGCCCATTCCTAATGATCCGCCAAGTACCAAGGTTGTGGCGCAGCATTTGGGTGTCATGGTGCTGTTCGGTGCCCTGCTCTACGCCACGCTCCAGTTCTTCATCTACAGCCGTACCGGGCAGCAGCTCGACGAAAATGCGTTTACCGAATATGCCAGCCAGTTCGCGGAATACCAGCGTCCCACCCTGGCGGCTCTCGATAACCTGCCGACAATTACCGGCGTAATCGCGGTGATCGGCATTATTATTGGGCTGATCTGGAAGCACCGCATCCTGCCCGCTATCGTGGGTATTCTTGCGGGCACGGGCGCGTGTTTGAGCGTCCACGTCCTCAAGAATTATGTGGTCACCAAACCTAATTTCGGTATTCAGGAAGCCCTCTTGAACTCCGCACCAAGCGGGCACACGGCATTCGCCGCTTCTGCGGGCGCCGCTCTGTTTATCGCAGCGCCTCGCGCGCTTCGACCCACGATTGCGGTCCTGGCGGCGATGGCGACCTGCGCTACGGGCGCATCCACCATTATTAACGGCTGGCACCGCCCAGCGGATGTTATTAGCGCGATTTTGGTAGTTGCTCTCTGGACCGTTCTCGGCTTGGGCGTTCTTCGGTACCTGCGCCGTGCAGAATTTAACGCACCGACCCCTCGCGTGGTGGGAGCCATCGCGGTGCCTCTGCTGACGATTGCAAGCCTGTTCCTCTCGTTCTGCGCGGCCGCGATGTATGCGGTCACCATGTTTTCCACCATGCCCGGGGGAGTGTTCGTTGCCTCAACCTGCATGATTCTGGCGGTCAGCACGGGAACCACGGCGATACTGGTGCGGCTTCTGCGCCCGCGTAACCAGGTATCTTCTCCCTATACGCGCGTGTGGGAATACTAAGGACGTATTCGTATCACGTTATGAAATATATGCCTCACTTTTTGCCTAGCCCCTAACACAGGCATAGAATTTAGTACAGTTCATGCAGATTTTAGGACGTTCGTATCCTAAAAGAACAACCATCATCGGCGAAAGGTTAGAACTCATGGCGGGTACTCACGAAGGGCGTGTGATTGTTTTCCCACAGCTCACCGAAGTTCTTACCCCCTTTGAGACTAAGCCGCAGGCAAAGAAACTTCTTGATGCCGATGGTGGCAGCATCACCCTAATGGAGCTGGCAGGCGGTCAATCTTGGCACGAACACCACAGTGTACATCCGGTGATTGTGCAGGTGCTTAAAGGCAAGGTTGATTACAGCGCCAAGGGGCAGAGTATTATTCTGGAACCCGGTAAAATCATCCACACCACGGCAAAGCTGTTGCACTCGGTCACGGCACTCGAAGACTCGACCCTGATGGTCATTATGCTGACCGGAGAATCACATCCGGAGCCTAATATCACTATTGAGGTTGAACAGGTCTAGGGCACAACGCCTTAGAAATAAATAAATCCCTTTAAGCACGGTAATGTCCCGTATTCAGCGACGGATACGGGACATTGTCGTATATTCTCCCCAACAGGCAAAGCTGTTATGAGCAGGTTTTCTGTGAAACGGTAAAAACCCCGCAGATACCTTCCTCACGGAGCACTTGGAGGAAAACGTATCTGCGGGGTTGGTCTGAACAGGGCAAACGGACTAGGCGTTTGCTGCCGCATCCTGATCTGCGGGGGTTTCATCCACGTGGGTGGGATCAAGCACACGCGCTAAGAATGTCTTGGTACGTTCATGCTGCGGGCTTCCGATCACCCGCTCGGCGGGCCCCTCTTCGACGACCACGCCATCCGCCATGAAGACGACCTTATCGGCGACATCGCGGGCGAAGCTCATCTCGTGAGTCACCACGATCATCGTCATGCCTTCGTCGGCGAGATCACGCATAATCGTAAGAACATCGCCCACCATTTCGGGGTCGAGCGCGCTTGTCGGCTCGTCGAAGAGCATGAGTTCGGGATTCATCGACAGCGCCCTAGCGATCGCCACACGCTGCTGCTGGCCGCCCGAAAGTTTACTCGGGTAGGCATTTTCCTTATCTGCCAGCCCCACTTTCGCCAGCTGTTCGCGGGCAATCTTTTCTGCCGTTGCACGATCACGACCCAAGACCTTGATCTGGGCAATCGTGCAGTTATCAAGCACGCTCAGATGTCCGAACAGGTTAAACTGCTGAAACACCATGCCCATGCGGGTGCGCAAGGCGTTAATATCGGCATCCGGATCGGTTACCTCGACACCGCCCACGGTAATGGTTCCCGCATTGGGCTCTTCGAGCAGGTTTACACATCGCAGAAGCGTTGATTTACCCGATCCCGAAGGGCCGATCAGACAGACGACCTCGCCCGGTTCAACCTGAATATCAATACCGCGCAGCACCTCGTTTTTGCCATAAGACTTGTGTAGCCCCGTGATGCTCACCGATGCCGCCGATGTTACTGTGTCAGTCATGACAATCTCCCAAAGTCTTTGTCGTGGTTACTTGCGTGATGCGCCCGTGCGCTTCTCAAAATATGCGGATAGCTGCCCCAGCGGCACGGTAATAATCAGGTAGCACAGGCCCGCGACTACCAGGGGAGTGAGCCCCGCGCCGGATGTGGTAATACCTTCACGCCCGAATTTCGCCAGCTCGTACTGCGCGATTTGTACACCCAGCAGGTACACGAGCGAGGAATCCTTAGTCAGCAGAATAACTTCGTTAGTCAGCGGGGGGAGCACGATGCGGAATGCCTGCGGAATAATTACCGAGAGCATCGCCCGGGTGTGCGACATGCCCAGCGACCGTGCCGCCTCATACTGACCTTTCGGAACCGCCTGTAGTCCAGCACGCAGCACCTCGCTGATATAGGCAGAGGACACCAGTCCAAGGGAGAGTGTTACCGGAATGAGGTTATCGACAAACCGGATTTTGAAGGCTAGGGGAATGCCGTAACCGAAGGCAAAGAACACCAAGAGCGCCGGAATGCCACGGAAAATTTCGACATAGATTGTAGCCAGCCACCGATAGGGTGCGATCGATGAGATACGCATGAGTGCCAGGATAAGACCAAGGCTTAGACCCACGGCGAAACCCAGGGCCGTGTAGATCAGGGTATTCTTGAGCGCTACCGTAATAACGTTCGGGAACTGCTTTTGCGCAACCTCAAGGTTGAATACCTGACTGGACAGCGTTTTCCAGTCGGCAAGGGCAATAATAAGAACCGCGATAACCGCCAGCAGAGCGTACTGGGAGTACCGGAACATCGCCTGTTTTTTGCGGGGAGATAGTTTATTCTGTGCCATCGTTACACTAACGTAGTCTGTGTTTATCGTGATATTCAGGATGCGCGGTGCACGTGAGCGAACGAACGCGCACCGCGCTAATCGCGGTTAGTTTGCGCTGGATGAAGATGCGGATGAGGGCGAAGACTTAGCCTTGGTCCACTTTTCCTTGATCTTATCGAGTTCGCCGCTGGACTTGAGCTGCTGAATTGTCTTATTTGCTTTATCTAGCAGGGCTTTCTTCTCGGGGGCTACTGCACCGGCAATCTGGTCGGCGTTTTCCGAGGTCTGGTAGGCGATCTTGAAAGAGTCGGGGTCTTTGGTTAGCGCCTCAGAAATAACCGAGAGGTTTGCCGAGACGGCCTGCACTTGACCGGTCTTCAATGCCGAGAACATGAGCTCGTTGTCCTCGTACTGCACAACATCCGCACCTTTTTCTTTGGCGTAGGATTCGCCGCTGGTTGCCTGCTGAGCGCCTACTTTGGCGTTCTTAAGATCTTCGACGGAGGAGATCTTAGAGTTTTTGGGGACCAGAATTGCCTGATTGTCTTCAAAATAGACATCGGTGAATTCCATCTTGGATTTCCGCTCGTCGGTCACGCTGATACCCGCGAGAGCAATATCGCATTGTCCGCTGGTGAGTCCGGTGCCCGAATCGAGGCCTTCAAAGCTGATGGAGGTGAGTTGTGCTTCTGCGCCCAGGTCTTTGGCGATAGCGTTTGCGATATCTGCATCGATACCTACGATTTTTCCGTTTTCTTCGTATTCGAAGGGCATGTAGGGGGTGTTGGTGCAGACGGTGAGGACGCCGTTGTTGATAAGGTTTACCTCTCCGTTTTCGCCGTCGGATGCGGTCGAGACGCATCCGGTGAGGACGAGGGGTGCGAGCGCGAGGAGCGCGAGGGACTTTTTGAGGTTGGGTTTTGCGGTGAAAATCGACATGGTGTGCTCCGTGTGTAGAAAATTTTGATGTTTTCCATTGTGCACCTGTGCGATAAAGAATGCAAGTATACCTATAAATATTCATTATTTTTCTGAGGAAATGACGAATTATGTATGCATATTATGTATAAAACCAGGAATGCTGGCGCGCTGCAGCGGACGGCGGGAGAAACGTGCTGCACGTGCGCAACACCGGGAACAAGAGTGCATATTTTCGTGAGTTAAAGTGTTCGCCACCTCAGATGACGTATCAAGGGGCGCTCAACTACCCCACGGGCGGCAGAACATGCCACAATTGAAGGCGTGAGCAACGTAGAGAAAAATGTTCAGGGTACCCGCGCAACCCTTGACAAGAAGACCGGCGATATCGCCGCCATGTTTGACACCGTCGCGAAACGCTACGACCTGATGAACGGCATCTTGTCGCTGGGACGGCATATCTACTGGCGCAAGCAGACCGTCGCCGCTGTGGATGCGCATCCCGGGCAGAAGGTCCTCGACGTTGCCGCCGGTACCGGAACCTCATCCGAGCCTTTCGCCGATGCCGGGATTGATGTTATCGCCGCGGACCTTTCCGAAGGGATGCTGGAGGTCGGGCGCAAACGCCGCCCCGATATGACCTTCGTGCGGGCGGATGTTACCGACCTTCCTTTCGAGGACGACAGCTTCGATGCCGTCACCATGTCTTACGGTTTGCGTAACGTTGCGGATTACCCCCGTGCGCTAAGCGAACTGTACCGGGTTACTAAGCCCGGCGGGCGCATCGTGGTACTGGAATTCTCAACCCCAACCTTCGCCCCTTTCGGTAAGGTGTATAAGAAATACATTATGAAGGCGATACCGCCCGTAGCGCGCGCTATCTCCTCAAACCCGGAATCCTATGTATATTTGGCGGAGTCGATTATCGATTGGCCGGATCAGAGAACCCTTGCCCAAAAGTTCGCACAGGCGGGCTGGCAGGACGTCAAATATCGTAATCTCAGCGGCGGAATTGTTGCCATTCACCGTGGCTTCAAACCCCAAAACTAACACTCAGCACATCATCATTGAGCAACACACAGCATACAGCTACACACCAACACACCGAAGAAGGCATCGTGAGCACCTCAGAGCAATCCATTGCAGCCACCGACCTGATGGCAGGACTCGATTTCAACCTGCCCGCAGGGTTTGAGCTCATTGCGTCCGACCCGCAGCTTGGCCCCCAGATTCTTACCTCGCTGGCGCGGATTGAAGAGCGGCTTGCCGAGGCTATCAGCTACACCGATAAGCTCGCCGATGTTGCCGCCCGACACTTACTGCTCGCCGGTGGAAAGCGTGTGCGTCCCCTTCTGACCCTGCTTGCCGCCGCCGTGGACGGACAGATTAACGACGAGGTGATTGAGGCTGCGGTGGTCGTTGAGCTCACCCATCTGGCGACCCTCTACCACGACGACGTGATGGACGACGCGCCCAAACGCCGCGGCGTCGATACCGCCCAGACCATTTGGGGAAATTCCGTCGCCATCCTGACGGGCGACCTCATTTTCTCCCGTGCCTCGCTGCTGGTCTCCGATCTGGGCACGCGACCCATGAAAATTCAGGCGCAAACCTTCGAGCGCCTGGTGCTGGGGCAGCTCTACGAAACAACCGGTGTACGCGAAAACCAGGATATTCTCGATCACTATATCTCCGTGATTGAAGGGAAAACCGGTTCGCTGATCGCGGCGGCGGGGGAGTACGGCTCACTCTTGGCGGGCGCCTCCGAAGAGGTTATTCAGATGCTCGCCACCTACGGCGAACTCGTGGGCGTGGCATTCCAACTCGCCGATGACGTGATCGATATTGTCAGCGATGGTGCATCCTCCGGGAAAACCCAGGGCACCGATCTGCGTGAGGGTGTGCCGACCCTGCCGACTATTCTGCTCAACCGTGCCGCAGAGGCCGGGGACGAATCAGCCCGTCAGGTTCAAACGCTCATTGAGGCAGACCTATCGAGCGACGATGCGCTTGCTGCCGCTGTATCCGCGCTCGCCGCGCATCCGGTCACGCAAGAAGCGTGGCAGATAGCCTATGATTGGGCGGATCGTGCGATCGCGGCCATTGCGCCGCTGCCGGATTCCACCGCGAAGGCGGCGCTGGAATCCTTCGCGCATGCCGTGGTGCATCGCGAGGGCTAAACCGCGTGATACGGTTGCTTCAGGAAGACTTCTTCACGAGAATGTGTATATCGATGCAGCGTAGTGTGTGAAGAACGCCCAGGTGGAGCTGAACTCGATAGAGTTCTTTAAGGGAAACTATGGCCCACAAAACCGTTACCGCATATCAATCTGCCGCAATATTCCTCAGCTCGGTTATAGCGGCTGCGGCAACGTTTGCTATATCGGTTATTGCTGCGTACTTTTTATCGCACAGTGAGTTTAGGCAGTTTCAGTCCGCATTCTGGCCTCTCGTGTTCGGAATTTACGGCATAACCGGCGCTATTCAGCAGGAGACAACGCGGGCAGTCGGGGAGTCCCTTCTGCAGAATCCGGAATCACGAACACACACCAATAGACTTTCATATTCCGCCGTGGCAGCCCTGTTAGGTCTGGGTATTGCCGTGATCGTCGTCATGACTTCACCGCTGTGGTCCTCCGCTTTCCCCACCTACCCGCAGATGAGTGTTGTACTGATAGCGTTCGGCGTCGTGATGTACGCCGTCTATGCTGCGGTTAGTGGCGCATCCGCAGGGCGGGATTCCTGGTATTTTTACGCCGCTTTAGGCAGTGGTGAGGCACTGATACGTTTGGCGGCAACACTGGCGGCGGTAGCGTTGTCGTGGCACCTGCTCGGATTTGAGACCGCCGTGGTTGTTGCCTCGCTGATCTGGCTTCCGTGCGTCGTATTTTCACGTACCGGGCGGCGCGTCTGGCACGCGAGCATTGATGTTAGTTCGCGGCGGTATGCACGAAATATTGTGATGCTCATGCTTTCATCCGCCGGTGCATCGATTCTTATGACGGCGTTCCCCTTTTTCTTACAGTTCACAACGCAGGAACAAAGCGCACAGTTCAATGCCCTGGTCGCTGCTATTGGCGTTACACGTTCGCCGATTATGATGCCGCTTCAGGCCTTTCAAGGGGTCGCCATATCGGCTTTCTTAAAGCACCAAGATCACCCACTGCGCGCTTTAGCACGCCCGTGTCTGTGGGTTCTGGGAATCGGCGGTTTCGGCGCACTGCTTGCCTATCTTATCGGTCCTTTTCTCTTTGACATTTTCTACTCTAAATATGCCGGTCTTGCACCCGGAATGATGCTTGCTATTTTGACCCTCGAATCCGCGATTATCGCCGTGCTTGTGCTTGCTGGAAATCTGGCTATTGCCTTGAATATGCACCGTTTATATGTGAGCGGTTGGGTTTGTGCGGCTGCGTTGGCCTTGCTCCTGCTGCACGTGCCGCTGGATGTGGTGAGCCGTACCGAGCTCGCCCTCGGGGCTGCTCCACTGTGCGGATTCACGGTAATTCTGGTGGGAATCTTGCGGAGTCCAAAGGTAGAGAGCCGTAAAAGTACCGATAAATCTGGCCTCTTCCAAGATGCACCTGCCACTCGGCACGAGAGGTTGTGAGGGCCGAAGGTCGAGAAGCTTTAGTTTAAAAATGCTTGTGTTTATCTGTTACATTCCCCTCATAAATCCCACAGAATCCCACATGATGGGCTATCATTGACCAAATAGCCTACATCAGGTAAACCTAAAGAACGTCTGTGCCCATACATCATTGAGAGCACAGAGCACCGGAGAGTCGCGCCCAAACCCTAGCGCGCCTCCGTTCACGACGACATGCCCCATCTACCCTCAAGGTGCATCGTCGCGTGACGTGCATACATGAACATCTAGACCGAGGTAACCACTATCATGGGTACAAAACCCGCCAAGACCCCGGCGAAGCGTGAAGGCTTCTCCAGCCGCAGGGTCTTCCTTTTTGCCGCCATCGGCTCAGCTGTTGGTCTGGGAAATATTTGGCGTTTCCCCGCTGTTGCTTACAAGAACGGTGGCGGCGCCTTCATGATCCCGTACATCGTGGCGTTGCTGACCGCAGGCCTCACCTTCCTCTTCTTCGACTACGCGATTGGCCACCGCGGGCGCGCATCGTCTCCGTTGGCATTCCGCCGCCTCAACCGCAAAACCGAGTTTATCGGTTGGTGGCATATGGGCATTAGCGCGGTTATTGCCATCTACTATGCCGCAGTTATCGCCTGGGCAGTGCGGTACATGATTTTCTCATTCAACCAGGAATGGGGCAGCGACGCGAAAACTTTCTTCATGAAGGACTTCCTGAAAGTGGGGGATCCGAAGCTTTCCTTTGACTTTAACCCCGGCATTCTCATTCCGCTCGTGCTGGTGTGGATTTCCCTGATCGTCATCATGGCGCTGGGCGTACAAAAAGGCGTGGGTGCTGCCAATGTGGTGTTTATGCCTCTGCTGATCTTTATGTTCGTGGGTCTGGTTGCGTACTCGCTCACCCTGCCCGGCGCGATGAACGGCCTGAACACTCTGTTCACTCCCAACTGGGGTGCGCTAACCAATGGCGAGGTGTGGGTCGCCGCCTACGGACAGATCTTCTTCTCGCTCTCCATTGGTTTTGGCATTATGGTGACTTACGCATCCTACCTGAAGCCCAAGACCGACCTGACCGGCTCGGGTGCCGTCGTGGGCTTCGCCAACTCCGGATTTGAGCTGCTGGCGGGTATCGGCGTGTTCGCGGCGCTGGGCTTCATGGCGCAGGCACAGGGCATCGCCGTGGATAAAGTTGTCGAAGAAGGAATAGGTTTGGCTTTCATTGCCTTTCCCACCATTATTTCGCAGGCACCGGCGGGAGCGCTCATCGGGTTCCTGTTCTTCGGTTCGCTCCTCTTCGCAGGATTCACCTCGCTCATCTCAATTCTTGAGGTCATTATCGCCGGTGTACAGGATAAAGCAGGCACCTCACGCCTGACCTCGACTATGATCGTGATTATCCCGCTGGCGATTATCTCGACCCTGCTGATGCCCACCGCATCCGGTCTGTACATGCTGGATATACTCGATACCTTCGTGAATAACTTTGGCATTCTTGCCGCTGGCCTCACCTCTATTGTCGTGATCACCTATGGCGTGCGGGCGCTGCCGATCCTGCGGGAGCACCTAAACTCTGTTTCCTCCTTCAAAGTGGGTTGGATCTGGATGATTCTCTTGGCGGGCGTTACCCCGCTGATCCTGGGGTACAGCCTGATCTCCACGCTCGTGAAGACAATTGCCGAACCCCATGGAGGGTACCCTGCAGATTTGCTTGGTATCTTCGGCTGGGGCATGGTCGTACTCCTGATCGTTGGCTCCATCGTGATTTCATTCCTGCCGTGGTCGCATAAGTCACGCGCCGCCGAGGAACCCCCGGCACCGCCCGTTATCGGCGGTAAACTCGCCCACACGCATGTGGACGATGCCGCGCTGAAAGCACACGCAAAAGCACAGGGTGAGGAGGCATAATGAGCGGTGCAGCTATCGCTATGATGATCGTGGCAATCCTCATTATCTGGGGAGGCCTGGTGTTTGCCCTCGTAAACCTGAGCAGGCACCCCGAAGAACCTGAGGATGATGCTGTCGAGCAGGCAGCCACCGAATAATACCGTCGCGCGGGCAGGTCTGCGGACCGTGCCCGGCACGTAAAAACATAGAATACTCGCGCATTCGGCGCGAATAAAAAGTGTTGGCATGAGGACTCTGATCGGTCCTCATGCCAACACTTTTATGCATGTACGGCAAGAATTCAGGATTTATCGCGGGCGTTCGCCGCAGAATCCTCGGTGTCTTCGGGCGAGAGCTGCACCGCATCCAGAAGATAGTTCTGCTCGCGGTCTTCGCCACCCTCAGAGGACTGAGAAATCTGCACAATAGGGATCATGCCGGTCTCGACCGCCGTGAGTTTCGACGGGCGCGAGGTGCGTGAGGCGCGCACCGCATCCACCGTGAAAATTACGATAGCCACCCAAATCAGACATAAGCCAATCCACTTATCCGGGGTAATCCTATCGTGCAGCACGAAGAGCGCCAGGAAGAACTGAATGGTCGGGCCCATATACTGCACCATGCCGATCACCGACAGAGGCAGAGCCCGCGCCGCCGCCGAGAAAAGAACCAGCGGAGTCACCGTGACAATGCCGGTGGAAGCAAGCAGCCAGAAATGCCCGGGGCCTTGCGAAAACAATGTGAGCTGTCCCTGCGTATTCATCCACCACAGCACCACGAGCGCCACCGGAAGCAAAATAAAAGTCTCAAGCGATAGCGACACCACCGGATGCACACTCGACCCCACCCGCGCCTTGAGCAGCCCGTACGTTCCGAAGGTGAAGGCAACACCCAAACCCAGCCACGGAATCTGCCCGTACACCACGCTCATAATCAGTACCGCCACGGTCGAAATCCCGATGGCGACCCACTGAACTTTTCGCAGCCGCTCGTGCAGGAACACGACCCCCAACACCACGGAGACCAGCGGGTTAATAAAATACCCCAGCGACATATCAATCGTATGCCCGTGCGTGGTGGAATACACATAGATCATCCAGTTCGCGCCGATCAGCAAAGACGCGACCGTCAAAATACCCATAGTGCGCGGAGTACGCACCGCCTGGTTAAACGGCTTGGTCAACCGGAAAATAGGGAGCAGAACCGCGCAGAATGCCAGTGAAAAAATCACACGCGAGAGCACAATCTCCAGCGCAGACGAAGACGCCATGAGATAGAAATACAGCGGCAGCATACCCCAGATCGCGTAGGTGGTAAAAAGGCAGATAAAACCATTGCGGGTCTGTGCAGCGTGTGCCGCCGTGCCTGATGCGGGTGCTGTAGCGCTGTGAGCGTTCTGCGCCATAGTGTGAGGGCTCCTCCCTACCTGTGAACGAAAGATGAGATGTGAACTTCTAACAACTCTACTCTTCACCGCACTCTTGCACGAGTGCGAGGTATCGGCTGGCGGAGGGGAGTTGCCTATTAAACGCCGATGGGGCGCAACATAATACAGCGTTGCGCCCCACCGGAATGATGAAATTTCTAGGTCAGGATAATATGCCGCAGGTACGGATTAAAGACCCTGTATGCCTGCTGATATCGCGTTGTCTACAGACCGAAGAACCGCGAGAAGAAGCCCTTCTTCTTGCCGGTTTCCTGAGTCTGCTCCTGTTCCTCGTGCTGATCGGCCTTCTGCTCGGCGGGCTTGATCACCGGAATTGCAGTTGCCGGGGTGCTCTCGGTCTGCGGTGCGGATGCGTCGGTACCTGAAGCGGCAGGTTTGGGCGCCTGCTTCGGCTGCTGCTGGGCACCTGCCGCAGCGGGCTTCTGTGCGCCGGGCTGAGGAGCTGCCTGTCCCTGACCTGCACTCGCGCCGGGTTTGCCAGCTGCGCGCGGGGTGATCGATGTGCGGGACTTCGAGGCATCGGAGGCACCGGGCTTCGCCGCCTTAGCCTGACCCGCAGGTGCGCCGGTCTGTGCTGCGGCAGCGCCAGCGTTCGGAACAACATCGCCTGGGAGGGTATTGACCGTTACGCGACCATGCTCGGAATCCTCGCGCGGATCCTGATCGAAAGGGGCCTCGGTATCCGGGTAGAGGTTCTCGGTCGTGCGCACACCCGCCACCGGTTTCTGCGCTGTGCCAGCGGGTACAGCGTGATCTGCGGCCGCCGCGGGAGCCTGAGGCTGAGCCGGTGCTGCTTCTTCCGGCTGTGCATTTTCCTGTGCGGGGGCGCTCTTTGCTGCCTGTGCGTCCTTAGGCGTCTGGGCTTCCTCGGGTTCCTGAACGGCGGGTGCCTGCTCGGCTTCGGCACGTGCCGCCGCACGCTCTGCCGACTGCTGCTCGCGCAGGGCCACCTGCTCTGCAGCCTCGGCAGCGGCAGCCTGCTCAACTTCGGTGCGTTCAGCCGCCAATTCCGCACGGTACTGCTCAGCCTCTGCGGCAAGCTGCGCAAGTTCTTGGGCGGTAACCTCGGGCTTCGCGCGCTCGATACCGCTAATGCGCCCCTCATCGAACCACAGCCGCAGGGCGCCGTCGGTCATGGTGAGCACCACGGTGGCCTCGGTATCCCAAGCGGTATGGAACCCGCGCTGACGTGCATAAGAATTAACGGCGAGTGGATGATCGTGAATATCTTCGCTTTGCAGAGCCTTCGCAATCACGCGCCCTACACCTTTGTACGTGGGCGCATCCAGGGTCAGTTCGGGGCTGTCAATCAGGCTCCACGCCCGCACAGACCCCGACGGCAGAGGATAGTGAGCGTACAAACCGGTCACCGTTTTCGTTGCCAAAGTCAGGCGACGCGCCAATCCCTCTGAGAGCGGAATTTCGTCGGTACTCAGCTCCAGAACTGAGTCGCGTTCACCGGCATCTCGCGCCTGCAGCGCCGCTGAGACTACCGCATTTGGAAAATATCCCAATTGCTGCCACGACCAAATCCAGGTTCCACGGTTTTCAGATTCGGTACCGAGCAGGTAGGGTTGAAAAGACACCGGATCGGCGGCCTTGAACGTGAGGGACTGTTCGGCGAAGTTTACATCGTAGTCAGCAGACCCAATAAGTTCAGCCAACCGCGCCTGGTATTCGGTCGAGATAAAGATTGATGCGTCAATAAGATCCTGCAAAGAATTCGTCATAGGTTAAGGGTAACAACCTTTTTGGTGTGAGTACCCACAAACTGCACCAATTTTATAGGTCGGATGGAGAAAAAATTTGAACAAGAGACAACTTGGTAACCGATGCTAGAACACACACGCAAAAGTGTGTTCCCTAACCTATCATGACGTTATAAATCGGCGTGACGGCGGATGCTTCGCTAAAATCAATAGAGTAGCGGGTAGCTTCCCGCCGGGACCTAAGATGCAAGCTGACGATAAAGGAATGGAAAACCATGACGGATACCCGACGTTCTGAACCGACGAGTAGAGCCGCCCGCACCCAGGATGCGCTCAACCGTATCGGTAGCTGGCTTCTTGATGTCGTCAAGGCTGAGCCCGGGTGGAGCGAGATGATCCTCGACGTAAAACCCCTCGCCGGGCAGGTCTATATTCGCGTGCGTGAATTCCGTGACGGCGAAGAGTACATCGGTTCGGTGGGCCCCCTCAAGGAAGATTCGCCCGTACTGCCCGATCTTCGCAAGCTCCAGCGCGCCGCCTACGACGGCAACCGCGGCACCTGGTTTACCGCATCTGTGGTGGTGGCGGCCAATAACTGGCCCGAACCGAAGTTCAGTGTGGGGGCATCTTATAACCGCGACGAAGAACCGGAGAACTGGGGTACTGAAGGAACCCTGAGTGCTTCGGATGTACGCGAGCATCTGCACATGTTCCCGCGCGATTCCGAGCGTATTCCCGCTTGGGCGACCGAACGTATGCACGGTCGCGCCCGCGATGTTTCGGGCTTGCATAAAGAAACCGATTACGAAATTCCCAATCCCTACCTCGCCGCTGCACTCGAAGCTTTCAAGAAGGATGTCAAAGAGCGAACCCTCATTAACGTAGTGCGCACCATGCTCGGCGGCGATTTGCTCGTGGATGCTTCCGGCTCAACTATTGTTCCTGCAGGGCACCTTGATATTGGTCCCGAATCGCAGCTGCGCTACCAGGTTATTCGTCTTGAAAACGGGATGCAGGCGCTATGCGTATTCTCGTCGGCAGAGTACGTTTCGAAGAGCTACATGCGTGAAAACTCCGACGATGACGAGCTGATTCTGCGCGAACCCGCCGTCAAGATTTTCATGGATTTCTTAAGCAACCCCGATCTTGATCTGATTGCGATAGATCCGGGCTCTAACCACGAATGCTATATTGAGCGCGCCCAGGTGCAGTGGGTTGTGAACTCGCCCCGCAATGACGGCGCGAAAATGGCTCTTATCAACGACAATATGCAGCAGCTTCTCGGATCGTTGGTGGCACCAAACTCTATTCTGGTGGTGGCGATTGACCCCAAGAGTAAGGTACAGGGACCGGCATTCGTCCCCGATGATGAAGGCAACCCCACGAATATGCTGGCGTTCACCTCGCCGATTGAAGTTGCCGCTATTGATCCTGCAATTGAGGTGCGCGTAGCACACGCGATTGAGGTACTGACCCTCGCGGAGCAGCTCAACGCCCCGGGTATTCAGATCAATTACTTCAACCCCAGCGCTGTGCTCGACATCAAGCAGATCCGCGAACTCCTCGATATTGTGCGTGAACAGGAAGCGGTCTTCGGCGCTTCTCCCGCTGGTGCTAGTGCATCCGCATAGTTCATAAAAGCCGTCACGCAAAAATCGCCCGGAAGAAGCACCCATACGGTGTTGTCTCTTCCGGACGATTTTTGTGTTTGGAGAGGGTTGTAATCCTGCAAACGGGTTTAAAATATGGGGCCGGTGACTCCACCTCACTGAAAGTCACCGGCCCCATGCTGCAGCCGTGCGTCATGTTCTCGAACCTACAGGAGAACAGACGCTGCCGTATCTTACGAACCAGATGCGGCGGCTGACACGGCCTCGCGAACGCGAGAACCGAGCTCAGGGTGAACGCTATCCCAGTATTGGAACGCGCGTTCACGAATCTCGTCGGAACGAACAGCGCCTACGTGACCAGAGATGTTGCTGATCAGGCGTTCGCGTTCTTCGTCGTTCATGGTTACCTCGTAGAGGGTGCGCGCCTGCGAGAAATCATCATCATCCGGGCGCAGGGTGTAGGCGGTGCGTACCAGCTCGCCATCAGACTCCCAGCTACCTTCGCCAGCGCGTGCCGCATCCGCATGCGGTCCACCCAGACTATTCGGCGCGTAGGTCGGAACGGACGGGTCGTTGAAGTTATAACGCATCGAACCGTCATGCGAATAGTTGTTCACCGGCGCTGCGTGTGGTGCGTTCACGGGCAGCTGTGCGAAGTTGGTGCCGATGCGGTAGCGATGCGCATCCGGGTAGGAGAAGATACGACCGAGCAGCATCTTATCGGGCGAAGCCGCGATACCGGGCACAAAGTTCGAGGGGGAGAAGGCAGCCTGCTCGATCTCGGCGAAGAAGTTCTGAGGGTTGCGATCCAGCACCATGCGACCCACCTTGATCAGCGGGTAATCTGAGTGCGGCCAAATCTTCGTCAGATCGAAGGGGTTAATGCGGTAGGTCTTCGCGTCCTCATAGGGCATGATCTGCACATAGAGCGTCCAGGCGGGGTAGTTGCCACGCTCGATAGCCTCGCGCAGGTCGCGGCGGTGGAAGTCAGCATCCTTACCCGCCATTTCATCGGCCTGAGCCTGGGTGAAGAACTCGTTGCCCTGCTCGGTCTTGAAGTGGTACTTAACCCAGAAGCGCTCGCCCTCGGCGTTAATCCACTGGTAGGTGTGAGAGCCGAAGCCGTCCATGTGGCGCAGGGTTCGGGGCAAACCGCGGTCGCCCATCAGCCAGGTTACCTGATGTGCTGATGCCGGATTGAGGCTCCAGAAATCCCACTGCATATCGTTATCGCGCAGACCCGAACCGGGCATACGCTTCTGCGAGTGGATGAAGTCGGGGAACTTGATGGCATCGCGAATGAAGAAGATAGGAGTGTTGTTGCCTACCAGGTCGTAGTTGCCTTCGGTGGTGTAGAATTTCACCGCGAAACCGCGTGGGTCACGCCAGGTATCGGGGGAGCCGGATTCGCCCGCCACGGTCGAGAAACGAATCAGTAGCTCGGTTTTAACGCCCGGTTGAAAGAGCGCCGCACGGGTGTACTGCGAAACATCTTCGGTGGTTTCAAAGTAGCCGTATGCGCCGGTTCCCTTTGCGTGCACCACACGCTCGGGCACACGTTCACGGTTGAACTGAGCGAGCTTTTCAACAGCGTAAGCATCGTGCAGAACGATGGGACCATCGGCTCCCACGGTGAGCGAATGATCATCTGAAGCCACCGGCGTGCCAGTGCTCGTGGTGGTGTAAGAACCGGGATGAATGGGGTTCTGCGGGGTCTGATACATATTTGCTTCTCCCTGTGTTTTTGGTGATGCTATGTGGTTTTCGACGAGCATTCTTCCTGTTTTAGGGTGCAGCTAACGAACACCGAGGCGCTGTTTCACGCCCGGAGTAAGGTGTGGGAATGTGGTTCGTTAGTGCTGAACGCTCGCTGCGGCTTGCACCTGGCTCTTCGCCAGTTCTGCTTCTGCCTCAGTTTGACAGTCTGCGCAGACGCCTCGATACAGTACATCTGCGCTGATAATCGCCATGCCGTGGAAGTCGCTGGGAGTTAGGCAGGGCGCTGAGCCGATAGCGCAGTCTACATCCTGAACTTTTCCGCAGCGAATGCAGAATGCGTGGTGATGGTTATCGCCCGTGCGAGTCTCATAGAGCCCTGGGGTTCCCGGCGGCTCAAACTTACGCAGCATGTCGATATTCGTCAGATCCGTGAGGATCACATACACCGACTGCACGGTAATGGTAGGAATCTCTTGCCGCACAGCGGTAACTATTTCCTCGGCATTGGCATGGGGATGAGCCTGAACCGCACGTAGAACAGCAAGCCGCTGTTTCGTGACCCTGCGCCCCTTAGCGCGCAAGTTTTGCGACCAAGATTCCGTGAGAAGTTCGGTCGCGGATTCTGCTGCCAACGGTAGCACGCCGGTGTGGGAGCATCCGTGAAGAGGGTGCTCGGGTTCCGGGTGTGCGTTCGTATCTAGGGGTTCGGTCATGAACAATACTCTACCGTTAATCTGACTTTTTCACAATTACAATTACGATAAATTCATAATAAGAGTCGTGTTCGGGGTACTTTCACCATGACACTATGTCGCTAAAACTGCGAATTTCTGGGGGATAACAGAACACTTCGAGACTTCATGTGACCTTGCTCGCATTCGAGGAACCTGTGGATGCGAGAATACGAAATACACGCTGGTGGCGAATCTGGATGTCTGCCTCATATATATATCCCGTATGCTGTAATCTAATACGTTCACGGCAACACGATTTCTAAAGGTACACGCAATGCACAAACACTATAACGGGCTTAAGACCGCCCTTCTGCTGGGCGGCATGGTCGGTCTGCTGATGCTTATCGGCGGCGGCCTTTCAACATACTTCCGCAGCTCAATTTTTATCTGGGGTTTCGCCCTTGTGAGCTTGGGTACCGTTGCATATTCATACTGGAACTCCGATAAACTCGCGCTGCGTTCCATGAACGCCTATGCCGTTACCCGCGAGGAGGTTCCGGTTCTGTATGACATCGTCGAGGAACTTTCCTCGCGCGCCGGTCAGCCTATGCCGCGCCTATATGTGGCACCCACCCAGACTCCAAACGCCTTCGCGACCGGGCGCAACCCGCGCAATGCCGCCGTCTGCTGTACCGAGGGTATCTTGCAGCTTCTTGACGAACGCGAAATGCGCGGTGTGCTAGGGCACGAGCTCATGCACGTCTACAACCGCGATATTCTTACAAGCTCGGTGGCAGCCGGTATCGCAACCCTGATTACGGCGGCGGCGCAGATTGTTGGCTTTGGCTCCATGATGGGCGGGAACCGTGAGCGCGGCGGCGGAAACTTCTTGAGTATAATCCTGATGTCGCTTCTGGCTCCCATTGCTACGGCGGTTATTCAGATGGCTATCAGCCGTACCCGCGAATACGATGCCGATGAAGACGGTGCAAAGCTCACGGGCGATCCGATTGCACTTGCCTCCGCCCTGAATAAGTTGGAGAAGGGTGTCTCGCTCTACCCAATGGATCCCAAGAATCAGCAGGTTGTGAATACTTCGGCCTCTATGATTGCGAACCCCTTCGGTGGCCTGAAGAACCTCATGTCTACTCACCCACCGATGGATAAACGCATCGCCCGCCTGCAGCAGATGGCGCGCGATAACGGTCAGCTATAAAACCTGCGTACGTGTTTGTCTTATAGGCGAAAGGCGGGGTGGTTACCAGAACTGGTAACCACC